>NZ_JBVJGZ010000001.1:0-507145 GCF_055587025.1 Streptomyces sp. NPDC048600 | reverse complement strand
CCCCCCCCCCCCCCCCCCCCCCCCCCCCCCCCCCCCCCCCCCCCCCCCCCCCCCCCCCCCCCCCCCCCCCCCCCCCCCCCCCCCCCCCCCGCACCGCGTCCGTCGACTTCGCGCGGCGTTCTCGGCCCGCCGTATCAGGCTACGAGGAGGCGGAGGCCGAGCTCAGCCGTGTCGAGGGCGACGAGGTCGCGGTTGCGCTCGGCCCAGCGGCCCGAGGCCAGGTCGTCGCGCAGCATGCCGACCGCTCGCTGCTCGGACTTCGGCCCGACCCTGGTCCACACCGACACCGCGCGGCGCACCGGCTCCTCCAGGTACGCCTCGGGCCGACGCCAGTGAGCCTCGAAGAAGCCGTCGGCGCAGTCCCACGGGATGAGCACCGGTTCCATGCGAGCCCCGATGGCGTCGGCCAGCTGGTCCACCGAGGGCCGGCCGACGACCAGACGGGCGGCCTCGGGCAGGTAGTCGCGGGTGAGCCAGAACCGGTGAAGCCAGCCGGCGTCACTGGCGTCGTGCGTGAACACCACCACACGCCGGGCCACTCGCCGCATCTCACGCAGCCCCGCGACCGGATCCTGCCAGTGATGAACGGTGCTGAAGGCCATCGCGGCGTCGAAGGACTGATCCTCGAACGGCAGGCTCTCCGCCGCGGCGGCCACACACCTCGCCGCGCCCGCCGGACGCTGCGCCCGCATGACCGCCGACGGTTCCACCGCGGTCACCTCGCGGTCCGGGGGTTCGTAGGAGCCGGTGCCGGCGCCCACGTTCAGCACTGTCCGTGCGTCACCGAGCGCGTCCCAGACCTTCGCGGCGATCCGCGGCTCGGTGCGTCGCGTCGCCCCGTAGTCGGACCCGATCACTTCGTACAACTGCGCTCCGAACACCTTCAGTTGGTCCTCCGGCGTCGTCCTGATCCCCATCGCCCGTGCCTCCAGTTCCCGGTCTATGGCCGTCACCATGGCGGCAGCGCGGTCACGCTGGTCCAGCAGCAGAACGCGCAGCCGGTGCAGGCGCGCGACCGCGTCCGTGGCCGGATCGTCGACGAGATCCGCGATCTCGCGCAGTCCGAAGCCCAGCCGCCGATAGGCGAGCACCTCCCGCAGCCGCTCCACGTCGCCCGCCGAGTAGGCCCGGTAACCGGCCGAGGTCCGCGCGGACGGCCGCACCAGGCCGATCTCGTCGTAGTGATGCAACGTACGCACGCTCACACCGGCGAGCCCGGCCACGCGTCCCACGGTCAGTTGCTCCTCCATGACACCGACCATGCGGCATCACGCCGCGTGAGGGTCAAGCGCCCCGCTCGTGCCACCGCGTGGCTTCACCGCCGAGCGCGGGGTACGAGCTCAAGGAGTGGGCTGGATCCGTGCGTTCTGGGCAGGCGCCCGGCGGTGATACGCCGGGCCGGTGGGGCGCGGCCTCAGCCCGCCGTCCTGGCCAGATCCTCCACCAGGCGGCGGGCGAGGGACTCGGAGGACGGGGGGTTCTGGCCCGTGTAGAGGTTGCGGTCGACCACGACGAAGGGGCGAAGGGGCAGTCGGGCCTTGACGTAGTCCGCGCCGCTGTTGCGCAGTCGGTCCTCCAGCAGCCAGATGGCCTTGCGGCCGTGGCTGGTGAACCTCTCCTCTACATCGGACAGGGCCGTCATGCGGTAACCGTCGAACGGCCAGGACCCGTCCTCGTTCTTCGCCGCGAACGCCGCCGCGGGTGCGTGGCACAGCAGCGCCAGCGGCTTGCCGGACCGAAGCACCCGGGTGAGCAGCGCGCCCGAGACCGGGTCGACGGCCAGGTCCTCCATGGGGCCGTGGCCACCGGGGTAGAACACGACGTCGAACTCGTCAGCGTCGATCTTCTCCAGCGACTCGGGGCTGTTCAGCTCGCCCTGGATGGAATCCAGGTAGCGGGCGACCTCGCGCAGCTTGGAGGGCCGGCCCGCGGTGCGGGACATGCTGAACCGGTCCAGCGTCGGCGGTGTGCCGCCCGGGGTCGCGATCGTGATCTCCCACCCCGCCTCGGTGAAGATCTTGTGCGGCACGGCCAGTTCCTCACCCCAGAAGCCCGAGGGGTGCACATCTCCGTTCTTCAGCGTCCAGCGATCAGCTGCGGACACCACGAAGAGGGCCTTGGTCATCTTCGCTTCTCCTTTCGGGGGCGGCGGCTGCGGTGCCGACCGCGGGCGCTCCGTGCGGTCGGCAGAGCGGGCTGGCAGGGGGATCGCCTCGAACCATCATCGGCAGAAGGGGCGATTCCGGGCGACCCGCAGTTCGGGTTCGTGCAGATCCCTTACGTCCCGTCGTCACAGGTGTGACCCGGGTGGCACGCAAGGGCAAGGTGCTCGTTGCCAACAGGGCGGCAGAGCAAGCCGATTGGCGCCGGGTGGACCGCCGATGGCGCCTTCGTACGTGCGCTTCGGTCGAAGGCCGGCAGCGGGCCGACCGGCCGCCCCACGGGGCCGTGCTGTGCCAAGTTGCGCGTTGCATACAGGGCGCGAACGATGGGAACCGGGCATTTCCCGCCCTGGGGCCAGGGGGTCATCAGTCGCGGCCGGTCGCGGTCGCGGAAACAGGTACGCACGTACTCGTGACACGGAGTCGACATGACCGAGCTTCCTCCGCCCATCACTCCCTACCTCGAGCCTGCCGCGAAGGAGTTGTGCGAGGCGACCGACCCGCACCCCCGCATCTACGAGGTTCCACCGGAGAAGGGCCGGGACATCCTGCTCAGCCTCCAGGTCGACCCCAGCGTGCCCCGCCCGGACGTCGACGAGGAGTGGGTCGACGTGGACGCCGGCGAGTGGGGCACGGTCAGGACCCGCATCATCCGGCCCAAGGGATCGACGGGTCCGCTGCCCGTGGTGTTCTACATCCACGGCGCCGGCTGGGTGTTCGGCGACGACAAGACCCACGACCGCCTCTTCCGTGAACTCGCCGTCGGCGCGGGCGCCGTGGGTGTCTTCCCCGTCTACGACCGGGCCCCGGAGGCGAAGTACCCGACCCAGGTCGAGCAGAACTACGCGGTGGGCCAGTGGGTCCTGCGGCACGGCGCCGAGCACGGCATGGACACCTCGCGCATCGCCGTCACGGGCGAGTCGGTCGGCGGCTGCATGTCGGCGGTGTTCGCGCTGATGAACAAGGAGCGCGGCGGGATCGACCTCAAGGCCCAGTGCCTGCTCTACCCCGTCACCAACGCCGACTTCGGCACCCCGTCCTATCTCCAGTTCGCCGAGGGCTACTACCTCACCCTCGACGGAATGAAGTGGTTCTGGGACGCCTACACCACCGACCCCGCCCAGCGGGCCGAGCACCACGCCTCCCCGCTCCGGGCGAGCCTCGACCAGCTGAAGGGCCTGCCCACGACCCTGGTCATCACCGACGAGGCCGACGTCCTGCGCGACGAGGGCGAGCAGTACGCCAACAAGCTGCGCGAGGCGGGCGTGGACGTCACCTCCGTCCGGGTGGCCGGCATGGTCCACGACTTCCTGCTCCTGGACAGCCTGCGCGACACCCGCGCCGCCAACGTCGCCCGCAAGCTCGCCGTCGACTTCCTCAGGACGGCACTCGAGGACGGCTGAGCAGCCGTACGAGTGCGCACACTCGCGTGCGCCCGGATGATGCCGGGTCGTGTGACTACACGGTGTCCCGGGCGGGCAGCCAGGCACGGTAGCGGCGCAGGGCCTTGCGCTGCCTGCGCCGCTCGGCGAGCAGGGCGACGGCCGGGTGGGTGCCCGGCCTGGTCCTGCCGCCGCGGGCGATGCGGCGCAGCTGGTGGCGGACCTGGGCCATGCTCGCGGCTGACGCGAGGGCCTTGTCCGACCAGGTTACGGGCCTCATCCGCCCCTCGGCCCCGCGCCCCTTGCGCCAGCGGTCGGGCAGGTCGGGGGTGACGGCCAGGGCGGTTCCCATGCCGATGATCGCCACGTCGCTGTCGAGGACCCGCTCCGCGGTCTCGCGACGGGTGATACCGCCGGTCAGCATCAGCGGCAGCGGGCTGGTCCTGACCAGGTCCTTCGCCAGGTCCAGGAAGTACGCCTCGCGGGCCTGGGTGCGCGAGTCGGTGCGGCGGCCGGTCATCGCCGGGCTCTCGTAACTGCCGCCGGAGAGTTCGACCAGGTCGACGCCGAGCGGTTCGAGCATTCCGATGACCTGCCGCGCGTCGTCGGCGTCGAAGCCGCCGCGCTGGAAGTCGGCGGAGTTGAGCTTGACCGCGACGGCGAAGGACGGGGAGACGGCGGCGCGGACGGCCCGGACGACGTCCAGCAGCATCCGGGCCCGGTTCTCCAGCGAGCCGCCCCAGGCGTCGGTGCGCTTGTTGACCAGGGGCGACAGGAACTGCGACAGCAGATAGCCGTGCGCGGCGTGGATCTCCACCCCGTCGAAGCCCGCCTCCTGCGCACGCTGGGCGGTGACCGCGTACCGGGTCACGGTGGCGGAGATCTGCTCGGGGGTCATGGCGACCGGGCGGCCGAAGCGGCTGCTGTGCCTGCCGAGGTCGACGCCGACATCGGAGGGGCCCCACACGACGCCGGGCATGTCGGACCCGATCTGCCGGCCGGGGTGGTTGATCTGCATCCAGATCGCCCCGCCGCCGGCCTTGCCGGCCTCGGCCCACTCGGTGAACGGCTTCAGCGGCGCGTTCTCGTCGAGCACGACGCCTGCGGGGCCGGTCAGCGCCTCGGCGTGGACCATGACGTTGCCCGTGATCAGCAGTCCGGTGCCGCCGGTGGCCCAGCGCCGGTACAGCCCGAAGAGCTCCTGGCCCGGGAGTTGGCCGTCGGCGGCCATGTTCTCCTCCATGGCCGCCTTGGCGATCCGGTTGCGCAGCACCTGCCCGGAGCGCAGGGCCAACGGCGAGAACAGCTCGCTGGTCATCCGAGTTTCCCTCTCGATCTGGAACCGCTTACGATGTGTGCGGTGTCTACATCGGTGTCTACGGTAAGGCAGGGATGTAATCACTGTAAACATAGGCGGGTGTGTCCTGCGGCACAGGGGCTCGGCTGTTCTCGGAGGCGTTCTGCGTGCCGGTGCGCCCGCGCGCTGGGCGCGCCGGGCCAGGGGGAGGAGTCCGGGGCGCCCGCGTCCGGCGCGTTACGGCCGTCGCGCCAGGCAGGGGACGGCGTCAGGCCAGGGGGCTGCGTGCCAGTGCGGCGAGCAGGTCGGCCGGGTCGTCGAACACGGCGTCGGCGCCTGCCTCTTCCAGGTCCGCGCGGGCGATGCCACCGCACAGCAGCGCCACACACCGGACGCCGGCCCGGGTGCCCGCCGGCATGTCCCACACGGTGTCACCGACGAACACGGCCCGTTCCGCCGGTACGCCGGCCAACTCCAGTGCCCGTTCGACGGGTTCGGGCGCCGGCTTGCCCTCGGAGACGTCGTCGGCGCTCGCCGTCGCCGTGATGGCGTCGTCCGCGTCGATCGCGCGACGCAGCGCGGACAGTTCGTCGTCCCCGGCCGAGGTGGCCAGCGCGACCGTCCAGCCGTCGTCGGCCAGTCGGCGCAGCAGGCGTCCCGCGTCCGGCAGTGCGGTGAGCCGCTCGAAGTACTGGGCGTACAGCGCCTTGTGGGCGGCACTGAGGGCTTCCGTGTCGCCGGGGTCCGGGGCCGGCTCGCCGTCGCCGGTGAGCAGCCGGGCGACGAGGTCCTCGGAGGCGAGCCCGATCGCCCGGTGGATCGCATGCGCGGTCACCGGGTGCCCCGCCCGGCGGAACGCCTCCCACCAGGTGACCACGTGTAGATGGTTGGTGTCGACGAGGGTTCCGTCCACGTCGAACACGGCGGCCCGTTCCATGGCACTCAGTCCTCTCGCTCTTCCAGCGGGCGGACCTCGGGGTCCTGGAGGCCGTGGTCGTCCGGGGTGATGCGGGAGCCGTGGCACGGGCACTCCCAGATCCGGCCCGCCTCCAGTGCGGCGGCCTGATGCCCGCGCCGGGCCAGCTCCCATACTGTGCCGAGGCCCGCCACCCCGATGTCGACGGTGGCCTCCGGGGCGGCGGGCTCACCGCCCGGTGCGGCCTCGATCCAGTGCGGCCCCCGGGGCGGTTCCTGCGCAGCGTTCATGGTCGCCGGGTTCCCGTCCCGCGCGGTCACACGCGCACCGAGACCGATCCCTTATGTGGTGTTTCATGCGCCTCGTGCATGGGACCCGTCCAGCACGGCACCGGCGCGCGCTGAGGGCGGAGTGGCCATGGAGGCCGTCGGCGAGCCCGCTCCGGCGTACAGCGGGGCGCCGGACCGACGCACCACCGGACCCGCAGAGCGGAGGAAGACGCCATGAACGTTCCGACACGCCACCAGGCGCCGGCCCGTCACGTCAGCACCTCGCTCCTGGCTGTCTACCTCAACGATCACCTCGCGGGCGCCACCGGTGGCACCGAGCGCGCACGCCATATGACGCGGTCGTACGGCGGCACCGAACTCGCCGCGGCGCTGGAGCCGATCGCCACCGAGATCGCCGAGGACCGGGCCACACTGGTCGCCCTCATGGACCGCCTCGACGTCCCGGCGCGCTCCTACAAGGTCTACGCGGGCCGCGTCGCCGAGCGGCTGGGACGGCTGAAGAGCAACGGCCGCCTCGTACGGCGTTCCCCGCTGAGTCCGCTGCTCGAACTGGAGGCCCTGCGGGTGGGCGTCGAGGGCAAGACGGCTCTGTGGCAGACGCTGCGTGACCTCGCCGGCCACGAGAAGCGACTCGACCCCGACCTGCTCGACCACCTCGTCGCACGTGCCCGGCGGCAGCAGGACGTACTGGAGAAACTGCGACGCCGCCAGTTGGGGACGGCGCTGCTGACGAAGTGATGCCGCCCCCTCACAGCTCGGGCCGCGACGCCAACTCCCCCTCCAGACAACCGATGTCCAGCCGGAGCCGCCAGGCGTTGCGGCGGGCGACGGTCGTCAGCGTCGCCTGAAGCGGGGACGGCGGCACGAGTAGGAATCGGCACCGGCGAGGCGGTGATCCTGCGCAGCGGGCCGTGGGCGGACTGCGACGCACACAGGCCGACACTCGACGAGCTCGGCACCGTCACCTGCCTCGGCGCGGACCACGACCTGGCGTCCCTGTACGACGTGGCGGGTCTGGCCATGATGTGGAGCGCCCAGGGCCCGGAGCGACTCGTCGGTCCTGATGCCCGCCTCCCGCACCCCGTTCGCCGCTCGGTGCCTGCCGTGGAAGATGCGTCATTCGCTCGAAGTGGCGCGCCCCGGCCTCGCCGTGACGATCCAGACCGCGCCCGGGACGCAGACACCGTCCTCCGTCTCGAACTCCACCAGCGCGTCGCCTACTTCGGCGCGGACACGGGCGACGGTCGCCGCGTCGACATCGCGCAGGTTGTAGCGGGTCGGGCCCATGGCGAGGAGGAAGCCGGCGGCGTCGTCCGCGTCGGCCCCGAAGTTCATGGGTGCCTCGCACGAAGTCACCTCGGTGTCGGTGAACCCGCTCGCGGCGAGCACGTCGCGGATGCGCGCGGGGTCCAGGAGTGACCCCATCCCCCTGGAGGCGGGTGACGCCTCGCGCAGGAACGGTGACAGTGCCGCGGTCGCCCGGCTGTAGGCGCTGTCCGGGCCCCCGGGCTGCGGGCCGAGGAAGGCGAGGCGGCCGGTCGGCGCCAGAGCCTGCCGGAGGTGAGTGAAGGCCGCGACATGGTCGGCGAAGAACATGACACCGCCACGGCTGAGGAGGACGTCGAACTCGCGGCCGTGGAAGGGGTGCACCTGCGCGTCGCCCTGCTCGAAGGTGACGTTGCCGAGGCCTGCCGCCGCGGCATCGCGGCGTGCGCGCTCCAGCATCGGCGCGGACAGGTCGATTCCCAGCGCGTGTCCTTCGTGCGCCCGCTGCCCCGCGAGACACGTCGTCCGGCCGGTGCCGCAGCCGACGTCCAGGACCCGGTCGCGGGCCTGGATGTCGGCCGCGGCGAACAGGGCCGGGTCGAAGGCGTTCATCATCGCGTTGTAGCGCTCGGGGTGCTCGGCCCAGTGGATGCCTTCCCAGTCGTTCCACGCCTGCGCCTGCTGACGGTTGGCGATGGTGCGCATGACCCGTCCTCCCGTTTGGAGTTCACCACTTAGAGTTGGTCTCTAGAGTTCATCTCTAGATATAGACTCCAGGCATGCGTGAGGGCAAGGGCAGCCAAGGCAAAAAGGCTCAGGAGACACGGCGGCGGATCATCGACGCGGCCGGCGCGCTCTTCGTGGAGCAGGGGTACGGGGCGACCAAACTGCAGGAGATCGCCGACCGGGCAGGCGTCGCGGTGCAGACGATCTACTTCGTCTTCCGGAACAAGACCACCCTGCTGAAAGAGCTCGTCGACGTCGCGATCGCGGGCGACGACGAACCCGTGGCGACCATGGACCGACCCTGGTTCACGGCGGTACTGGCCGCGCCGACGGCCGAATCCGCACTGACCGGCCTGCTCGGCGACACCCGCCGCACACTCGAGCGCGTAGCGGCCGTCAACGAGATGGTCCACGCCGCGGCGGCGACCGATCCGGAGATCCGGGAACTGTGGGGGGACGGGACGGACCCGAGGTACACCGTGATGTCCACGGTGGCGGAATCCCTGTCGAAGAAGTCGGGCTTCCGCTCCTCCGTCCCCGCCGACGAGGCGGCGGACATCATCTACGCCGTCCTGAGCCCGGAACTCTTCCTCGTCCTCACCCGCGACCGTGCGTGGACACCGGCGAAGTGGGAGCGATGGGCGCACCGCACTCTGTGCTCCCAGCTGCTGGACGTAGGGTTCTGATCAGGCCCGCCGCCGAGGACCCCTTACGCCCGGCCCTCCGCGGAAGCCCCGTCGGCCTTCTCTTCCGAGACGAGCGTTCCCACCTTGTCGATGCGGTGCTCGGGATTGTTCCGGTCGTCCCGCCAGTGGTTCCCCGCCGCGTTGTCCTCGGGGGTGGCGCAGGTCGAGATCGTGATCATGGCCTGGGTGGGGGTCTCCCCGGGCTTGCCGGGCACCGCGGCCCGCTGCTCCTCGAGCGAGCGCTCGGACCGGAACGACGTCCACCGCGATTCCGTGATCCGGTAGGTGTAGACCGTGTCGCCGAGGCGGATGCGCACGGTGTCGCCCTTGTCCAGATCGGGCAGGTCGCGCAGAGGTCCGCCCGCGCTCAGCCGGTGGGCGGTCACGAGGTAGTTGCCCTTCTCGCCGGGGCCGACACCGCCTCGCTCCCCGTGGGGACTCGCGGCCACACCGAGGTCCTGGATCCGTGTTCCGGGCCAGTCGTCGGTCGTCCCCTCGTACGGCACGACCTTCAGGTCACGCACGCCGATGTCGGGGATGGTCAGGGATGCCGGTGTGGTGCGCGGGTCGACCGCGGGCCTCGGAGCGGGGGAGGGGAAGGACGGGGTGGCCTGCGCGCTGTGCCGCGGAATCCCGTCAGGGGGCGGCGCCGACGCCGGTGACGTGTGAGCCGGTTCCGCGTGCGGCGTGGGGGCGGCGGTGCCCGAATCCCTCGCCGCACATCCCACGACGAGGCCGAGCAGACCGGTGGCCAAGGCTGCGAACGAAGCGCGCGTGCTGATCATGGGACTCCCGACCGGCGGCCGGATCTGGAACGGGGCGCGAGGAACCGGCTGCCTCTCAGGGAGAACGTACGGGCCGCCACCTGTGTTCCCCGCCCGCCGGAATCCTTGCCCGGGCAGGGCGGGGAACGGGCAGGTCAGTGGCGTCCGGACCGCCTGGCCAGGCCCTCGAGGACCGCGCTCGCCGAGGCCTCCATGCCCTTGGCGTTGGGGTGCGCGGGGGCGGCGGGCGCGGCGGGCTGGAGAGGCTCGACCCAACGGTCGGCGGGCACCTTGCACATGTCGTGCCCGACGGACGGACCGTAGGTGTCGACGAACTCGGCCCGGTTCAGCCAGGCCACCAGGCGGAGCATCTGGTTCAGACGCCTGCCCGTGTCCCGGAGGTAGGGGAAGTCCTTCGCGGCGAAGGGCACCGAGGGGTAGCAGCCGCTGCCGTTGTCGGGCAGCAGAGCGGGATACCCGACGACGATCACGCGTGCGTGCGGTGACCGCTCGTGCACCGCGCGCAGCACACGGGCGACCTTCGGGGCCGTCTCGAGGATGTTCAGCGCGAGGCGGTCGATCCCGGAGGACGTGTAGTACTGCCGGCACGGGTCGCCCGTGAGGTCCTTGGAGCTGAGCGCGGCGCAGGTGCCGATGATGGGGCCGAACCCTATGTCGTTGCCGCCGATCTGGAGGGTCACCACGTCGGTGGTCCGCTTCAGGGCGTCCAGCTGGGGTCCGTTGGTCCCCTGGGCCTTCCACATCTCGTCGGTCTTGGCGCCGCTGCAGCTGACGTCCGTGAACGAGGCGACCTTGTACCGGGCCGCCACGAGCGAGGGGTAATTGTGGTCCGAGCGCGCGCAGTTGGCGTCGACCTGCCGCGGAATCAGCGGGCCGGACGTGTACGAGTCGCCCAGCGCCACGTAGTCCACGGGACGCGGGGAAGGCCTCTCCCCGGCCGAGGCGGGAGCCGAGGCGCTGACACCGGCGACGAGCGCGCAGCTGCTCAGCGCCGCGCCCAGCGCCATGGTGCGGCGCCGTCTCGGGACGTCACCCTCCGGACGCGTGTGATGGTTCATCGTGCCCCTCCTCCGCTGACGCCCGGACGGCCCGCGGTGCCGGACCGACCGTCGAGGCGCACGGGGGGACGGCGACACCAGGGCAACCGGACACGCTCCTGTCCCACAGGTTCGACATCGCTTGTATACCGGCCAGTAGGCTCAGGGAACAGACTCTGGTCGACGCGGACTTGTTCAACTTTCGCCCAACGGTCCCGGCTGTCGGAGCGACCGCATGTCTGTTCCGGCCGCGCTTGTCGCTTTCGGCCGAGGCGCGGCCGGGGCTGGTTGACTCTGGAGGATTACGGGCCTACGTGGACATAGCAGGCCCAGTTCAAGGGCGAGGCGTGGGTGGGATTCTGGCGGAGGCGTTGGACGGCGTCGTGGAGCGCGCGGGCGCTGTCGCCCGTGCCCTGGTCCGAGGCTTTCAGGGCCTGGTAGAAGTCGCGCGTGACGCCGGGCGCCGGTCCGTCGGCGAGGCTCCAGAGGGTGCCGACGACGTGCTGGAACCCGGCGAGCTGGAAAGCGGCGGCGAGATGGATCGCCTCGTCGGCGAGGGCGCTGGTGCCACGGGCGGTGTGACATGCGGAGAGGAAGGCGAGCTCCGCGCCGGAGAGGTCCTGCTCGGCGATGCCGGTCACGGAGAGGGGGCCGTCGTGCAGGAGCAGGTGGCTGTCGGCGGGGTCGTCCGGGTCGTGCGTGCCGTGGCAGGCGAAGTGGACCCAGGGATGCGAGGGCAGAGCGGACAGGACGGCGGGCAGGACGGCCTGGTCTCCTGCCCGGAGGGTGTGCCGGTCGCCGAAGAGGTCGCCCAGCGTGGACAGTTCGGTCCGGACGCCGGGCAGGTCGGCCAGGTGTGCGGCGTCTTCCGGTGCGTCGGCGACTCCTACCGCGAGGAGGCGCGGCTGCCGGGACGGGCGGCGCGATCTGGCCCTGACGAGTGAGCCCAGGGTCGGGGTGTAGGAGGAGACCACCCGGTCGATGACCCGCGGGCCGTTCGGGGGTCCGGCGGCGTGCAGGGGGAGGAGGGCCAGCGGGCCGGTGGGGCACCACCACAGCCGTGGCACCGTCGGGCCGGGCTGGTCCAGGCCGAGTGCGGCGAGGACGGGTTCGGCGATGTCCCTCCACAGCCGGTGAAGGGTGTCGGTGATCCGGGTCGCCAAGGCGTGGGCTTCGAGCGGGCCCAGGGCGAGTCCGGGCTGGTTGAGCCGGCTGATGGCGTCGAGGAAACCGGCGGTGGCGAGTTCGATGTCCTCGGCGGTGACGCGGGGCAGCCCGACGAGTCTGATCGGGTCCTCGCCCGGGGTGGAAGTGAGCACGAGGGCGTCACAGCGGTGGCTGCTGATGTTGACGATGACGACCGGACCGTCGTCGGCGGCGCTGTGCAGGTGTTCGAATGACGGCGGCTCGAGGAAGTCGGTGAAGCCGGGGAGACCACGGATCCGGGCCAGGACGTCGTCGAACTTCTCGCTGAGCCCCCAGCGTTGCGAGGCGTTTCCGGCCGACCTGGTGCTCTCGCCTTCCAGGCCTGGTCGTGCGCCGTCCAGGCCCGATCGTCCGCCTTCCAGGTCGGCGCAGATCGCGTCGAACTCCAAGGCCAGGGACGGGTGTTCTGCGCGCAGTGCGCCGCGGTCGGTGCGGGTCTGCATCAGCTGGGACCAGATCACCGAGCGCCCCTGCTCCAACAGCCGGACGGCACCCGGCAGGTCGCCGGCCGCGATCGCGGCCGCTGCGGCATCGCCGGCCAGCAGGGGCAGTTGCGCGATCTGGGCCAGCCGGGATGCCCGGGGGATGCCCCGGTCGGCCAGCCGGGGCAGCAGGTCCTCGATCGCCGTACGGTAGCCGGCGAGCGCGCCCTCGGCGTCGCCGGTCAGCATGCTCAGCTTGCCCGAGTAGAACGCCGAGAACAGGCGGGTTCGTGTCGTGGCGGCCGGGCTGGCGGTGGCGGCTCGGAAGGCTGCCAGAGCCTCGTGAGCGGTCTCGGCCGAGCCTCCGGCCTCGAGCCGTCTGACGAGGGTGGTTCCGAGCTCCGACTGCAGGTGGGCCAGGTTGGCGTCGTCGGGGCTGTGGGCGCGCAGCTCGCGGGCGGTCTGGCGGAGGATGGCGGCGGAGGCGTCGAGGTCGGCCGGGCTGCCGCTGTCGCGAAGCGCCGCGGCCAGCTTGAGCCGCATGACGGGGTGGTCGACGTGGGTGGGCGGGGTGGCGGCGGTCGCCGCGCGGAGGGCGGTGATTGCACCGTCGAGATCCTCCCGCTGCCCGAAGACGCCGTGGCGGGAGTGCAGGGCGGCGGCCAGGTGGGTCAGCGCCCGGCCGGACTCGGCGCCGGGCGGCGCGGTGTCCACCGCCGTGCGGGCGGCGGCGACGGCGTTGTCGATGTCCTCGCGGTTTCTCAGAGTGACGAACCGGGCGAGCAGGAGGCCGCTGAGGACGGTCGGTGCCGTGTGCTCGGCGGCGCCTCGGAGGCTCGCGAGGCTGACAGCGTCCTCGGCCGCCTTGATCGCGGCGGTGAGGTCCTCCAGGTCGCCCACGGTCTCAAACCGGATGCGCAGGACGAACGCGAGGGCGGCCAGCCGGTCGACACGGGCCGGATCGTCGTCGGGGGTGGCCGCGAGCGCGGCGGAGGCGGTGTCGAACGCCTCGGCCAGATCGACCGGGTCGGCCTTGAGCCGAAAGCGGTGGAACAGAGCGGCGGACTGCGCGGACAGGGCGGGTGCATGCCCGGGAATCGCCTCGAGCGCCTCACGGGCCAGCCGCAGTGCCGCCTCCATGTCGTCGGCGTCTCCGAGCCGGACGAACTGACCCAGCAGACTCGTGGCAAGGGTGACGAGGACGTCCGGCTCGGGCTGCTCGATGCCCAACCCGGTTGTCTCGGGCTGGGGTTGCCCGCTCAGGGCCAGCGCGTAGCGTTGCCGCAGGGCGTGCACGTTCTGGTGCAGCGCCGCCCGCTGTGGATCGTCGGGTGGCGCGATGCGCTCGCCCTCGGCCGTGGTGGCAAGGGCCGCCGTCAGGTCGTCGAGGTTGCCGGTGGCGGCGTGGCGGGCGAGGAGCATGTTCCCGAGGCTGCCCAGCACTCCGGGCAGGCCCGGGTGCTCGCTGGGCATGATCTTCGCCTCGTGGGCGGCCGCGTCGATCGCTGCGTCGAGATACTTCTCGATCCTTGTGTACTGGTACCGCTTCCAGTGCAGAACCGCGAGCTGGAACCACCAACCGGCCTTGGGGGGAGTTGCGTTCACCGACTCCCGGCGGGCGCTGATCGCCCGGTCGAGGTGGACGATGTCATGCTGGTGGTCGAACAGCGTGTCCTGGACGTTGGCGAGGCAGTCCCACATCCGCGGTCTTTCCGGGTTGCCTTCTGCCGCGTTCGCCGCCAGTTCCATGTGGTGGGCGGCGATCTTGAGCCCGTCCGGTGCTTCCACGGCCTCGGCCAGCTGCATCCAGGAACTGCCCAGGTTGAACCTGATCGCAGGCTGCTCCTCATCGGGAGCGGTCCGCAGCGCGGCTTCGAGCAGGGCGATGGCGGTGCCGGGCACCTCGGGGTCGTCGGTCCGGCCACAGGCGTCGAGCAACAGCATGCCCATCGAGCTGAGCAGGTCGTGCGCCTCCGGCACCGGGGGAGGCGCGGCGGCGAACGCCTCGGCGAGGCCCTCGTGAACGGCCGTGGGGGCGATCGTGTGCAGGAGGCCGAACACGGACAGCCACGCGTGGTAGTCGAACGGGCCCTGTGCCTCGCCGAGCGCCTGGAGTCGAATGTCGAGCAGTGCGGCTACCAGGCGGGCGAGCGTCAGGTCGTCCTCGGCCACGGAGTCCGCGTAGAGCCGCTCGCCGATCTCATGGATCAGTGAGCCGGCGGCGCACAACGGAGCTATTTCGAGCGCGAGTTGCCGGTCTCTCGTGTCGAAGTAGGCCTGGATGTAATGCTGTAGCAGTCCGGCAGGCGCCACCGAATCGTCGTCCGGTAAGCCCTCGGTACCTGCCTGGTCTGCTTCCACCGGTTCTCCCGTCCCCTGCGGCCGTGTCGTGCGGCTCAGGCTAGCCAGGCGACGGCAGGAGAGAACCTGATTGCGGCAATTGCCCGACGTCGGTGACGGCCCGGTGCAACGATGGCCGCCGACGGGGGACGGGGAGGCCGGATTGACAGGCAGGGACGCGGCGGGGCTGGCGTATGTGTGCGCCCATTACGAGGAGTTGCGGGAAGTGCTCGGCGACGACGGCACCGATCCGTCGACGCCTCTGGCACGTCTGCGCTCGGCCTGCGACGGCGAAGTGGCGACGGTCGTAGGGCTGTTGGGCGATGTCGACGCGGCGCTGAGGGCCGCGACCGGCGATTTCGTGAGCATCCACGGTGTCGGTGGGAGCCGTCCCGGACAATCGAGCGGGCTGGAGCCGCTGGAGCACGTCTTCCGGTGTCCGCTGCGACAGTGCACGGGACGGCACGGCAGCGACGTGGCTGAAGCCCGGCCGGTCTGCTCGCTCAGCCGACGGGAACTCATCCGGGAACGGCTGGCCTGAGATGGGCGGCCTCTGGGTCGAACTGGGCAAGAAGCTCGCCGACCGCTGGGTGTCACTGCTGGTCCTGCCCGGGCTGCTCTACCTTGGCGTGGCCGCTGCCGCGCACACCCTCGGCCAGCGGCACGCCCTCGATGCCGCGAGACTGATCCAGGAGGTCACAGCCGCCGCCGCGCAGCCGGCCGTGACCGGAGTCGGCGGGCAGATCGTGCTGGTGGGTGCGATCATGGTCGCCGCCGCCGCGGCGGGGCTTGTCGCCGAGGCGATCGGCGCTCTGGTCGAACGACTGGTTCTGGCCGTCGGCTGGGCGGCATGGCCCCTGGGTCTGCCGGTCCTGGCCGGTTGGCGGGTACAACGTCGGCAGGAGCGCTGGGACGACGCCCACCGCGTCCACCACGAGCAGCGGCAGCTCACCCTCGCGCCCGACCCCGACGACCGGCCCAGTCCCGCGGTGGGGCGCGCCGCCCTCGCGCGGCGCACCCGAATCGCCCTGGAACGGCCCGAGCGTCCTACCTTTAGCGGCGACCGCGTCCAAGCCGTCGCCCTGGGTCTGGACCGAGAGTTCCGCCTGGACCTGGCCATCCTGTGGCCCTACCTGGAATCCGTCCTCCCCGAGGCCCTGGGCGCCCGGATCACCGAGACCCGAGCCGCGCTGGCCCGCGCCACGACCCTCGCCGGCTGGGCCGCGCTGTACGCGCCGCTCACCCTGTGGTGGTGGCCCGCCGCCCCGGTGACGCTGGTCCTGGCAGCGGCCGCCAGGCACCGCACCCGCAACTGCGTGGACGCCTACGCCCGCCTCCTCGACGTCGCCGCCCGCCTCCACACCGCCGACCTGGCCACCCAGCTCGGGTTCGACCACACCGGCCCCCTCACCCCGGAGCTCGGCGCCCGCCTCACCCACCACCTGCGCACCGAGCCCCCACCACCGCCCGCCTCGCCCGGCGGCTGACGAGGCCAGTCACGCTCGACGGCCTCAGGCGTCCGAAGGCTGTCGTGCTCGACGGCCTCAAGCGTCCGAAGGCTGTCGCGCTCGACGCCGCGGACAACGGTCTGGTGGGTCACTGCTGATGCGCCACCGCATCTCTGTGCAGTTCCACGGCAGCCAGCAGGCTCAGCCCGCGTTCCGCCTTCCGTAGTGCCTTCACCGCGGCGACCGAGGTGATGTCCCCGGTGAAGCCGACGGCGTCCAGCCGGGTACGGACCCAGCGAGCGCGCAGCTCGGACTCGGTGGCAGCGGCGCTGGACTCGACAACGGCGACGGCGCGCTCCAGGCCCGGACGCTCCTCCGGCGGTGCGGCGGCGAGTGCCTGGCGCAGCGCGGCGGCGACCACGTCTGCGTCACGGACGAGGATCACGTGGTGGTGTTTCGTCATGCGATTCACCTTGATCGCCAAGGCCTGTGCGGGGCAAGCGACTTGAGGAGGCTCAGAGGTCGGGTCGTGGGGGTCCGGTTCCTCGGCGGGCTCCCCTCCGCCCGGAGCCGGGGACCCGCTCAGTGCGGCGGCGGTAGCGGGTCCAGGGCGTTGCCGACGGAGCAGCCGCCCTCCCCGGGCATCCGCTGGATCCGAGGCGGCACCCACACCTCGGTGGCGCCGGGGCCGACGCGTGCGAGAAGGCAGTCCTGCGCGTCGTAGCCGTTGCCCTTCACCGACAGGAGAACGCCGACCCGTCCGCCGTCCGTCTTCACCTCCGTACGGATCGCCGGATCCAGGTCCAGGGCGGCCAGCACGCGGCGCACCTCGGCCTCCTCCGCCTGGCCGCCCTCCGGCACCCGCGGCAGCTTCTTGCGGAGCTCCTCGTAGGGCAGCTCGGGCGGTTCCGGTGGCGGGGCGAAGGTCATCGGAGGGCCGTCCGGGCAGTCCACGTCACGGGGATCCTCACCCCACTCCGACTTGGGCGAGACCCGCACCTCGAAACAGCGCTGGACGACGACCTCCTGCGGGTCGAGCCAGTCGCTGTACGCCGAGCCGGACGTGCGGATGACCACATCGATGCCGTCCCCGTCGTGTGTCGAGGTCCCGGTCACCCGCAGTACCTCCACCCCGTCGATACCGGCGGCGGAGCGTCCTACCTCCTCCGCCGTGCGCGGACGCTGACTGTAGAGCCGCTCGCCGGCCGTCCTGGCCCTGTCCCGTGCGGAGTCCGCCGCCTCGTCCTCGGAGGACTGCACCACGCCGCAGCCGACGGTGAGCAGCAACAGCGGTGGGAGTAGCAGCAGTTGGCGCATGCGCCCATCCTTTCCGGCGCCGCGCGGCACGGGCAGCCGCTCACCTACTCAGACCGGCGTAGGCGATCGTACTCAGGCGGTGCGGTGGTCGTCTCCCGTGGCTCCACTCAGCCGTCGAGCCCTTGGGCGGGTGCCGAGTCGCTGGGCGCGTCGCGGGCGTACGTGACACGGAATCGCAGATGGGTGACGTGCGGCGAGGCGAGGAGCCTGGTCCGTTCCAGCTCGATGTGTTCCGTCCCGAGGTGGTCGAACAGCCGCCGGCCTTCGCCCATCAGCACCGGCGCGATCTGGAGGTTGATCTCGTCCAGGAGCCCGGCCCTGAGCGCCTGCCGGGCGATGTCCGCGCCCATCAGCGTGACGTCCTTCCCGTCCGCCGCCGCTTGTGCCTGCCGAAGCGCGCTGCCCACGTCACCGGTGAGGAACGTGAAGGACCCGCTCTTCATGGCCAGTCGGCTGCGGGGGGTGTGGGTCAGTACGAAGCACGGCACCGGGAAGGGCGTGTCCTGCCATACCCCGACGCCGACGTCGAATGTTCTTCTGCCCAGTACGACGGCGCCGGTCGAAGCGGAGATCTCACGCGCCACTGCGGTGTCGACGTCGTTGGTCGATGCGTTGAAGATCCATTCATGCAGCCGCAGACCGCCCCGGCCCATGGGATGTTCGACGCTGATGTCCGGACCGGCCATGAAACCGTCAAGCGACATAGTGCAGTTGAGGACCATCTTGCTCATCGGGCGAGCACCTCTCTCCGGGGATTGTTGCCTGGCATCCACCGAAGTCAGACCGTTCGACGGAGCCGAACTCATCGGCCTTCACAAGCCCAACTCATCGGCCTCGAAGCCGGACTCGTCGGCCTCCGCCAGGGCAGCCCGGACCTTCGGCCCACGAGCCCCGATCCACGCAGGTGAGCGACCCGCCCGGCACTCCCCGGTACCTACCTGTGCTGTCCGTATCCCGGGCGGGCCGCGGACGGCGGGGCGGCGAGGCCTGTCGGTGTGTTGAGGCCGGTGAAGGCGAGGGTCACCTGTCCGCCGCCGGTCTCGCGGACGCGCACGACCCGGTTGTTGAACCCGTCGGCGACGTACAGGTTGCCGGTGCCGTCGAGCGCGAGTCCGAGCGGGGAGTTCAGGCCGGTGGTGGGCACGACGCTCTGCCGGCCCGTGCCCCCGGCCAGCTTCACCACTCGGTTGTTGCCGCTGTCGGCGACGTAGAGGTCACCGGTGGTGCTCAGGGCCAGTCCGGTCGGCTGGGAGAGGCCCGTGGTGGGCACGGTGCTCTGGCCGCTGCCGTCCGCGGCCACCCTGACGACCCGGTCGTTGACGAAGTCGGAGACGTACAGATGCCCTTCAGGCGCCCACGCCAGCCCCCACGGGTGCAGAAGTCCCTGTGTGGTGACGGTCGTCTGGCCCCCGCCGTCGGCGGCCACTCTCACGATCCGGTCGTTGAAGCTGTCGGCGATGTAGAGGTTCCCGGCCGGGTCGACGGCGAGTCCCAGCGGGCGCGACAGGTCGCTCGTCGGCACGACGGACTGCTCCCCGCCGTCCGGGGGCAGGACGACGACCCTGTTGTTGCCGGTGTCGGAGACATAGAGCCGGCTCGCGGCGTCCCAGACCATGCCGCTCGGCCGTACCAGGCCCGTCAGCGGGACGGTGATCTGCTCGCCGCCGTCCCTCGACAGGGTGACCACCCGGTTGTTGCCGTAGTCGGACACGTACGGGGGTGAGCCGAGGGGCGACCGTGCGTCACTGGGCTGCGAGGCGCTCGTCGCCCACGCGGGGAGGGCGCAGATCAGCATCAGACCCACCGCGGCGCCCAGCCGCCGGGTCCACCTCCGGGCCGGCCCGCGGCCGCCCGCAACCGGGGGATCGATCGTGGTCGACTCGGCCGACATACCTGCCATGACTCACCTGCCTGTGCGATGGACGGTCGGCCCCGTGCCGTACCCCCGCCGACCCTAGGAAGCGCCGCACGTCCGCACGGGAGCCACGCCACCGGGCCGCGCGCCCGCCACTCCAATGCCAGGCGCATGTCCACTGGTCACGGTGCCCCGGAGACGGCGTTCCGGCCGCCTCCGGGGCGTCGCGTGTCAGGCGATGCCGGTGTCAGGCGATGCCGGGGATACCCCGTCCCTGGAACGCGGCGCGGACCGCGTCCGCCGCGCCCTTGCCGTACATCTTCCGCGCCGTCTCGACCGTCGTGTTCGCGGCCGCCGCGAAGCCGGTGTCGGCGGCGAAGCCGAACTGGGCGTTGACGATGATCCGGTCGGCGACGCGCGGGCCGAGTGCGGTGCGGATGTCGAGCAGCGCACGGGACCAGATCTCGCCGTCGGCGTGGACCTCGCCGACCCGGTCCGCGTACGTCTTGTCGGAGTCGATGCGGCGCAGACAGTGCGGGGCGTCGCTGTACGTGACGGAGTCCCAGTCGGCGACGCAGGCGGCGTCGGCCTTCAGCGGCCAGCCGTACCGTGCGGCGGCGTGCTCGCCGACGGCGACGGCAAGGTAGTCGCCGAACGCCTCGCCGATGGAGCCGGCCTCCACGGAGGTGCCGAAGCCGGGTACCTGGGCGTGGTGCACGGCGTGGCCGTACTCGTGCACGACGACCTCGGCGTCCTCGGCGTCGTCCACGCCGCCCTTGCCGAAGCGGATCTCCGCCTTCTTGTCGGTGAAGAAGGAGTTGTCCGCGCCCCACTGGTTGATGCGGACCGGCTGCACCCTGTCGTTGGCGCCGGGCAGCTCGCTGCCGAAGCCGAGGCCTTGCAGGTACTCCTGTGCCTCGTTGACCCAGAAGTACGCCATGACCTGCTCGAACTGGTCGTCGTGCCGGTCGTACGAGGCGGTGTCGGTGAGCCGTGCGGAGGCGCCGGTGTCGGAGCGGACCGAGGCCCAGCGGCCGGAGAGCCCGCCGCTGCCGTCCAGGTTGCGCAGCGCGACGATGGCGTAGGCGGTGGCGGGCACCGCGTCGGCGGCGTCCTTGCCGTCGGTGAGGGTCTGGTCGCCCGAGGACTGGACGGGATTGACCATGAAGACGCGGGCCTGCGGGCCGGGCGCGGCGGGGGCGGTGCCCGTGGCGGTGGCCTGGCCGGCCGTGACGATCAGGGCCACGGTGGCGGTGGCCCCGGCGAGCAGTCCGCGGGGTGTGCGGCGAGCCATGTACATCCTTCCGTTTACGGATGGCGTGGAAGCGGCGGTGTGGTGCGGGCGTGATCTTCGCGCACTGTCCCGCTTTTGACCAGGTTCATGGCAGGCCGCGTGCCCCTGCGGGGGTGTCCGGCTGGTCGGGCCCGGCGACGCGGGCCCGGAACGGCCGGATGTTCTCACTCTCCGAGCGTGGCGACGGCCTCCTCGTACCCGCCCGTCGGCGGCGCGGTGTCGGGACCGTAGACGAGGTTCAGCACGCCCGTGGCGAAGGTCTCCGACCTGAGCAGCTTCAGCGGGATCGACGGCTCGCCCTCGTCGAACAGGCGCATGCCCTTGCGTACGGCGATGGGGTGGACCAGCAGATGCAGCTCGTCGAGGAGGCCTGCGGCCAGCAGCTGCCGGACGACGGAGACAGAGCCGCTCAGCGAGATGTCGCCGCCCGGTTCGCTCTTGAGCGCGGCGGCGACCTCGGCGACATCACCCGACGCCTGTTCGGAGTTGCGCCAGTGCAGGTCGAGCTGCCGGCGTGAGAACACGATCTTGCGCATGTCGCCGAGCTGCTTGGCGAAGCCTGATTCCTGACCGCCCGCGGCCTCCCGCTCGGGCCAGGCGCCGGCGAAGCTGTCGTACGTCCTGCGGCCGAAGAGCAGGATCTCCGTGCTGTTCATGCCCGCACTGACGGCGGCGCCCATCTCGTCGTTGAAATAGGGGAAATGCCACTGGTCGGGCGCCTCGACGACGCCGTCGAGCGAGATGAACAGGCTGGCGGTGATCTTCCGTGACATGGTGCCTCCGCATCCGGGTGCTGGTACCGGATACGACCGTGCCACCCGCCGGAAGTCATCGGCGGGCGGCACGCGGGTGACCACACCGACGGCGGGTGCGGTCACCCGCCGTCGGCGCCTGGACCCGTCGGCGTCAGCAGTAGAGGTTTCCGCCGGGGCCCACGCCGAGGATCTGTGTGAACTGCTGGTACTTGCTGACCCGGCTCTGGACCTGCGCGGGGTTCCTTCCGTCGCACTCCAGGGAGCCGTTGATGGAGCGGATGGTCTGGCCGAAGCCCGCGCCGTTCACCATCGCGTTGTGCGGGGTCATGGAGCCCGGGCCGGACTGGGTGTTCCAATACCACAGGGCCGTCTTCCAGGCCACGGCGGCGTCGTTCTGCACCAGCCACGGGTTGCGCAGCAGGTCGATGCCCAACGCGTCGCCCGCCGCCTTGTAGTTGAAGTTCCAGCTGAGCTGGATCGGCCCGCGTCCGTAGTAGGCGGCCTGACCGGCCGGACAGCCGTAGGGCTGGCTCCAGTCGCAGTAGTGCGGGTAGTTGGCGGTGTTCTGCTCGACCACGTGCACCAGTCCGCCGGTCTCATGGCTGACGTTGGCCAGGAAGGCGGCGGCCTCCTGCTTCTTGGTCGTGTCGCTGCCGGTCTGCGCGAATCCGGGGTAGGCGCTGAGCGCGGCGGTCAGACCGCTGTAGGTGTAGAAGCCGTTCCGGTTCGGGAACATCTGGTTGAACTGTGCCTCGGTCACCACGAAGGTACCGACGGGAGTGCCGGGGCCGTTGTCGCAGGCGTACGGCTCCCAGTACCAGGTGCTGATGATCGGGTCGTAGCCCGGGTTGTCGTGCTCGGCGATGTACGCCCGGCCGTCCGTGTAGCGGACGATGTCGCCGGTGCGGTACGCCTTTCCGGCCACCCAGCTGGGGTAGCTGGAGCAGGAAGCCGCGGAGGCGGTCGCGGCGGGCAGCAGCATCGGCGCCGCACCGGCGATCAGAAGAGCGGTCACGGCGGCGGCCAGGGGGCGTCTTGACATGGAGTCAGCTCCTTCGTGCGGCACGGCCGCCCTCCGGCAAGGAGAGACGGAGCAGACCTTGCCCGCACGTGCCGACGAAGCCGGACCGGCGTGGGGGGCCGCCGTGGTGGGGGGTGTGAGGGACACTCAACCGCTTTGGTCTGTACCAGTCAAGGGTGTAGACCAATTCGATCCGCGTGAGGGAGTGTCGGTGAACTCGCTTACAGGTAGCCGGAGTCGGGCGATTGCGGTTGCCTGAACGGCCGCGTCGCCGGTCGCGGCCGTTCAGGGTCGTACTGATGCTGAAACCGTCGGTTGTGTCGTCAGTCAGAACCCTTCGCCCGCTCACACAGGCCTGGCCTCCGATACGGCTGTCGAGGTCTCAGCGGTCTCGGACGAGACGGTCGGCCGACGCGCGGGGGTGCGGGGCGGCTGTGTCTTCCTGAGTCCGGCCAGGGCGACGAAGGCGACCAGGACGAAGGCGGCTCCGGCGATGGCGAAGCTCAGGGTGAACTGGCTCTCCCGGGGGAGGGCGGGCATACCGGCGGGCAGGTCGACGGTTCGCGACGCCAGCAGCGAGGTGACCACCGCGCTCGCGACCGCGCTGCCGACGGAACGGGAGATCGAGTTGATGCCGTTGGCGATGCCGGTCTGCTCGGCCGGGACGCTGGCGACGATGAGCGCCGGCATGGAGGCGTAGCCGAAGCTGATCGCCAGACCGATGAGCATGCCCGCGCCGATCACGGAGGCACTGGTGTCGTGCGCGAGCGTCAGCCAGGCGAAACCGAGCACGCCGAAGCAGGCGCCCGCGGCCAGCGTGACGCGCGCGCCGAGCCTGCCCACCAGGACACCACCCGCCTGCGCGCCCGCGAGGGAGACGATCGTGGTCGGCAGCAGATAGACGACCGAAGCGGCGAGTACCGAAGCGCCGAAGCCGTAGCCGACGAGGTCCTCAGGCATCTGCACGAGGTACGAGACGCCGATGAAGTGCGTGAACATCGCGAAGCCCAGCAGCAGGCCCGCCAGGTTGGTGAGCAGCACGGACCGGTGGGTGAACATCCGCATGTCCACCATCGGCTCCTTGACCCGCTTCTCGGTGAGGACCCAGACGCCGGTCATGACGACGGCACCGGCGAAGGAGCCGAGCGTGCGGCCGGACGTCCAGCCCCACTCGTGCCCCTGGGAGAGGGGCAGCAGCACGAGCACCAGCAGCATGCCCAGGGTCAGCGCGCCCAGCCAGTCCGTGCGGCCGCCCGTCTTCGACTTGGAGGCCGGCACCACGAACAGGACACCCGCCAGTGCCACCACGGCGAGCACGGCCGCCAGCCAGAAGACCCGGTGATAGTCGGGGTGGGAACCCTGGGTGAGGAGCCCGGCTCCGACCAGGGCGAGCCCACTGCCGAACGCGAGTGTGCCGCTGACCAGGGCCATCGCCCCGTGCAGCTTCTCCGGCCTGATCTCCTCGCGCAGCACGGAGAGGGCGAGCGGGAAGATCGCGGTGGCCGCGCCCTGCAGCACTCGCCCGACGATCAGCCAGGTCAGCGAGCTGGTGGTGGCGGCGAGAACCGAACCGGCGATCATCACGAGCAGTACGCCGACGAGTGTGGGCTTCTTGCCGTGCTGGTCGCCGAACCGGCCGAGCAGGGGAGTGAACACCGCGGCCGACAGCAGTGTCGCGGTGGTCACCCAGCTGACGTTGGCCGTGGTGGCCTTCAGGTCGCTCTGGATGATCCCCAGGATCGGCACGACCAGGGTCTGCATCATCGAGACGACCATGGCGGCGAGTCCGAGTACCAGGACCGTCCCGGTCTGTCCGGAGGATCTCGACGACGCCACGGCCTGTGAGTGAGACACGGAAGTTCTGCCCTAACTACTTGAGGATCGCGATACTTGAGAACGTCAAGCAACTCGGCAGACGGTAGACCTTAATATTTGAGATGGTCAAGCTTCCTGGCGTAGGGTGATTCACATGACAGCAACCCGCGGTATCGGAACGGCTCGGCTCATGGAGCTGCTCTCGGTGTCGCTCGCTGCCTACTACGGCGACTTCACGGCGGCCGCGGCGAGCGAGAACCTCACGGCCAGCCAGGGCAAGACGCTCAACGTGCTGCGCCGGGGCCCCGCCGCCATGCGCGTCCTCGCCACCATCCTGTCCTGCGACGCCTCCAACATGACGGGGATCGTGGACCGCCTGGAGAAGCGCGGCCTGGTGCAGCGCGAGCCCAGTCCCACCGACCGCCGCGTGAAGAACGTGGTCCTCACCGCCGAGGGCGAACGTGTCATCGACGTGATCCGCGGCAAGATGCACACCACACGCGCCGGTCTGGACAGGCTCAGCGACCAGGAGCAGGCCACGCTCTACGAGCTCCTGGAGCGCGCTTTCTCGCCCGATACCGAGATGGCTCCGACCGAACCCCAGGGCGACGCCTCCGCCGCTCAGGCGTGAGAGGCCGACCGGCCCGGGAGCGCCGACCGGCCCGGAGCGCCGACCGCACGTCCAGGCCCATGGACGGGGGTCAGCCGATCGTCAGCCGCCACCTGATCTCTCCGTCGTGCCACTCGTCGGTGCTCGTGAGACCCACCGCGGCGGCGACGCCGGCGGACGCCTTGTGGTCCGGGTGGATATGGGCGACGACCGTGTGCACCGCGTACTCCCGAAGCCAGGCGACCAGTCCGCGAGCCGCTTCGGTGGCGATACCGCGTCGCTGCCACGGGGTGCCCACCACCCAGGCGATCTCCGCGACGGCTCCGCGCTCGTCCGCGGTGATCGTCGCCTGGAGCGTGCCGGTCAGGCAGCCCGCGTCGCGGAGCCGGATCGCCCAGTTGCACCAGCTCTCGGCGGGGTCGGGCGAGCCGATGGCCCAGCGTTCGTAGCGGGCGCGCAGGGCCTGGGCGGTGTCCGGAGCGCCGCCGATGAAGGTGTGCAGCGCGGGGTCGGACAGCACCGTGGCCATCTCGTCGGCGTGCGCGACCTCCAGGGGAACCAGGGTCAGCCGGTCGGTTCGGAAGGTTTCCGGCCTGATGCCGATCACGCTGCCTCCTGGGTGGAACATGCGACGAGTATGCCGCGCCCGCAACGGGCACCGGTCGACGGCCCACCCTCCGTTCCGTCCGTGGACAGCGGGACGACGCGGAGACGATCATGACAGGTGAGTGATCCGAACCGGGGCCCAGGTGCGGAACGTGCAACACCTGCGCCCCGGGCGACTGTTACGGCTTCCCCGTCCTGCGGCAGGCGCGGGCGTCACGGGCGTGGGACGCCTGGACGGCGGTCCGTTCCCTTCGCCTGGTCCGGCATTCCGGAGTCGACCGCGGCGATGGCCGGGCGGGCGGCGGCACGACGGGGGCCCAGGGCGAGAATGGCCGCGGCGGTCACGGCCAGCAGCGACGCCGACACCAGGTAGGCCACGGCGTACCCGTCGATGAAGGCTTCGACGGCGACGCGGCCGAGCCGTTCACCGCCGGCTCCGAGGCGCTCGGCGACGGCCTGTGAGGCCGCGAGGGACTCCTGGGCCGCGTGGACGGCCCCGGGCGGCAGGCCGGACGGGGCGTTGTCGTCGATGCCCTGGCGGTAGCCGTCGTTGAGGACGCTGCCGAGGACGGCGATGCCGAGCGTCCCGCCGACCTCGCGGGCGGCGTCGTTGACCGCGGAGGCCACCCCCTGCTTGTGGGCGGGCAGGGAACTGACGATGGAGGTGGTGGCCGGGGTGGTGGCCAGGGCCATACCGGCGCCGATCGGCAGCAGCCCGGCGAGCACCAGCCAGTACGAGGCACCGGCGTCGAGGCGGCTGAGGACGAGGACGCCCACGGTGAGCAGGCCCAGCCCGATCCCCGCGGCGCGGCGGGCGCCGATCGTTTCGACGAGGTGCGGCGCGCGCCGTGAGATGCCGCCGAGGACCAGCCCCATGGGGGTCATCGCCAGACCGGCCTGGAGCGCCGTGTAGCCGAGGATGAGCTGGAGGTACTGGAGGACGATGAAGACCATGCCGAAGAACACGAAGAACTGGACGGTGATGGACAGCACGCCGGTGGCGAAGCCGCGCAGCCGGAACAGTCTCGGGTCGAGCATGGGATCGGTCGTACGCAGGCTCCAGGCCAGCCACAGGGCGCCGCACAGCGCGCCCGTGGCGAACGCGCTGAGAGTGACGGTGTCGGTCCAGCCGCGGTGTGGGCCCTCGATGGTCCCGTAGACGATCCCGGCGAGGGCGAGTGAGGACAGCAGTCCGCTGACCGCGTCGACGCGTGGTGCGCCGCTCTCTCGCGTGTCGGGGATGACGGCGACCGCGGCGACGAGCGTGAGCACGGCGAGGATGCCGCCGAAGACGAAGATGGACGGCCAGGAGAACCACTCCAGCAGCAGACCCGAGGTCAGCAGGCCGAAGACGGCACCGGCGCCGGCCACACCGATCCACGCGCCGACCGCCTTGGTGCGCTCGGCCGCGGGAAACGAACTGGTGATGATCGACAGGGTGGTCGGCATGACGAGGGCCGCGCCGATACCGCTGATCCCGCGCAGCGCGATGATCGCGGCGGGCTCGTCGACGGTGGCCGCCGCGAACGCTCCCGCGGCGAACAGCGCGAGTCCGGCGACCAGGAGGGGCTTGCGGCCGAACCGGTCGCCGACCGCACCCGCGGGGAGCAGGAGTCCGGCGAAGGCCAGGGCGTAGGCGTCGACGATCCACTGGAGCTGGGTCTGGTCGGCGCCGGTGTCCCGTGCCAGGCCGGGCAGGGCGACGTTGAGCGAGGGGACAGCCGACACCACGACGGCGAGGGACATCAGGACGACGGCGAGCACCGCGTGGCGGCGGCCGGCCGTCAGTGCGGGCGGCGACGTGCGCGGGACGGTGGACACGATGCATCTCCCGGGCTGGTTGGAGGGCGGGCGGTCGGGCCGGACGGGCGGGAGCGCGGGGCGGCTCAGTAGTAGTCGCGCATCAACTCCGTGGCCCACTCGGGCTGGCGGACCTCACCGAGCGTTCCGAACTCGGTCATGTACGGCTTGATGTCCAGCACCGGCGAGCCGTCGACCGCGTCCAGACCCACGACGTGGAGGTCGAGACCGTCGACGGAGATCAGGCGGCAGCGCGAGACGCCGAGGCGGTTGGGGCGGTTCTTGGCGCGCTGGGCGAAGATGCCGACGCGCGGCCAGTCAGGGTTGCCGCGGGGGTGCCGGGCGCCGGTACGCACCTCGTCGGCGGGTACGAGGTGGAACGCGAAGACCACCTCGATGTGCGAGAACTCCGCCAGTCCGAGCAGGGATTCGCTCCCGAACGCGTCGGCGTCCAGACGGATGGAGGCGCGCTCCACGCCCCAGTCGTCGTCGTACGGCTCCGGCCGGCCTCCCACCACATGGCCCACGGGTTCCACGAGCATGAACTCCTCCTCGGATTCGACGAGTTCCGGCACCGCGACGGGGCCGGCCGACATCCTCGACGCTAGAGACCGGGACGGTGGGGCGGATCTGTCATGCGTACCGGGATCGACGGGCCGGGCGCCCGGACGTCCAGGGCGGGGACGGCGTATGTTGGCCCGGTGATTCACGGGCGCGAGGCGGAGCGGGCGCACCTGGCGGACATGCTCGCCGCGGCGACCGCGGGCCGTCACCAGGCGGTGGTCGTACGGGGAGAGGCCGGAATCGGCAAGTCCGCGCTGCTGGACCACGCGGCGCGACTCCACGGGGCGCGGCCGATGCTGCGGATCACCGGCACGGAGGCGGAGGCCGACCTGCCCTTCGCCGCGCTGCACGCCCTGCTGCACCCGGTCCGGCACCGGATCGACGCCCTTCCCGCCCCTCAGTCGCTCGCGCTGCGGGCGGCGCTCGGCGAGGGCTCCGCGCGCGGCGGCGACCGCTTTCTCGTGGGACTCGCCGTGCTGACGCTGCTCGCCGATCTGAGCGAGGGCGGGCCACTGCTGTGCGTGGTCGACGACGCGCAATGGCTGGACCAGGCATCCGCCGACGCGCTGCTGTTCGCCGTACGGCGCCTGAACGCCGAGCGGATCGCCGTCGTGTTCGGCGCCCGCAGCGGAGACCGCCCGTTCCCCGCGGCCGGAGTCGCGGAGATGGTCCTCACGGGACTGGACGCCGAGCGGGCGGCGGCCCTGCTGGCCGAGCGCTGCGGCGAGATCGCCCCCGCGGTCCGGGACCGGGTCATAGCCGAGGCCGAGGGCAACCCCCTCGCGCTGATCGAACTGTCCGCCATGCTCGGCCCCGAGGAACAGGCCGGGAGACTGCCCGCCCTGACCCTCTACACCGAGAGTGCCACCCCGGCGGGCAGGGTCGAGACCGCCTACCGCGAACGCATCGCCGCGCTCCCGGAACGCACCAGGATCCTGCTCGCCCTCGCGGCCGCCGACGGCACGGGCGCGCTC
Organism: Streptomyces sp. NPDC048600; assembly: GCF_055587025.1. NCBI lineage: Bacteria > Bacillati > Actinomycetota > Actinomycetes > Kitasatosporales > Streptomycetaceae > Streptomyces > Streptomyces sp. NPDC048600. The sequence continues at coordinate 478,571 of NZ_JBVJGZ010000001.1, read as the reverse complement.
GACCTCATCCTCCGGGCGGCGCACCGCCTCGCCACCGGTGCCGAGGACCTGGAGCCCGCCGAACACGCCGGCCTGGTCCAGGTCGGCGCCGCCGTACTGACCTTCCGACACCCGCTGGTCAAGGCCGCCGCCTATCGCGGCGCACCGCTGACGGTCCGTCAGGCGGCTCACCGGGCGCTCGCCGACGCGCTCGGCGAATCGGGCGACGCCGAGGACGACCGGGACGGCGCGCAGGACCGCCGCACGCATCACCTGGCCGCCGCCGTCACGGGCGTGGACGAGTCACTGGGCTACCTGGTGGAGCATGCCGCCGACCGCACGCTGCGCCGCGGCGCGCCGGCCCTCGCCGCCTCGGCGTTCGAGCGGTGCGCGCAGCTCAGCGAGGACCGTGAGCTACGGGCCCGGCGACTGGCCGCCGCGGCCGAAGCCGCCTTCGCCGCAGGGCAGTTGGAACGGGCCGACCGCCTCGCCGTCCGCGGCACCCGGCTCACCAGACAGCCGGCCGTGTCGGCGCGGCTGGCCGCGGTGACTGCCGCCCTGGAGTTCGAGCGGGGCAACGCCGCGAGCGCCGGCCGGATCGCCGTGGACGCCGCCGAGGCCACGGCCTCGACGTCACCGGAGCAGGCGGTCGACCTGCTCGGCGCCGCCGCCGGATACGCCTGGTTCGCGGGGGACGGTGAGACGCTGCGCCGCTCCAGCCGCCTGATGGCGATCGCCCAGCAGCACAGCGACGTACCGCTCGGACAGATCCCCTCCGTCGTACGCGGCACCGAACTGCTGCTGTCCGGCGACCATGCCGCAGGACTCGACCTGCTGCGCGTCTCGCTGACCTCGACCGGAACCTCGGTGTCCGGCGACGTCCTCGCCGCCACCTACGTGGTCTTCGCGGGACTGCGCACCGGCGCGGACACCGAGACACTCGCCGCCGCCGACGAACTGACCCGGATCTGCCGGGCCCAGGGCCGGATCAGCGACCTGCCCCACGCGCTGCAACTGAGAACCCAGGCCCGCATCTTCCTCGGCCTCCTCCCGGCGGCCGAGGCGGACGCGGCCGAGGCGCTCCGCGTCACCGACGCCATCGGGCACACACAGCGGGCGCGCAGCATCCAGGGCGTGCTGTCCCTCGCCGCGGCGACCCAGGGCGACGTGACGCGCTGCGAGGAACTGGCCGGCACGGGAATCGACGGCGGCGTGGCGCCGGGCGCCTCCTGGGGCGGCTACGCCCTCGGGCTGCTCGCCCTGGGCCTGGGCGAGCACCGCCTGGCCGTGAACCGGCTGACCGCGCTGCACGCCGGACCCGTCGGCCACACGGTGATCGTCCGCTTCGCGCTCCCCAGCCTGGTCGAGGCAGCCGTACGGCTCGGTGAGCCGGACCGCGCGGCAGCACCGTTCACCCGCTTCGACGACTGGGCCCGCGGCAGCACCCGGCCATGGGCGCTGGCGGTCGCCGAACGCTGCCGCGCCCTGCTGAGCACCCCGGAGCACGCCGAGCGGCACTACCTCGCCGCGCTGGAGCACCACGAGCACGCCACCCGCCCCTTCGAACACGCCCGCACCCTGCTGCTCTACGGCGAATGGCTGCGGCGCGCCCGCCGCCGCAACGACGCGGCGACCCGGCTCCGGGCGGCGGCCAGGATCTTCCACGGCCTCGGCGCGGTGCCGTGGTTCGACCGCACGACGGCGGAACTGACCGCCATCGGTGCCGCACCGCGCGGCACCGCCCCCACCGAAGCCGTCGACGAACTCGCCGCGCTGACAGCGCAGGAACGGCAAGTGGTCCTGCTCGCCGCGACGGGCGCCAGCAACCGCGAGATCGCCGCACAGCTGTTCCTGAGCCACCGCACGGTCGGCTACCACCTCTACAACGCGTTTCCCAAACTGGGCATCGCGTCGCGCGGTGAACTGTCCCGCTTCCACCGCGCGTCACCACGCCCGGCCGCGTCAACGGCCGCGCCGGGGGAGCGGGACGCGCCGGTGGTCGACGGCCGGACCTGACCGGCGACTCGCCGGCCGCCGAACCCTTGCCTCGGCGGCCCGCCGGTCCACGGCCTCACCCGTACGCCCGTCAGCGCAGTCCGGCGAAGAGGTCGTTCTCGGGCACGGCCGCGCCGGTGGTGTCCTGGACCCGTACGAAGGTCTCGACGCCCATCAGCTCCGTGAACCTCTCCTGGCCCATCCTGAGGAAGAAGATGTTCTCGCCCTGGCTGGCGTGCGCGGCCAGTGCGTCGAACTTCTGGCCACCGAACGCGGAGGTGTCCACCCAGGTGGTGATCTCGTCGTCGGGGAGCCCGATCTCGGCCAGTGCGGCCGCCTCGGCGGGATCCGGCTCCGGAGCCTCCTCACCGAACTCGCGCATGACCTCCCCGAACCGCGCCATCATCGAGCGCGGCGCCGTCGTCCAGTACACCTTCGGTGTCAGCTCGGTCATCGCCAGCGCCGCCATCGTGATGCGGTTGGCCTGGATGTGATCGGGGTGGCCGTAGAAGCCGTTCTCGTCATAGGTGACGACCACATCGGGCTGGTAGTGCCGCAGCAGTTCCGCGAGCCGGGCGGCACCTTCCTCCACGGGGGTCTGCCAGAAGGAGCCGGGGGCCTCGTTGGTCGGCCAGCCCATCATCCCGGAGTCCGCGTAGTCCAGCGTCTCCAGGTGACTGATCTTCAGGATGTCGCAGCTCGCCCCGAGTTCCTGCCGCCGAAGCGTGGCGACCGCCGTGGGATCGTGGCCGGGGTCTCCCGGCTTGACACCGCCCGGCCCGTCGCCGCAGCCGCCGTCGGTACAAGTGACGAGGACCGTGCGAACGCCCTCCGCCGCGTACTGGGCGAGGACACCTCCCGTTCCGGTGGCCTCGTCATCGGGGTGGGCGTGTACCGCCATGAGCGTCAAGGGCCGGTCGTTCATGAAGCAGTCCTCCTGTGTGCAAGGTTTCGGTCCGAGTTCGCGGCTGGCCCATGGACGGTCGTCCCTCGGTATCAGTTGCCGGACGACCGGGGCACACGGTCCGTAGGGCCAGGGACCGAGTCGGTCCGTGAACTCCGCCCGCCCGGGGCCGCCGCTCTCTTGATCGATACAACGGTGCCGCTCGGACCGGATGTTCCCGTGACAGGACGACCAAGTCGGCCAGCGGCTCGGCCGGGTTGGCGAAACCTTGGTGAACCGCTGGAGCAGTGGTCACGTGCTGCGTATCATCCGCCCATGTCGAACGCGATATCCGGCGGTCCGGAGACCATGCTGGCAGCAGGCGGCACCACGGCCCGGTTCAACGGCACGCGACTGCGGATCGTCCGGGGCGAGACGAAATGGACCGTGCCGGTGCCGGCCATCGGGGCAGCGGAGCTGACGCCGGCCGGGGCGGCGGTACGGATCACGATCAGCGGTACCCCGGGCCCGGACGCCCGGCACGGTCTGGGGCAGGACGTGGAACTGCAGGCTCCCAACGCGCGTGCCGCCGCGGCGTTCCTGGACAAGGTGACGGCCGCGCTGGCCAGGACCGTGCCCGTGGCGGACGGGCACGGTCTGATACGCGTGGAGACCCAGCCGCCGCGACGACGTCAGCTTGGTCCGCGAGCCCGAGTCGTGGTGCGGATCGCCTACGCACTGCCGCCCTACGCACTGCTGCTCTTCATACTGGGTCTGTTCAGCCCACTGGAGCGTGCGACAGCCGCGGAGACCCTGATCGTGGGCGGCGTCCTGGGCCTGGTCGGCGGCATCCCGCTGCTGCGTGTGGTGCGACGCGTGCGGTCGCTGTGGCTGCTGCGCAGGCGCGGTGTCGGCGTGGTCGGTGAAGTGACCGGCTATGTCCACATCTGGGACAAGGGTGGCCATATCTGGGTCTTCTCCCGGATGACGTTCACCACCGTCGACGGGCGCCGGATGACGGACATCCCGTCGGTCGTCACCGTCTCGGGCTTCTCCGACGGGGCACACAGTGGCCAGGTCGACCTCAACTACGACCCCGAGCACCCCACCCGCGCCAGCCGCCCGATCACCGCAGGCTTCGCCTTCCGCACCCTGCTCCTCGCCTCCGCGGCAGCGATCCCGACGACAGGCTTCGTACTCTGCGTCCTCGCGAACCTGCCGCTCTGAACACCCGGCCCTATACGTCCAACGCCTTTGTCGGGACCTCTAAGCCCTGATCGGTGCGGCCGATCTGGCGGCCCGCTCGATCTTCGCCAAATAGGCCGCGCGGGCTTCCTCGTCGATCTGCTGCTCGTTCTCGGCGCGCACGCCGGTCCGGCCGTCGAGGGCCTCGCGCAGGATGTCGGCGTGCCCGGCATGCCGGATGGTCTCGCCGAGGACATGGACCATGATGGCGAACAGGTTCGTGTTGGGACAAGGCTCCGTCCACCACGGCACGTGGCCGGGGGCGTCGAGGGGAAGCTCGTTGATCGTCGCGTCCGAGTGTTCCCACGTGCGCCGGTAGAACCCGATGATCTGATCGCGGGTCTCGTCCTCGGCCGCCCACATGTCGCTGCCGTCGTGGTCCTGCCACCGGGGCAGCGGCTCCGGGGAAGGGCGGTCGAAGACCTCGCCGAAGTACCTGGCCTCGACGGTGGCCACGTGTTTGACCAGGCCGAGAAGGTTGGTCCCGGTCGCTGTCAGAGGCCGGCGGGCGTCGTACTCGGACAGGCCGTCGAGCTTCCAGAGCAGCGCCTCGCGGTCCCGCCGCAGTCGCCCGTGCAGGTTGCCCTTCGCGAATTCGTCGATCATGCGGCATGAGCCTGCCATGGGCTGATCCTGGTCTCAAGATCCCGTAAATGGTTCGCGACGAGCGGGAGAGCCACGGCCTGGCCATGGCCGCCGCCCCGACCTGCTCCAAGAGGCTCGCCGGCAGCGCCGGAAACTGACCGTTCCTTCAGATTCGTTCAGCGTCTGTTCAGGGGGCCGGGCGCATCATGAAGGCGTCAGCCCGGCCGCAGGCGGCGGCCGGGGACGCGGCGAGAGGACTCGCCATGAAGCGCAGAAGCAAGTGGATCGTCGGGGCCGCGTTCTCCGCCCTCCTCATAGGTGGTGGCACCGGCATCGCTCTGGCGACGAGCGCGGGGGACGACAACGAGAAGCCCATCACGGGACCCGCGCTGGAGAAGGCGAGCGCCGCGGCCCTTGCGTACACCGGCGCAGGCGAGGTCACGGACTCCGAGGTCGGCGACGAGGAGGGCTACTACGAGGTCGAGGTCACGCTCGACAACGGCAAGCAGACCGACGTTCACCTCGACCAGGACTTCAAGGTCCTCGGCAGCGAGACGGACGGCGCGGACGAACCGAACGACGCTGATTGATTCGGCGCGCCGGGTTGTGGAGAGGCCGGTGGCCGGGGCGGCGTCGGCCCGGCCTCCGTCACTCCGCGTGCGCGAGCGGTTGCGTTTGCCACCGAGGAGGGCTTCCGTAGCGTGGACCGTATGCGGGTGCTGGTCGTCGAGGACGAGGAGCGGTTCGCGGCCGGGCTGAGGGACGGGCTGGAGGCCGAGGGGTTCGTCGTGGACGTCGCGCTCGACGGGGTGGACGGCCTGTGGATGGCGCGTGAGAACACGTACGACGCGATCCTGCTCGACATCATGCTGCCGCGCCTCAACGGCTACCGGGTCTGCCGGACCCTGCGCGGTGAGGGCGACTGGACGCCGATCCTCATGCTCACCGCCAAGGAGGGCGAGTGGGACGAGGTCGAGGGCCTCGACACCGGTGCCGACGACTACCTCACCAAACCCGTCTCGTACGCCGTGCTGCTCGCCCGGCTGCGGGCACTGCTGCGGCGCGAGGCGCACGAGCGGCCCGCCGTTCTCATGGCCGGTGATCTGCGGCTGGATCCCGCCGCCCGCACGGTGACCCGGGCCGGACGGCAGATCGAGGTCACGGCACGGGAGTTCGCCGTGCTGGAGTTCCTGATGCGGCGGACGGGCGAGGCCGTGAACAAGCGGACCATCCTCGACCATGTCTGGGGCGACGACTTCGAAGGCGACCCGAACATCGTCGAGGTGTACGTGCGGCGCCTGCGCAACAAGATCGACCGCCCCTTCGCGCGAGACTCGTTGCGGACCGTGCGCGGGCACGGGTATCGGCTGGTGCCGGATGGCGGATGAGCAGCGGCGCCTGTGGGCGGTGCGGGTACGGACCACGCTGATCGCCGTCCTCGCGGTCGGCCTCGCGCTGATCGCCGGAGGCACCGTCCTGGTGCTCCTGCTGCGGATCGAGCTGAGCAACGACGTACGGGACGCCGCGCGGACTCGTGCCCGGGAGGTGGCCCAGGTCATCGAGGAGGGCCGGGGGGTGCCCGCCGTCACCGTCACCGACCCGGACGAGGAGTTTCTCCAGGTCGTCGACCGGCAGGGGAAGGTCGTCGCGGCGAGCGCGAACATCCAGGGACTGCCGGCCCTGGCCCGGCTGGGGCACGGCGGCAGTACCCAGGTCGACACCCCGCTCGACGAGGACCCTTTCCTGGTCGTGGCCGTGACGGCACAGGACGGGGACCGGAGCCTGACGGTACTCGACGGCCGTACGCCCGCCGGGGTCGCCGAGGCCACGTCCACGGTCACCCGGATGCTGCTCGTCGGCCTGCCGGTCCTGCTGGTCCTGGCGGCCGCCTCGACCTGGGTTGCGGTGGGCCGGACACTGCGGAGGGTCGCCCGCGCCGAGGCCGCGCAGCGGCGCTTCGTCTCCGACGCCTCCCACGAACTGCGGTCGCCCGTCGCCACGGTCCGGCAGTCCGCCGAGGTCGCCCTCGCCCATCCGGGGCGCGCCGATGCCACGGCACTGGCCGGCACGGTGCTCGACGAGGCAGTGCGCATGCAGCGTCTCGTCGACGATCTCCTTCTCCTCGCCCGAGCCGACGAGGACGCGATCAGGCTGTCGCGGCGCCCCGTCGACCTGGACGATCTGGTCTTCGAGGAGGCCCGGCGGCAGCGCGAGCGGCAGGACGGTCCGCGTGTCGACAGCACGGGGGTCTCCGCCGGGCGGGTGCTGGGCGACGAGGACGCCCTGCGCCGGGTGGTGCGCAACCTCGGTGAGAACGCCGCCCGGCACGCCCGCTCCCACGTCGCCCTGACCCTCGGCACGGCCGGCGGCACCGTACGGCTCGACGTGGACGACGACGGTCCCGGGGTGCCGGAGGGCGAGCGGACCCGGGTCTTCGACCGTTTCGTTCGGCTGGACGAGGCCCGCGCGAGGGGAGCGGGCGGGGCCGGCCTGGGGCTCGCGATCGTGGCGGAGCTGGTGGCGGCGCACGAGGGCACGGTGACGGTGGGGACGGCGCCGGAGCTGGGCGGTGCACGCTTCACGCTGATCTTGCCGGCCGGCCCTTGAACGGCTCGGCGCGCGGCACCAGCCACCACGATCCGCACTGAATTCCTCCGCCCGGACCGCCTGACGCCGCGTTCAGGTGCGTTCAGCGCCTGTTCAGAGTGTCGGTGGGACGCTCGTCGCAGGCCACATCCCAAGGAGGCACCCATGGACACCGACCGCCACCTCCTGCTGACCGGAGCGTGCGTGTCCGCCGCCGCGCTCCTCGCCGGCGCGTGCTCGCAAGCCGCCGACACCGCGGAAGGCGGGGCCGGGCGAGGCGAATGCGTGCGGGTCGTCGACGAGGACACCGGCCGCACGGGAGACGCGTGCCTGCCCCTCGCCCCGGCCGAGGACCGGGTCGACCTCGCGGAGCCGAGCTTCACGCAACCCACCCGGATCACCAACCCTCTCCACCCCACCAGTGAGGTGAAACAGGTCGTCATGGGAGGACAGGTGGACGACAAGCCGTTCCGGACCGAGGTCAGCCTGCTGCCGGGCACGAAGAAGATCGCGTACGACGGCCGCTCCGTCGAGACGCTGGTCAGTCAGTACGCGGCGTTCTCCGACGGCCGGATCCAGGAGGTGGCCCTCGACTGGTACGCCCAGGCCGACGACGGGTCCGTCTGGTACTTCGGCGAGGACGTCTTCAACTACGAGAGCGGCGTCGTCGCCGACATGGAGGGCACCTGGCAGGCGGGCCGCGACGACGCGCCACCGGCGATGATCATGCCCGCGGCTCCCGAGAAGGGCGACGTCTACCGCCCCGAGAACCTCCCGGGGAAGGTGTTCGAGGAGGTCACCGTACGAGCCGTGGACCAGCCGGTCGACGGCCCCTACGGCGAGGTCGACGGCGCGATCACCGTCCGCGAACTGCACATGGACGGGTCGACCGAGGACAAGGTGTTCGCGCCGGGGTACGGGGAGTTCTCGACCGGCGCCGAGGGCGGAGACCTGGAGGCGGTCGCTCTCGCGGTGCCCACCGACACCAAGCCCGGGCCGCTGCCGGACCGGCTGACCGCCCTGGAGCGTGCGGCCGTCGCGGCGCACGAGTCGCCCGGGAAGGCCACCGTCCGTGAGGTCCGTGCCGCGTGGGACGCCTACCGGGCCTCGGACACCGTTGCCGAGTTGCTGGAGCGCCAGACGGAACGGGACCTCGTCGCTCTGGAGAGGGCCGGGACGGGGGCGCGGGCGGTGGGTCCCGCTCTGCGCGTCGCCCAGGACGTGACGGATCTACGGCTCCGCTACCAGTCCGTGCCGACGGTCGACAGGGACCGGCTCGCCCTCTGGACACGGCAGTTGGGCATCGACACGAACGCCGGTGACGAAGGCGCCGTCGCCGGTGACGTGACCGCACTGGAGCTCGTGTGGGAGCGGCTGCGGCACGAGGCTCCCGACGCCGCAGCCGTGGACACCTACCTGAGGAAACTGCGCGTGGCGGCCGACCACGAGGATCTGGCGGAGATCCGGCGTCTCGCGCCCGAACTCGCGAGTCTGCTTCCCGCTCAGCACCCGTGACGGAGTGCCTCGTCCCTATATCGCCCGCCGGAGTCTGCGTGTCGCGCGGGTCACGACGGCCGCGTAGCCGACGCCGAGCGCGAGGGAGGCGAACAGGGCGGTGAGGGGGAAACTGTCCTGAAGATAGGGGTAGACCTGGTAGTGCGTCAGGTAGATGAAGAGGGAACTGCTCGCCAGGACACCGGCGAGGGTGCTGAGAGGGCCGACGCTGGGCAGGGTCGGCACCCAGATCAGCAGCCCGAGCCCGGCGACGACGAGCGCCGTGCGCAGGGGCTGGTCCTGGAACAGGCCGGGGACGGTGAGCACCAGCACGGCTGTGAGCAGGGCACGTTGGCGTACGGTGTCGGCTCTCGCGGCCGCCCATCCCAGGGCGAACAGCCAGAAGACGACCGAGGGGCTCAGCTGGGGGCGGGCGGATGCCAGCCCGACCAGGTCGTAGCGGCCGACCAGGGCCAGGCCCATGAGGGCCAGCGGCACTCCGAACGCGTACCGCCGCTCCAGCCGGTCCAGCCGCGGTACGGCCAGGAGGGCGGCGAGGGCGACGAGATAGTAGACCAGTGCCTCCACGAACCAGTAGGCCCAGTCGAAGCGGTCGTTGCCCTGGGAGAGCAGGCTGTTGAGGAGGACGGCGTTGGCCGGGTCGTAGAAGTCGGTGAGGACCACGGCCCCGGTGATCCACACCATGCTCGGTACCGCGATGCGGGCGATGCTGCGCCACAGATGCCGGACCCGTTCCCGACGCGCGGTGTCGTTGAGCTGGAAGCGGGCGAAGTTGTAGCCGGCGACGCCGATGAGGATGTGGGCGAAGCCCTTGACGCTGAAGAGCTGGATGTGGGAGCCGACGATCAGGACGATGCCGACCGCGCGCAGGGCGATGCCGGTCTCCAGGGTGCGGCGGGTCCGCCAGGCCTGAGGGCTCGTCCAGCGGCGCAGCGCTTGCAGCGGCCCTGTGGTCCGCCCGGCCTGTCGAGTCTGCGGCTCGTCGTGTCCGCCTTGCCCGTGCGGTCTTCGCGTCCGGGGTGCCGCCAGGGTCCGCAGTTCACGGATGGTCCTGGTGTGCCAGTCGGTGGGCAGGTGGCCGAGGGTCTCTTCCAGGCGCAGGGACATTTCGACGTAGCACAGTGAGTCGCCGCCCAGGCTGACGAAGGTGCTGTCCTCGGTGGCGTCGGGGCGGTCGAGGATCTCCGCGAAGAGACGGCCGAGGTCCTCGTCCGTGCCGGATTCCTCCGGTGCCTCCGGCTCGGGCCGGGGCAGTCGTCGTACTGCTTCGTAGTCGGGCTTTCCCGTGGCCAGACGGGGGAGTTCGGGCAGGACAGCGACACGGATCGCGCGGGCCGGCAGGCCGCACTGCCGCGCGATCAGCCGCCGGATCCGGGTCGCGTCGCCGTCCTCGGCGAGGGCGGCCACCGCCAGCGCTTCTCCGTCGCCCGTGCAGTACGCGGTGACCTGGTGGTTCTTCAGCAGTGTCTCGACCTGCTGCGGGTCGACGCGCAGTCCGAGGATCTTCGCGAAGCGGCTGCGGCGGCCCACGATCTCGTAGAGCCCGTCGGGCGTGTGCCGGGCGAGGTCTCCGGTGTGCAGTTCCCGCACGGTCCGGCCGAGGGCGAGGGCGGCCGGGCTGTCGGCGTAGCCGAGCATGACGTTCGGCCCCGAGTAGACGAGTTCACCGACGTCCGGACCGTGGCCGTCGACCGGTTGGAGCCGGAAGGATCCTCCGGGTATCGGTACGCCGATGGTCTCGGGGCGTTCGGCGGCGAGGTGCGGCGGGAGGTAGGCCATACGGGCCGTGGCCTCGGTCTGGCCGTACATCACGAACAGTTCCCAGCCGGAGCGTCGGCCCAGTTCGGCGTAGCGGGTGACGCGTTCGGGCGCGAGCCGTCCCCCGGCCTGGGTGACGCGGCGCAGATGCGGCAGCGGCATGTGCTCGAAGCCGGCCCGGTCGAGCAGGTCGAAGGTGTACGGCACGCCGGCGAGGGAGGTGCCGCGTGCGGCGCGGAACTCGTCCCAGAAGGCGGCGTCGGACACCGACCGCTCGGTGAGGATCAGCCCGGCTCCGCGCAGCAGATGGCTGTGGAGGACGGACAGGCCGTAGCAGTAGTGCATGGGCAGCGTGGTGGCCGCGCGGTCGGTGTCGTCGATGCCGAGGTAGGTGGCGATGGACTCGGCGTTGGCCTGGAGGTTGTCGTGGGAGAGCCGGACCAGTTTGGGCGAGCCCGTCGAACCGGAGGTACTCAGCAGCAGGGCCAGGTCGGGGTGGAGGGTGTGGGCGCTCTCGGGGTGCCGTTCGTCGAGTGTCCAGGTTCCGTCGGCGCCGGGACGGGCCACGACATCGGGGGCGTACGCCTGGGTCAGTGAGTCGATCGTGGTGTCGTTGTCGCCGGGTACGAGCAGGACGGGGTGGCCGGCCGACAGGGCGGCGAGGTACGTGACGAGCGCGTCGGTGCGGTTGGCGCCGGCCAGCAGCACCAGCCGTGGTACCGGTCCGAGGCGCTCGGCGGTGGCCGTCACCCGTTCGGCCAGATCGCGGTAGGACAGTTCCCCGTCCGGCGTGAGGAGCGCGAGCCGGTCGCCATGGGCCGCGAGACGGCGTGCGAAGGGAACTGTTTTCGGCCATGTTGCGGATGGTGTGTAGGGGGCGGCAGGTGCCGGGAGGGATCCTGAGAGGTGGATCACGGGGCGCCCTTTCCACGGTTACGTCCGCTGCGGACTCAGAGCCCTTGACGATTAGGTAAGCTTTACCTTATTCATAGCATGGTCAGAAACAAGCCACAGAAACCTCACAGGATCGCTTCGCCGCGAGCCTCGTAGGAAGGCACACACCATGCGACGCCCCTCGGTCCGCCGGATCACCGCGCTGTTCGCGGCAGGTCTGCTGCTCCCCGCTCTCGCCGCGTGCGGCGCGGACGACAAGGGCAGCGGGGGCGAGGGCGGCGACGCTCTCGTCATCTACTCCGGCCGTAACGAGAAGCTGGTCAAGCCGATCCTCGACAAGCTGGAGAAGGCCGTAGGCACCAAGGTCGAGGTCCGCTACGGCGAGAGCGCCGAACTCGCCGCGCAGATCCTGGAGGAGGGCGACCGCACCAAGGCCGGGATCTTCTTCTCCCAGGACGCCGGCGCGCTCGGCGCCCTGTCCCGGGAGGGCATGCTCCAGAAGCTGCCCTCCGCCACGCTCGGCAAGGTCGACGAGGCGTACCGCGGCTCCGGCGGCGACTGGGTCGGCCTCTCCGGACGCGTCCGCGTGATCGCCTACAACCCCGACCAGGTCACCGAGGACAAGGCCCCCGACAGCGTCTTCGACGTCGTGAAGCCGGAGTGGAAGGGCAAGGTCGGCTTCGCGCCCACCAACGCCTCCTTCCAGGCCTTCGTGACCGGTATGCGGGTCCTCAAGGGCGACGACGTCGCCCGCAAGTGGCTCGAGGACCTCAAGGCGAACGGCGCCAAGACGTACGCCCACAACCTCGCCACCCTGGACGCCGTCGAGGCCGGCGAGGTCTCCCTCGGCCTGGTCAACCACTACTACTGGTACGAGCGAGTGGCCGAGAAGGGCGAGGACAAGGTCAACTCCCGGCTGCACTTCCTGCCGGGCCAGGACCCCGGCGCGCTGATCAACGTCGCCGGCGCGGGCATCCTCAAGGACAGCGGACAGAACGCGACCGCCCAGAAGGCGGTGGACTTCCTGCTGTCGCAGGAGGCGCAGACCTACTTCGCCGACACCACGAAGGAGTACCCGCTGGCCGCGGGCGTCACCAGCAAGGTGGAGGGCCTGCCGCCGTTCGACTCGCTCGAATCACCCGACATCGACCTCGGCAAGCTCGAATCGCTCCAGGAGACGCTGGCCATGCTCCAGGACGTCGGGCTGGTCTGACCCCACCGTGCCCACCTCACCCACCACGTCACGCCGGACCGCGGCCCCCGCCCCGCCCGGGCGCGGGGGCCGGTCCGCGCGCGCGGTGCTGCGTTCGTTCGGCGCGCAGGGCAGGACCAGGCCGCCCCTGGTCCTGCTCGTCCCCGCCTGCGTCGCGGCCCTCTTCGCCCTGCTGCCGCTCGGCTACCTCGGCGTCCGCGCCCTGGAACGCGGCCCGGCCTTCGCCTGGGACGTCATCGCCGACGAGCGCACACTCGACCTTCTCGGCCGCAGCCTCGGACTGACCGCCGTGGTGGTCACCGCCTGCCTGGTACTGGGCGTATCACTGGCCTGGCTGACCGTGCGCACCCAACTGCCCGGCGCCCGCGCCTGGTCGGTACTGGCCACACTGCCGCTCGCCGTCCCGAGCTACGTCGCCGCGTTCGCCTGGCTCTCGGCCGAGCCGGGCCTCGCCGGGTTCGGCGGCGCGGCACTCGCCCTCACCCTCGTCAGCTTCCCCTACGTCCACCTGCCGGTCGCCGCCGCACTGCGCGGCATCGACCCCGGCCAGGAGGAAGCCGCCCGCTCCCTCGGCCACGGCCCCCTGCGGACCTTCCTCCGCGTCACGCTCCCGCAACTGCGGCCGGCGGCCGCGGGCGGCGCACTCCTCGTCGCGCTGTACGTGCTCTCCGACTTCGGCGCGGTCTCCCTGATGCGCTACGACACCTTCACCCGGGCCATCCACACCTCCTACCGGGCCTCCTTCGACCGCACCCCCGCCGCCGCCCTGAGCGTCGTCCTCGTGGTCATGACGGTCGCCCTCGTCGCCGCCGAAGCCCGCACCCGCGGCCGCGCCGGCCACGCCAGGACCGGAACCGGCACCGCCCGGCCGCCCTCCCGGCTCGCCCTCGGCCGCTGGCGGCCCCTCGCCCTGCTGTGGTGCGCGGCGGTCACAGCCGTCGCCGTCGCCTTCCCGCTGGGCACCCTCGGCTACTGGCTCACCGTCGGCAGCTCGGCGACCTGGGACCTCGGCGGCCTCGCGGAGACCGCCTGGGCCACCTTCGGAGTCGCCGCCGCGGGCGCCGCCCTCACCACGGCTCTGGCGCTCCCCGTCGGAGTGATCGCCGCCCGGTACAAGGGCCGCGGAGCACAGCTGCTGGAACAGGCGGCCTACGCCGGCCACGCCCTGCCCGGCATCACCGTCGCCCTCGCCCTCGTCTTCTTCGCCGTGCGCTACGCCTACCCGCTCTACCAGCAACTCCCGCTGCTGGTCTGCGCGTACGCCGTCCTCTTCCTGCCCGTCGCCGTGGCCGCGACCCGCGCCGCCGTCCTCCAGGCACCACCCGTCCTGGAGGACGTGGCCCGCTCCCTCGGCCGCCGCCCGTGGCAGGTACTGCGCGAGGTGACCATGCCACTCGCCGCGCCCGGCGTGGCCGCCGGGGCCGCCCTCACCTTCGTGGTCTGCATGAAGGAACTCCCCGCGACCCTCCTGCTGCGCCCCACCGGCATGGACACCCTCGCCACCCGGCTCTGGACCGAGACCGGCGCCGGATCCTTCGCGGCCGCCGCTCCCTACGCCGCCGCCCTGATCCTGCTGGCCGCCATTCCCTCCTACCTCCTGGGCAGGCACCGGAAGTGAACGAACTGCACATCCAAGGACTCACCAAGTCCTACGGAACCGGCGAACCGGTCCTGCGGGACCTGGAACTCACCGTCCCGGCAGGGGCGCTGGCCGCCGTGCTCGGCCCCTCCGGCTGCGGCAAGACCACCATGCTGCGGATCGTCGCCGGATTCCTGCGCGCCGACGCCGGCACGGTCCGCCTCGGCGACCAGCTCCTCGTCGGCCCCGGAGTCCACCTGCCGCCCGAACGCCGCCGCATCGGCATCGTGCCCCAGGAAGGCGCCCTCTTCCCCCACCTCAGCGTCGCCCGCAACGTCGCGTTCGGGCTCACCCGCACCGACCGGACCGAACGACGCCGCCGTACCGGGGAGATGCTCGACCTGGTCGGCCTCGCCGGCTACGGCGACCGCATGCCCCACGAACTCTCCGGCGGACAGCAACAACGCGTCGCCCTCGCCCGCGCGCTGGCCCCCCGCCCCCAACTCGTGCTCCTCGACGAGCCGTTCAACGCCCTCGACAGCGCGCTGCGCACAGGAGTACGCGCAGACGTACGCGCTGCCCTGAGCGCAACCGGCGCCACCGCACTGCTCGTCACGCACGACCAGCAGGAAGCCCTGTCCACCGCCGACCTCGTCGCCGTCGTCCGCAACGGCCGGGTCGCCCAGTGCGACACCCCCCAGGACCTCTACAGCCGCCCCGCCACCCCCTGGATCGCCGACTTCGTCGGCGACGCCGTCCTGCTCCCCGCCACCGTCGACAGCGACGGCACCGCCCGCACCGCCCTCGGCCCCGTACCCGTCACACCCCCGCCCAACGGCCTGCGCACCGGCACGGTGCTCCTCCGCCCGGAACAACTGCGCCTGGCCGACGCGGACGCCGAAGACACCGTGTGCGGCACGGTCACCGACATCTGCTACTATGGCCACGACGCCATGGTCACCGTCGCAGTCGAGGGCCACGACACCCCGGTCGGCGTCCGCGTCGCGGGCCCTGTGTCGGCCCGGCCGGGGGACAAGACGGGCATCCGCGTGGTGGGGGAGGCGGGACTGCATCCGGAGCCGATCTCTGCCGAGTGAGGTTTACCGGCGAGGTAGGGCATGCGACGCTCACGTGTCGAGAGAGTCGCCGTGGCCGATGACGATGGTGCTGGACGTGCGGGTCCGCACCTGACTGTGCATCACCCCGCGACAGCTCGATGGAACCTCGCGACGTGGATCTCGAGGACCGTTGAACAGTTCTCGGAGAGCGACCTCGGTGAAGCAGAGTGTCCCGGCTCCCCTGACGGTCCGGCCTTCGGCGGTCCCGGTGGCCTCATCCCGCTGATCAGCAGCGATCGCGGTGAGTATGTCCTCGGTGTTGCCCCCGTGAATGGGGACGACTGGACCATTTTGGCGTGCGACGGCGATGAGCAGGACTTCTTCGCGTACGCGATGCCGTTCGCTGAATGGCTGTACCGCTACCTGAGCGGTGCGGACATGTTCGGTCCGGGCATGCCGTCTTCCACCCCGGCCCGGTTGTTTTCGAGTCGCTGCCGATGAGCGAGACGGAAGGGTCGCGCTCGTGGTACGGCCCGGAGCGGTAGTACGCCGGAGATCGTGGGCACCCGGTACGGGCACAGGGGGCCGGTCGGCATGGGCGTGCGCTGCCGGTACCCCGCTCCGCCGCGAAGGGAGGCCCTGGCATGGCAGCGGACTACAGCTTCCTGGCCGATCTGGTGGCCCGCTCGCAGTTGATCTCCGGCCGTGAACTTGCCGGGCTCGTCTTCGACACCGGCCGGAGCATGGGCCTGACGGGTACCGGTGTGTACGTCACCGACCTCCAGCAGACGCAGCTCATCGCACTGCCACAGCCAGTGCCCGCCGCGGAACCCAGCCTGGAGATCGACACGTCCCTGGCCGGACTGGCCTACCGGATGGAGCGCACTTACCTGACGCAGGACGGCACCACGGCGTGGATCCCCATGGTCGACGGCGTCGAGCGCCTGGGCGTGCTCAAGGCCGAGGCCCCCGAGCTGTCCGTCGCCGCCTGCGAGGCTCTCGCGGGGGTGACCGCGCTGCTGCTCGTGTCCAAGTCCTCCCACAGCGACCTGCTGGTCGAAGCGGAGCGACGGCGGCCGATGACGGTCCAGGCCGAGCTGCTGTGGGCGTTCCTTCCGCCGCGCACCATCGGCACCGCCCAGGTCACCTCGACCGCCGTGCTGGAGCCGGCCTACAACGTCGGCGGCGACGCCTTCGACCACAGCTTCACCGACAGGGGTCTGCATCTCACGCTCCTGGACGCCATGGGCCACGACCTCGCCTCCGGCGGAGCCAGCGCGGCCGGGCTGGCGGCCTGCCGCGCCGCCCGCCGCTCCGGCGGCCGGCTCACCGACATCGTCACCGACATCGACGAGATCCTGGACCAGTGGTTCACCGACCGGCTCATGACCGCGATCATCGCCGACCTCGACGTCACCGACGGCACCCTCACCTGGGTCAACTGCGCCCACCCCCCGCCCCTGCTGCTGCGGGACGGGCAGATCCTGCGCATCCTCGAACGGGCCCCCGACCTGCCCCTGGGCTGGAACTTCCACAGCAGCACGCCCCCCACCACACACCGCGCCCGCCTCCAGCCCGGCGACCGCATCCTGCTGTACAGCGACGGCGTCACCGAAGCCCGCTCGCCCGAAGGCGACCTCTTCGGCGAACAGCGCCTCGCCGACACCGTCATCCGCGCCACGGCGGCCGGCGAACCCGCCCCCGAAGCCCTGCGCCGCCTTCTGCAGCAACTCATGCGCCACCAGCAGCACAAACTGCTCGACGACGCCACGATCGTGATGGCCGAGTGGCATCCCGACCCCCAGCGGTAGCCGGGCGTCCGCCACCGGCCGGGTGACTGTCGGCGGGCCGGACGGCGTGTACGGGGTGGTGGCCAGAACGGCCGGGCGAGGATGCGTGGGTCTCAGTCTCGCTTCGTCTACGGGAGTCCTCGGTGCTCGAACGCAAAAAGGTCAAGGGCCGTACGCAGGTCACCTTCGTCCTGCCGGCCGACAGCCCGGCCGGGCCGGTCAGCGTGGTGGGGGACTTCAACCACTGGAACCCGGCCGCCCACCCGCTGCAGGCCCGTGGTGACGGCACCCGCGCCGCCAAGGTCGTCCTCCCCGTGGGCAGCAGCCACGCCTTCCGCTACCTGGCGTCCGGCGGCCACTGGTTCGACGACGACCAGGCCGACGGCCACGACGGCGCCAACAGCCGCGTCCACACCTGACGAGGGGGCTCTCGAGGGAAGCGGTCGCGGCGGCACCCCGGCTGCGGGGGCATCCTTCGTGGTCGCGTAGTCGAGGAGATGCGGACTGGGCTTGTACGTCTGCACCGAGATGGTGTTGATGATCGAGCCACCGGCGGGTATGTGCGGTAGAGCCTCCCTGCACAGCCAGAACATGCCGTAGAGGTTCGCGCGCACGACCCGGTCGAACTGCTCGGTCGAGATGCTCCGGATGCCTGTCGGCTGGGACGTCTGACAGGCCGCGTTGTCGACCAGGACGTCTATCCGGCCGACCTCGTCGACCCTCAAGGGCGACAGTGACCGCGCGGTGGTCCGCCAGGGCTTCAAGACCAAGGTGCAGGAGCTCCTGCCGGGTCACCGCCGCCGCGCGGACCGCCCCGGCGCATAGGCAGCGGCGCGCTCTGCACCGCCCCGGACTCCGCGCGGGCACCCGCCCGGGTGCGACGAAGGAGGTCAGCGTGTGACGGGCTCCTGGCGGGGTGGCGGGGCCTCCGTGTCGTCGGGGGCGGCGGCTGTTCGCAGTGTCTGGCCTGCGGCCAGGGCGCGATAGAGGGTGCTGGTCGTCAGGAGTTCCTCGTGCCGGCCGCGGGCGGAGACCCGGCCGTCGTCCAGGACGATGATGTGGTCGGCGTGCTGGACGGTGGAGAGCCGGTGGGCGATGACCAGCACGGCGCACTCCCGGCTGATCTCCCGCAGGGCCGCGCTGAGTGCGGCCTCGTTGGCGGCGTCCAGATGGGAGGTCGGTTCGTCGAGCAGGAGGAGGGCCGGCCGGGTCAGCAGAGCGCGGGCCAGGGCGATGCGCTGGCGCTCCCCGCCCGACAGTCCCGATCCGTGCTCGCCGACCGATCCGTGCAGACCGCCGGGCAGGCGCTCGACCACGCTGTGCAGCCGGGTCAGACGGAGGACGCGTCGCAGGTCCTCGTCCGTCGCGTCCGGTGCGCCGTAGGTGATGTTGTCGTGCAGGGTGCCGTGGACGACGTAGTTGTTCTGGTCGACCACGGCGATGCGTTCGCGGCAGCTTCGGCGGTCCAGCGTGGCGGCCGGCCGTCCGCCGAAGTACAGCGAGCCGGCGTCGGGTTCGTGGAAGCGGGCGATCAGCGCGAAGATCGTGCTTTTGCCCGCCCCGGACGGTCCGACCAGGGCCACCTGGCCGCGTGGTGGCACGCCGAAGGTGACTCCGTCCAGGACCGGGCGCCCGGAGCGGTAGGAGAAGTGGACGTCGTCCAGGCGCAAGGCCGGTTCGTCGCCGCGGTCGCCGTGATTGCCGCGCCCTTGGTCGGGCGGGATGGGGTCGGGCAGGGGTTCCACCGGCAGCGCGAGAGCCTCCTCGACGCGGTTCTGCGCGCCCATGCCGCGTTGGATGAGGCCGACCGCGCGGAAGACGGAGGACAGCGGCAGGACCAGGTAGGAGGCGTAGAGGAGGAAGGCGACCAGGTCGCCGAGGGACTGCTCCCGTCCGTCGCCCACACGCAGCCCGCCGATGACCAGGACCAGCAGGAAGGAGCCCTGTACGGCGAGTTCGACGGCGGTGCTCATGACGGCGGCGTACTTCGCGGTGCGGACCCCGGCGTCGCGGGCCTCGTCCACGCGGGCGCCGATGCGTGCCGCCTCGCGGTCCTCGGCGCGGTGCACGCGGACCATGGCGACCGCGCCGAGCGCGCGTTCCAGGTCGGCGGCGACGGCTCCGACGGCGCCCTGCATCGTCTCGGAGGCGGTGCGGATGCGCGCGAGCAGCGAGGCGACCACGGCGGCGGCGGCCACGACGGTGAGGGTGACGACGAGCAGGAGCAGCGGGTCGATCCACGCCATCAGTGCCAGCGCCGCGGCGGCGGCCAGAGCACCGGTGACCAGATCCACCAGCGCCTGGGAGACGACCTCCCTGAGCAGCGTGGTGTCGGCGGTCACCCGGGCGATCAGGTCCCCGCCGCGGTGTCGCTCGTACTCCCGCATCTCCAGCCTCAGCAGCCTGTTCACCAGGCTGTGGCGCAGATTCCGTACGACGCCCTCGCCCGTGCGCTCCAGCAGGAAACGGCCGAAGGCTCCGGTGCCGGCCTCGACGGCGAACAGGGCGCCCAGCAGCAGGAGGGAGAGCCCGATCGGTCCGTCGGCGATGCTCGCGTCCACCACCTGCTTCGCGACGAGTGGCTGGGCGAGCCCCAGCGCGGAGGCCGCGAGGGTGAGCACCGTCGCCGCGACGATGGCGGTGCGGTGCCCCGCCGTGAGGCCGTAGACCGCTGCGAGGGCGGCACGCGCCGAACGGTCCTCCCGCGTGCCGTCCTTGAGGTGCTCCGTCACCGTCGGCCGGCTCCGGGCACGGGCGCCACGACGATCAGGCGGGCGAAGTAGTCGTCGGGAACCCCCTCGTCGACCGGATGCCCGGCCACCTCGATCCAGGCATGGGCGGTGAACGGGGCGACGACCCGGACGCCCGTGCACCACGTGGGCCAGGTACCGCCCAGTCGGCACACCAGAGCGGCGCCGAGGGAGCGGGGCAGGCAGCCCTTGGGGCCGGCGCAGCGAAGGCTCACCGCGCACATCGCGTCCCGTGCCTGCCTGGCGCGCACCTCGTCGGCGGGCGCCGCGCCGCGGCGCAGCACCTTCAGGACGGTACGGAGGCGGCGGGGCGGCAGCAGGGACAGGAGCACCGCGGGCAGCAGCACGGCGCGCGCGGCCACGCGGTGCCGGAAGGGCACGTCGTGCGGTCGTTCGATGGCGCTCGGCGTGGTCATGCGGCCAGTCCGCTCGCCCGCAGCTCCGCGATCAGGGCGGTGACGTCGTCCCGTGCCTGTGCCTCGGCCACGTCGTACTCACGCATCAGCGCCGTGGCGGCCTCGTCCTCGTTCGCGCCGGTCATGAGGGTGCTGATGACGAGGGTCGCGGTCGGGTTCAACTCCCAGTATTCGCCGCTGCGTTGGTCGAGGAGGACGGTTCCGTAGTCGGTGGTGGCCGTGCACACGTCGGCACCGAACCGCAGAGCCATGGGGTTTCCTTTCACGTCGGGGGCGGAGACGGTCACCGGCGGCCGGCCGCGGGGCCGCCGGTGACTTTGGTGAGGGAGCGAAGCCAGACCTCGGCGGCGATGGTCGAGTACAGGACCGCGTCGCGCAGTTCGGGCGTGGCGGGCCGCTGTGCCAGGCGGCGCAGCATGCCGGCGTCGACCAGGCCCATGCGGGCCAGGTGGGAGTCGTCCCACAGCGCCATGAGGTCGCCGCGATGGCGGCGCAGTCCGTCGGCGGCGTCCCTGGAGGCGGCGGCCTTGTTGGCGCGCCGCAGGCACGGCTCGGGCACGATGCCGTGCATGGCGGCGGTCAGCAGCGGCTTGTAGCGCCAGGGTGAGACGCGTTCGGCGGGACGGACCGCGAGACATGCCTCGATGACACGGTCGTCCAGGAAGGGTGAGGCCATGGGGACACCGGTGCGGGCGGCCATGTGGTCCCACTGCCGGATGATGCGGGAGCAGGAGCGGATCTGCTCCAGGTCGTTGTGCAGGCCGCGGTCGCGGTGCAACGGCTCCGCCCGCTCGGCGCCGCCACGCAGCGCGCCGCGCGCCAGCTCCTCCGCGTGCGGGGTCACCCAGTCGAACAGGCGTGGGCTCATCCCCCAGCCGAGGCCCGCGGCGACGGTGTCGGGCAGCGGGCCTCGCAGACTCTCTCCGGCGTCCGCCAGCCAGGTGCCGTACGACCGGCTGTCGGCCAGGACCCGCAGCATGCCGCCCAAGGGCCACTGCCACAGCGCCCGGAACCCGCGCAGTTGCCGCAGGGCGAACAGCGGGCGGGTTCGTGCCAGCCGGTGGTAGTACGCCTCGGAGCACCAGGCGACGTGGTCACCGCCGATGCCCGTCAGATGCAGCCGGCTGCCGCGTGCAGCCAGCGCGGGCAGGTGGTGCAGGACCCGTGAACGGTCCATGACGCCGATGGTCGGCTCGTCCAACAGGTCTTCGATGCCCAGCAGTTCGGTGTAGACCAGCGGGGACTCCTCGGCGTCCCAGACGACATGTTCCACCTCGGGCAGCGAGCCGGCCGCCTGCTCGGCCCAGTACAGGTCGGTGTCCGCGGGGTCACGCCCGGGCCATGTGGAGGCCACGACGCGGGCCGGCGAACGATCGGCGAGGAAGCAGATCGATGTGGAGTCCAGGCCTCCCGAGAGATCGCAGCTGACCACTCCGCCCTGCCGGGTGCGCGCCGCGACCGCCTCCACCAGGGCCTCACGCACGCGAGGCGCGCCCGTCTGAAGCGGCACGACCGGTTCCGGCGGAGTCCACCAGCGTACGTGGCGCGCTCGGCGGCCGTCCGCGGACAGCTCCAGGGCGTCGTGCGGTGCGACGGCGCTGACGCCGCGCCACATCGGGGCCTGGTACAGCGGATGGGGCACCGGCCACAGCAGCCGAACGGCGACCTGCTCCGGGTCGGGCTCCGTTCCCAGCGCCGCGGCCAGGACGTCGGCACGTGTGGCCGCCACCTGTACCCCGTCGACAGGGGCATGGAAGACCAGACGCAGCCCGGAAGCCGTACCGCGGGCATGGATTCTGCCGTCGACACAGGCGAGTAGATGGAAGCTGCCGGGCAGCGAGGACGCCCAGGCGTCGAGGTCCCCGAGGTGGCGCACACGGGCCGCCGTACGCTCCAGGTCCGCCCTCTGCACGGCGCTGCAGCCGATGAGGACCAGGTCGACCGGGCCGACGCGCGCGTGAACCATGTCGTCGTCGTGCCAGTGGCCGATGAGCCAGGGGCGTCCCGAGGCGTGTTCCAGGGTGCGGGTACCGGGGCGGGAGAACGAGCGGGCCACGGCCGCCGCGTCCGCACAGTCCGCGAAGACCGTGCAGTACGCGTCGCCGGGGCCCGCCCCCGCACTCTCGTGCAGTTCAGTCATGGCGTCGGATCAGAGACCGTCGCGCCGTCAGTTCTTGCTGAGGATCAGCCGGTCGTTGCCCGAGCGGCCCAGGAGCCCGGTCTGCTTGCGGAACGAGCCCAGCCGCACCAGCGTCGGCACCTCATAGGCCTTCTTCATAGCATTTCCTCCTCGACGGTGAATTCCTCACCCGTTTCCTTTCCGGGAACGGGTCGTACCCATTCCCTCGAATCGACGGAATCGATTTCCGAGCCGCAGATCCGGGGCGGTACGGCAATCACTATCAGGCAGTCGGGGGGCGACTACAAGCCCTCCAGGGAAAGTCCTACTAATCCTTAATCGCAGGCCAAAGGTGCCGTGCGTGGCCCCTTGGGTCCCGGTCTCGTTCCGGGTGGTCGCTGATTCGAACGGCACCCCGCACTCCCGAAAACTCCGGGCGGATGAGGGCGTTTCGATTCATGGAATTCAAACATCTGTATCGAGTTTCGTCTTCCGCCCTAATTTCAGCGTGGTAGATCCGTGCCCTTGGAAGATGTCCTGGTTTAACGGCGAGGGATTCCGGAAAGCTCTGTTCGTCTATGGGGAGGTGCGGACGGGGTGCCGGCGTGGTGCGTGACGTGAGCTCGATGAAGGGTGAGTGACGGATTCTCTGAGCGCCTGACGCCGTCGGTACACGAGGACTAGCCGTTGGTGTCGGCCGTGCGGCGGGTCGTTTCAAGTGTCTTCTCGGCCGTGTCGAAGCGGTGTATCACCGGCTTCAGCACTTCGTGGAGGCAGCCGAAGTACTCGGTCTCCAACGTGCTGGTGAGCACCGCCAGCAGGAAGGCGACACACCCCATGTCGTGGTGCTCCCACAGGGGGCCGCGTCCCTCGTTGTAGAACACGGTCCAGTCGTCTGGGTGTTGACCGGGCCGCGCGAGCCAGTACAGGAATGCCCCCGTGCCCTCCTCGAACGCCCAGGGGATGACTCTCGCCCCCCGCCTCCAGCAGACTGGCGGGCCTGTCCTCGAACTCCCACAATTCGACCAGGATTTCGGCCCGCTCCCTCGTCTGCGTGTGCAGGTCGCAGTCGCGGTAGGCCGAGTCGGGGACGATCAGCCAGACCGTCTCGTCGAAGACGCCGTCGCCGTATGTCTCGACGAACCGCTTGTAGTCGGTGGGCAGAGGCGCGCCGAGGGCGAGTTCGGCCTGCGCCCAGTCCGCCGCGGGTGGCGGATCAACGGGCGGCGGGCAGAGGCGGACGAGCGCGTCTAGGGCGATCATGGAGCGGACGCTACCGGACGACCCCGGTACGCCGAGTCGTGAGTTCGCCGGGTGGTCGATGAGCGCGCACGTGACGCTGGTGCCTTCAGTGCTCGTCGGCTGGGCTGATCAGCTCGGTGCCGGGCCGGTCCAGCCCGCCACCTGCGCCGCGGACGCTTCGTCGAACGCATGACGGGCGGGGTCCACCTCGTCCCACCTCGGGAATCAAGGGGACAACTCAATGATCACCGCGCAGGCCTGCCATGCCCACCCGGCACCGGTGCCCACGCTCACGGCTCGCAGCCGGTCCCTGCTGAGAGCACGGCCGCACTTGGCGGACAGCCTCAGTGATGAGTTTTCGCGCCCCCGCCCGTCACACGTACGAAGGGACACGACGAGGCGGAAGGATGACGTGATGAGTGCGGAGCCGATGAGCGCGGAGACGTTGCTGGAGGAGCTGGGCGTGAGCGGTCTGGGCGAGGTCGACGAGTCGGCGTTCTCGGGGCTGGCGGAGCGGCACCGGCGGGAGCTGCATGTGCACTGCTACCGGATGCTCGGGTCGTTCGAGGACGCCGAGGACACCGTGCAGGAGACGTTCCTGAGGGCCTGGCGGAGGCGGGAGACGTTCGAGGGGCGGTCGACGTTCCGGGCCTGGCTGTACCGGATCGCCACCAACGCCTGTCTGGACCTGCTCGCCAAATGCCGTCCGGAGCCCGCGACCGGCGGCGAGGTGCTGTGGCTCCAGCCCTACCCGGACCGGCTGCTCGACGAGCTGCCCGCGGGCGACGCGGACGAGCCGGAGACCCTCGCCGTCGCACGGGAGACGATCGAACTGGCGTACCTGGTCGCGGTCCAGCACCTCGCGCCGCGCCCGCGGGCCGTGCTGATCATGAGGGACGTGCTCGGCTGGCCGGCGAAGGAGGTCGCAGAGCTCCTCGGGGACTCCGTCAACTCAGTGAACAGCGCGCTGCAGAGGGCCCGAGCCGGAATGCGGGAACACCTGCCCGCCGAACGGCAGGACTGGACCGGCGGCGAACAGGACGCGGGGACGCGTGAGCTGGTGCGCCGCTACACCGACGCCAGCGTGGCCACCGACGTCCCGACGCTCGCCGCGATGCTGCGGGACGACATCCGGAGCTCGATGCCGCCCACGCCGGGCCTGCACATCGGCCGCGACGCGGTGGTGAACGACTGGGTCGAGGGCGGCTTCGAAGGCATGAAGGGCCTGCGCGGCATCCCCACCTCCGTGAACCGGCAGCCCGCCGTCGCCTTCTACCTCTGGCAGGAGCGGGAGCGCGCGTACCTGCCGCTGACGATCGACGTCCTGCGCGTCACCGGCGGGGCGATCACGGAGATCGTCACGTTCCACGACGACCGGTTCCCGCGGCTCGGGCTGCCGGAGCGCCTGCCCGCGGACGGTACGGAGTAGCCGGTGCGGACGCTCGCGCTGCGCGGCGGCGAGCGTGTGGCGGTGGGCGCGGCGGAGTGGTGCGACGCGTTCGGTGTCGTCACCCACGGGCGGGTGCAGCTGGAGCTGCGCGACGGCTCGCCCGGGCCGGTCCTGGGACGCGACGCGGGGTTCTGGCTCCGCGGCACGGGCGTTCGCGCTCTGCGCAACCCCGGCCGTCGCACGGCGAGGGTGCGCGTCGTCACCCCCGGTGCCAGGACCGTCACCCGTGGGCCGTCACCTCGTACGCCAGTCGCCCAAGGACGGAGGAACGACATGTTCGACATGAACGACACCGGCGTCGCCGCAGGCCAGGCATCGGGCCGGACCATCCGCCGCCAACGCCAACGCCAACGCCTCCGCGGGCTCGTCGGCGCCGGCCTGGTCGCCACACTCGCGGCGATGGTGGCCACCACCCTCGCTGCGGTGCTTGCCCGGGCCGTCGGCGTCGACTTCGAGGTCCCCGACGGCGGCGAGACGATTCCGTTGCCCGGATTCGCCGTGGTGACCGGCTTCTTCTCGGTCGTGGGCGTCGTCATCGCCGCCGCTCTCCTTCGATCGAGCGCTCGACCCGCCGACCGATTCGTGTGGACGGCTGGGTCGCTGACCGCGATCTCGCTGCTCCCGCCCCTCCTCTCCGGAGCGAACGCCGCCACCACCACGGCCCTCATCGGGCTGCACCTCGTCCCCGCGACGGTGATGATCCCCACCCTGACGCGCAGCCTGCGCAGTCGGACCGATTGACGCTCCCACGAACGGGATCGTACGCGGCACAAGGGCGGCCGCGAGCGCACCGGCGCGGCCGTCCATCGGCTCATACTGGGTGTGCGGTGGGTGAGTTGGATGCCGACCGCGTCGAGGCAGGCCCGGATCCGATGACCGAGAAGGAACGCAGCGTTGTCGTGCCCCTCGCCCGGATCGCGTCGATCCGGGGCGAGACGCTGTTCACCCACGAGAAGAAGGACGGCGAACTCACCCTTGCCGTCGGCTCGCAGACCTCCCTCACGCTGCGCCTGACGGAACCGGTCAACGCCCCGAAGTTCCTTGGCGCACCTCACCTCGTCACAGTGATCCGGATCCACGCCGACGACCCGAAGGCGCTCTATGACGCCGTGACAAGCGAACTGAACGCACTCCCTGCCTGAGTACGGCCGAACACATTGACCCGGTCCGGTCCGCAGCACCCGTTGCTGTTCTCCCAGCGCGGCGAGTCGGATTCTGCGTGAGCCCGCAGCCGGAACCCCCTCGGTGGGCGCACCCGTTCGCGAGCCCCTGCGCGGGGCGCGCGAACGGGTGGCGCTCGGAGTTCTGGCAGGGCGGCCGGGCCTCGGGACCGACCGGCTCAGCCACCGCTCTTACGCCGGAACGAGCGCTGGCTCGCGGCCGGGCCGTGCGCCGCGCGCACCTTCGACGCATTGGGGTTGGTGGCGGCATCCGCCGCGTCAGCCTGCGCACCGCGCTTGCGTGCCAGGGCTTCTCGGAACTTGGCCTTGAGGTCGTAGTTGCCGTCGCTGTCCGGCGCCACAGTGGGCGTCTCGGGGGCCGCCGACTCCGAACCATCCGTGGATACGGGCTCTGCGGGCTCTGCGGTCATGGTGACCTCCTGGAATCGGGGGTGGGCACGCACAGCTTGTCACGCCGGGCGCCGGCCTCAACATCCTTTTCCGTGTCGCCGCGCATCTCGTACGCGCCAGGGCGTTCGCGTCGTACAGGCCTCACCGTGCTCACCGATAAGCCTGTTCACCGAGCAGCCGAGCGACGTCTTCCGGATGGGTCAGCTGAGGGTGGTGCCCCGCGTCGGAAATGACCGTCACCGTGGCGTGCGGGAGGGTGTCCAGCAGGGACCGCCCCTCTTCGGAGAGCGGATCGTGGGAGCCCACGACGACGTGGACGTGCCCGGGGTAGCGCCGCAGCTTGTCCCGCAGGTCCGCGCGCCACAGTGGGTTCGCGGTGGCGGCCAGGAGCCGGGCGGTGGTGGCCGCGACAGTGCCGCGGCGAAGGTCGGCGACTGCCGATCGGAGCGCGTTCGCGGGGCCCGTGGCGCCGGTCAGCCGCTCGGCCAGCGCCGCGGGAGTCGTCCGGCTCAGATATCGGCGGGTCAGGTGTGTCCACCTGACGCCGCGGGGCGGATGCGCCTGGAGGAAGAACGGTGATACGAGCGTGAGTCGTTCCACCGCGGTGGGGTGGGCGTTCGCGGCCTCCACGGCGGCCGCGGCGCCGATGGAGTGGCCCACCAGGTGGCGGGCGCCGGCCCCGGTCACCAGTGCGGTCAGCCAGGACGGCCAGTCCTCGTGACGCCCGGCGCTCATGCCCAGGCCGGGCAGGTCGACGGCGCGGGCGTGCCCGGCCGCTGCGATGACCGGTGCCCAGGTGTCGGCGTTGACCGGCAGCCCGGGCAGCACCAGGGTGGGTGCGTCCGCCTCACCCAGTTCGAACGTCCGTACTCCGCCCGGGTTCGTGAACCGTCTGTCACCTGCGGGGGCGTCGCCGAAGCGGTGGGCCGCCAGATGGTCGGCCCAGCGGCGGACGGTCGTGGCCGTGTCCGGCATGGTCAGCCGGTTCCGGGCGGCGAAGGCGTGGGCGGACTCGGTCGGGTAGCGGTCGGCCGACAGGAAGGTGAGGGTCTCCGGGTCGGCCTTGGTCAGCCGGCGGGGAAGCCGCTTGAGCAGGGACACCGGCACCCGTGCTCGAGGCGCCTTGACACCGTAGTGCTCCGCTATGAGCGTGAGCAGGTCGGGCAGCGCGGGCGTGTCGTCGTCCAGCAGCCAGTACGCGGCGCGCTCGGTGGCCGCGTCCAGCGGCAGCAGAGTCATGAAACGGGCGAGGTGGTCGACCGCGACCACCGGGACGAACGTCTGCCCGTTGCCCGGTAGCGCGGGAAGTGAGCCGTGCCAGAGGGCCTTCATGTTGGAGGCGAGTCCCAGGTACTGGTCGGACTCCCCGGTGGCGCTGTCTCCGATGACGCTGGCCGGGTTGACGATGGACCAGGGAACGCCCAACCGCGTTGCCAGGTCTCGGAAAACGGCATCCGCCTCGACCCTGGACGCCTCGTAGGCGCCGAGCGCCCGGTAGGTCTCACGTCGCCGTTCCTCGCTCCACGTGCCGCTGTCCTGCCCGCCCACGCGATAGCCGGAGACCTGGACCAGGCGGTGCAGGCCCGGCATCCGCGCCGCGAACTCGACGACCGTGCGCACGCTGTCGACGTTCGCGTGACGCGCTTCCTCCACCGACATACCGAACCGGAAGGCACCGGCGCAGTTGTAGATCTCGGTGATGCCGTCGCACTCGTCGTCGATCAACGAAGCCTTGGTGAAGTCGACCCGGAGATCGGCCGGGACCCGGTCGTGCCCGCGCCCGGCCAGCCACCGGGCCAGCCGCTGGTAGGACTCAGGGCTGCGGTTGGCCGTGCTCACTCGAACGCCGGCCTGGCCGAGGGCGAGCACCAGGTGGCGCCCGATGAAGCCGCTCGCGCCCAGCACCAGCGCGTGTCTGTTGTCTCTGCTCATGCCGAGGCCTCCGTAGGCTGCTCCAGCAGCACGGCGATCGCCTGGGCGGCGCAGCGCAACGGCTCGATGGACCGCTGGGCTCGCGACACGATCACCGCACCTTCCACCATGCTGACCGCGGCCGTCGCGAGGGCGCGGGCGGCCGGACGAGGACGGCCGTGCTCGGTGAGCAGGTCGCTCACCGGGGCGATCCACGACTCGAAGGCATTGGCGCACGCGTCCCGCAGCCGCTCGCTCTCCGCACCCATCTCCAACGTCACCACGGAGACCGGGCATCCCAGTTGGAAGTCGCTGCCCTCGAGCATCCCGGCCAGTTCGTCGATCACCCGGCGCAGCACCTCGCCCGGCGTGGCCGACCCGAGCGCCGAGTCGGCGACGAGGGAGCTGAAGCGCTCGGCCGCGAGTTCGACGGCCCGCTCCCCGAGCGCCTCTTTCCCCTGAGGGAAGTGGAAGTAGAGCGACCCTTTCGGGGCGCCCGCGTGCTCCACCACCGTGTTGAGCCCTGTACCGCTGTACCCGTGTCGCTGGATGAGTTCCAGCATCGACTCCGCCAGCCGTGAGCTGGTCCTGGCCCCCTTGTTTCCCACCATGAACCAAATAATAGACCGGTCTATATATTTTTCAAGAGTGCGCCGGGCCTTGTCGCGGTGAGGTGCGGCAGAGGTCACCGTGGGGCTCCGGCGAACTCGTGGGCGGTGCAAGCTCGTTGATGACCTCCAGGAAGGGAAGGCGTAGAGGGTTCCGGCCCGCCGCGGGCCACATCAGGCCGTAGTCGATGGTCGAGGCGTCGCGGAACGGCACGTCCACCACCGTCCTTCCCCGGGACAAGGCCGTCGAGGCGATCGCCGAGCCGAAGCGGCGTCCCGGCGGGGACATCCTGATGTACGGCTTCGGTCCCGTGGCCAAGACCCTGCTGGCGCATGGCCTGCTGGACGAGATCCACTTCTGGCTCCACCCGGTGATCGCGGGCGGTGGAAGCCTCGCCGTGGACGGCTTCAAGGGCCGCTTGAGGCACACCCGCACCGAGGTCCTCGACACCGGCGTCGTGGTACTCGTCTACGCGCCCGAAGCCGGGGCGACGGCCGGGGGGTCCGAGTCGGGGCGGTGACGTGCACTGGTTCTCCTGGATTCGCGAGGGGGTTGCTGTACGAGACGATCCGTATCGTCTCGCACATTCAGGATGCGGTCGGCTGCCTCTTGGAGTCAAATGCGATTCCCCGTCGGCGGCCGACGAGTTTCTGCCCGACCCTCTGTCGGACGTGATGGCAGACCGGAGCACGCGTCGGCCGAACGTCGGGCAACCCCATGCGAGTTACCGAGGCATCACCTGCGCACCCCGGCCGGCGGACGACGCAGGTCGCCCGTTCCCGACCGGGCGCCGAGCTGGCACCATGCGGACCAAGGAGTACGGGACAGTCCGTGCCCGACGAGGTGGAGGACAACCGATGCGCACAGTGGGCAGGGGCGAGACGGACCCAAAAGGCCCTGTGCGTGAAGTCTCTGCCTCCCGCGGGCACCGGGTGCGGGCGATGGCCGCCGTTGCCCTTTCGGCGCTGGTGCACCTCGTGACCGGGGCGCTCATGGTGGGGGGAACGCTGCTGATCGTCCTCGGGTGGGAGACGGTCGTGCAGCCTGTGCTCGGATTCGTCGTGGTCTGCCTGGGCGTACAACTGCTGCCTCGTTTCGAGAAGGTCGAGGACGGCGTGCTGCTGCGCAGGGCGGACGCGCCGCAGCTGTTCGGGCTCTTGGACGACATCGCTCAGGGGACCGGCACCCGGGTGGTGGACACCGTGCGGCTCACTGACGACTTCGAGATCAAGGCGGCCCCGTCCGGCCTGCGCGGGAGACGGCTCGACATCGGCCTCGCTCTGTGGGAGACCCTTCCACCGCAACAGAGGGTTGCCTGGCTGGCCCACGCCTTGGGGCACTTCGCGGCCGGCGACGTCCGGTTCAACCTGATGGTGCGCACGGCCCTTCCGATCCTGACTCGCTCCGACGCTCCGTCCGGTGACGCGGCCGCCCTTCGGGAGCAGACGTTCTCTCGGCCCGTCGTGCGCCGCAGCGCGGACGAGATGGCCGAGGCCGCGGGCCGGTTCAGGGTCGACAGCGCCCTGTCCCGATGGGCCTCCTGGATCGCGACCTGGCCGTCGAAGCAGGTGATGCGGCTGGCCGGGCGCCTTGCCGGACGAGTGACCGACGAGGTGGAGTTCCGCGCGGACGCGCTCGCCGCCCGAGTGGCCTCCTCGGAGGCGGCCATCGCCGCTCTCGCCTCGCTCAGCCTCTCCGGGCCGGTGGATGCTCAGCTGCGTCGACTGGTGGTCGAAGCGCGCACGTTCGGCAGGAAGGACATGGCGCAGGGCCTGTGGGGTCAGCTTGCTTCCAACGTTGACGCTGTCCGTTCAGGGGCGCACTCCGCAGATGAGGGCTCGCAGGCGCGAACCAGCGCGCTCACCGTGGGGGTTCAGCACGCGGCGACGGTCGTCCTCGACGCGGAAACCGCTGAGGCAGTGGACCGAGAACTTCAGCCCGCCAAGCGGACCGTTGCCGGGCGTTACATCCAGGACCTTTCCGATGGTGCACGTTGACGGTGGCGGAACGGTGGCTCGGCAAAGGCGAGTTCGAACCGACGGACTTGCCCGTTGCCGAGCGTGTCAGTCCGTCGGGCTGTCGTCTCCGCCGCACACCGTCCACCGAGTCGCGCCGGTGTAGCTGATGCCTTGACCACGCGTCCTTCCCTCGCCCGACGGTCCTACGGCTGGGCACGCGGCCACGCCGTCGCGGCTCGGCCGCCTGCGGCCTCCTCGACCGGTGGACCGGCGTAACTGCCAGCCCCGAAGGTTCCCCGGACGCTCTGGAGTCACCGTCTGGCCGACGTGGTGTACGAGCCGTGGCCATGCGCCGGATCGGCACACGGGTGATATCTGCCGGGACCTGGATGCCGACGCCCGGGCAGCTGCCGCTCCGCCCTGTTTGATGAGGTCACGCACGATCGAATCGAGGGAGCATGGCCCGCGAAAGCACGGACGCCCGTCCGCCCGATGGCTTGAAGGCCGACGCGATCGGGTTCCTGGACGCGATGGTCATCGGCCTCAACTCCACCTCCCCGGCGTACTCACTTGCCGCCGCCATCGGCCCGGTCGTGGCACTCGTGGGTGTCTACGCCCCTGGTGTGATGGTCGCGTCGTTCGTACCGATGCTGCTGATCGCCTCGGCGTTCTACTACCTCAACAAGGTCGACCAGGACTGCGGCACGACCTTCTCGTGGGTCACGCGCGCGATGGGCCCCTGGGCGGGGTGGCTCGGAGGCTGGGCCATCGCGATGACCGGTGTCCTGGTGGTGGGGTCCCTGGCGGACGTCGCGGTGACCTTCGGCCTGCTCGCCTTCGGCCTGGACAGCTGGGCCGACAACGAGTTCGTACGCGAACTGCTGACGGTGCTGGTCATCCTCCTGATGACGGCGGTGTGCGTCATCGGCACCGAACTGTCGGCCAAGGTCCAGAACGTCCTCATCCTCGCGCAGGTGGCCTGTCTGCTCGCCTTCGCCGTGGTGGCCCTGTACCGGGTCTACGCGGACACCAGCACACTCGACTCCGTCAATCCCTCGCTGGACTGGCTGAACCCCTTCGGGGCCGGTGGCGCGTCACTGACCGGGGCCCTGCTGCTGGGCGTGTTCATCTACTGGGGCTGGGAGTCGGCGGTCAACCTCACCGAGGAGGTCGAGGACTCCGCCACGGCTCCGGGCAAGGCTGCCATCTGGTCGACCGTCATCCTGCTGGTGACCTACGTTTCCGTCGCGGTCGCCGTCGTGGCCTACGCCGGAACGGAGTACCTGGCCGAGAACGCCGCGGAGGAGGAGTTCGTGTTCGCCCTGCTCGCCGACGAGGCGATGGGCAGCTGGGACTGGGTCGTCCTGCTCGCGGTCTCGACCTCCGCCCTGGCGTCGACGCAGACGACGATCATTCCGGCCTCCCGCACTGCGCTCTCCATGGCACGCCGCCGTGCGCTGCCCACGCACTACGCGCACATCAACCCACGCTTCCGCACCCCGGACGTGAGCACCTGGTGGGTCGCCGGCATCGCCATCGCCTGGTATCTCGTCGTCCGGCAGATCAGCGAGAACGCCCTGTTCGACTCGCTCACCGCGCTGTCCCTGCTCATCGCCTTCTACTACGCCCTCACCGGCATCGCCTGCGCGGTCTACTACCGTCGCCATCTGACCGAGAGCGTGCATCACTTCGTTCTCATCGGCCTCGGACCGCTGGTCGGCGCGGGGCTGCTGGTGTGGCTGCTGGTGGAGTCGATCGGGGACATGGCCGATCCCGCGAACTCCTACAGCGGCGACTCGTGGTTCGGGCTCGGACCCCCGCTGGTCATCGGGATCGGCATCACCGCCGTGGGCGTGGTGCTCATGGTCGTATGGCGATTCGTGTCGCCCGCCTTCTGGTCGGAACGCCCTCAAGTGGCCGACCCCGACCTCGTCCACGGTGACAAGGAGTTGTGACCATGTCGGTCGTCCTCGGCTACGACGAGTCCCCGGGTGCGGTGCACGCGCTGCGCGTCGCCATCGAGGTGGCGGCCGCCTTCGGCGAACCCCTCGTGCTGGTCTACGGAGCGGCGCCACCGGGCAGCGTGGGCGAAGAGGCCGCCGCCCATCGCGAGGTCCTCCACGAGGCCGGACGCACCGCGCTGGACCACGCCGTGAGCGTGGCCGACAAGGCGGGAGTGACGACCACGGTGGAGATCATCGACCGTAAGCCCCCGGATGCGTTGATCGACGCCGCGGAACGGCACGCGGCCCGGTTCATCGTGGTCGGCAGCTGGGGCGAGAGTCCCCTGCGGGGGGCGCTGCTGGGGTCGACTCCTCACAAGCTGCTGCATCTGTCCCGCACTCCGGTGCTGTGCGTGCCCACCGAGGACTGACCTCACTGGCTCAGAGGGCGACGGCGTCGACGGTCACCCAGGCGGAGGCGGCACGGCGAAGGTCCGGAAGCAGGTCCGACGACGTGTCAGGTCGTCTCGCTGAAGTGCTCGAGGAGTCGTTGCTGGAGCGCCTGGAGGACCAGGCTCGGTTGCTTGAGCATCGCCAGGCGCCTCACCGCCGTAGCGGCGTACTCCGCGGTCTCACCCACAGCCGCCGCGATCACGTATCCGTTCAGGGCGTCCATGTTCGACGCCGCTCCGAAATCATGACCCGTCGGAAGCAGGGACCGGTCCAGGGGACTTTCGTCGCTGGTGACGACGTTTGCGACGACCGACGGCTGCCAGTCCTCGGCGTTGGTGAGCGAATGGTGCGTGTCGAACCGAACGGTGACCGTTTCACCTGCGGCGATCGCCACGCTGTACTGGCCCTCTTCGTCGGTGAAGACGTGATCGATCTCCGTCAGATCACCGCGATAGACGCTGACCTTGATCATAAAGATCGGACTGCTGTCCGGAACTGCTCGCACGTGCCCGAACACCTGAGTCTCCTCCCAGGTCGGACTACTGCTGGACGCCACCCCTGATTCCAGTCTGTGCGTGCACCGTGGCTGCCGCCAGTCGGATGGGCGCCGATCGGTACGCACTCCCCGGCACTCTGCGTGGCACGCGCTGAGGTCCGGCCCGAGGGGTCAAGGCAGCAGTCTGCGGTGCTCTGTCCAGGGGAGAAGCCGGTCGCGGGTGGGGCCGGGGCGGAGATGGCCGATGAGCTGCTCGAGGTGAGCCGTGAGGTTCTTGTGCCGCCGCAGCTCGCGGATCTCCGCGAGGGGAAGCTCGCGCCAGTTGTGCGCGCGGGCTGCGGCGTCCGATGGCGAGAGCGTCAGCGCGGCGAGGGTGTCCGCCCCCAAGGCTTCTGGACTCCAGTCCCGGTTCTCGTCCTGGGGACCGAGGCGGTCGATCACCCACGTCCGCAGTGCGAAGTCCTGCCGGTCCTCGCGTGCCGTACCGTCGGCGCCGAGTTCGCGCATGCGGCTGTTGGCCCGTAGCGACAGTTCCGCCCAGAGCCGACGCACATGGTGGGGTCGGTCGGCGTTGTAGGTGTGTCCCTGCGCGATCATGCGGACCGATTCGAGTTGCCCGTAGTCATGAAGGTCCGCGGCGAATGCCTGGAGTCGTTCGATCGGCCAGGAGCTCAAGTCATGTCCTGGTCCTTCCTGTTCTGCACCGGTGCTCATGGGTCTTCGCTCCTGATGACGGGGATGCCGGGAGTGATGAGGGTCCGGTGCGCTGTCGGCTCCCGCACGAGCCTTGACGGTTCTCGTACCGTCCGGCGGACGCCACACGTACATGTGCCGCCGGGATGCCCACCAGGCCGCGCGCGACCCCGGCCTCCGCGGCCAGATGCGGGAGGCCTACGGCCTGCTGGTGGAGCTGCTGGCCGCAGGCATCCGGCTCGAACGCCCGGACCTGCCGTCCGACGCCCCCACCGAGCAGATCGCGTACCAGATCGTCTGCCTGGCCGAGCACAACGTCGCCATGCAACGGCTCGGATTCCCGCCCGAGCAGGCGAACGCGGCGCAGGCCCTGGCCCGGCAACTCGCCCTGGGCGGTTGACGAACGCAGTCCGGCGCGGGGAGATCCGTGAGGCCCGCCGCGTGGCGCGACGGGCCTTGTACGGGGTGCCGGACTCGCGGCGGCGAGGCGGGTGGGGGCCGTCCCTGGCCCTGGGCCGGTTGCCGCACGTCCCCGGTGGGGCTACGAGAGCGAGTCGGGCAGCGCGGGCCGGACGCGGAACAGCTCGTTGCCGATCTGGCCGACGAGGGTGTGTTCGTGGACCATCAGCTCCGGGGCGACACCTGACACCACCGGGGTCTCCGACGGCATCTCCACCAGGCCCCGCCAGCGCACCTCGCCGGTGTCCAGGTCGAGGCCCACGAGGTTCCCGGACGGATCGGCGTAGTACGCCGTCCGGGTGTCCAGGTCGACCGCGGCGTCGGACGCCAGCTCCGTCATCTCCGCCATGTCCGGGTCCCTGCGCAGTTCCAGCCCCAGGTCCCGGGTCCACAGACGCTTGCCGTCGGCGACCGAGTAGGCGGCCGCGCGGTCGGCGTCGCCGAAGAAGCTCACGACGATGCCGTCTGCGACCACGCCGGCCGGTACACCGTCGACGGGGTGCCGCGACACCTTGCCCGATCCGAGGTCGACGCGGATCAAGGTCGCGGGGCCGGGCGGGCGGAGGTACTTCTGGCCTTCGGCCGGGGCGGCCAGCAGCGCGGCTTCGCCGTCCGTGCCGACGTAGGCCGCGATGCCTTCGAGGGTCGCCACGGTCCGCGGCGCGCCGGTCTCGGGGTCCAGCCGGACGACGGTGCTGCGCTGCGGTGCCTTCTCGCTGTCCGGAGTGCACATCAGGTAGGGGACCTTGTTGATCGCGACCCGCTCGCAGTCGGCCCGCTTCCACGCGTACGACCACAGGGCTCGGCCCGTCGTGTCGTCCAGCGCGACCACACTCTTGTAGGTCGGCGCGTTGACGAGGACACCGCCGCCGAACAGTACGGCCGAGGACCGGTTGCGGCTGTCGTCGGCCAACTGGTGCTTCCACAGCACCCGTTGCGTCTCGACGTCGAGGGCGACCAGGTCGGTGCCGGCGCGCGGGGCCCCGGGGGAGTGGTCGGCGTAGGTGTACAGCACGCCGTCGCGCACACCGGGCAGCGATCCCGCCGGGGCACTGTCGCCGTCGGAACCACCGGCCTCTCGCTCCCACGTGATCTTTCCGTTCTCGACGTCCAGGCCGATGCCGTCGTAGGACGTGCCCCGGCAGTAGACGGCCCCGGGACCGGTGGTGCACGCGTCCCAGGAGGTGCCGGGCAGTGTGGTCCGCCACAGCAGGTCGGTGTCCTTGCCCAGCTGCGTGGCAGGCTCCCGTGATCCGCCGTCGTCGCCGATGCCGGTGGCGAGGGTTCCGCCGAAGACGACGCCGGCCAGGGCGAGGGCCGCGCCGGTGACGCGTACGACGTTGCGTCGCCGTCGGCGGCGCACGATGCGGTCCGCGATGCCCTGGGGAACGTCGGGGCTGTCGGGGGTCCACCTGTGCAGGACGTCCCGGATGGCTTGGTCCAGCTGATCGGCGTTCATGTGTGAGCTCCCTTCGGTACGTTGGTGCCGGTGGCGGGTTCCCCGGGCAGGGTGGGGCCGCCCAGCTCGGGCGCGAGACCGCGCAGCCGGGCCAGCGACCGATGGGTGGTGCTGCGGACCGTGCCCACCGTGCAGCCGAGGACGCTCGCCACTTCCGTCTCGGACAGGTCCTCGAAGTAGCGCAGGACGAGCATCGTGCGCTGACGTGGGGTCAGCCGGGCGAGTGCCTGCGCGACGGTGATGCGCAGGTCCGCGTCGGATGTGCCGTCGGCGACGCCCAGGAACTCCGGCGGCGCGGCGAACGTGGCCTCGCGGTGCGGGCGGCGCAGTCGCCAGCGGCTGATCTGGTGCCGGTACATCACCTTGCGTACGTAGCTCTCCGGGTCGTCGATGTGCCGCCAGCGGCCCAGCGCCTTCATCAGGGCGATCTGCACGACGTCCTCGGCCTCGTGCCGGTCGCCGCCGGTGAGCAGGTTCGCCAGGCGCAGCAGGGTGCTCCACCGGGTGTCGACGAAATCCCGGAAACTCTCCTGGTCCTGTGGGTCCATGGGCCCTCCCGTTCTTCAACGCACACAAGGACGCGTGGGCCATGGGCAATCTATGCCTGCGACTCCGATCTTCTTCCGCCGACACCTCACGCCGGGGCTCGGCGCGGCGGAGCAGGGTCATACCGCTGACGCGCTCGCCGGACGCCGGCAGTGCCGCCCCGTTGGGCCTCAGGCAGGTGGGCGGACCGGCCCGGCGGCGTCCTGAAGCGCCGTCAGCAGATCGCGTACGGCGGGCAGGCCCAGCGAGGACTCCCGCACCGCCGCGTGGATCGAGCGGACCGGCTCCGGGCCCCGGACCTTGCGGACGACCACGTTCGGGTGGCGGTTGCCCAGGCCCAGCAGCGGGATCAGGCTGATGCCGAGCCCGGCGGCGACGAACCCCTGCGCCGCTCCGTACTCCTCGCACTCGACCGCGATGTCCGGGCTGAACCCGGCCGCCGCGCAGGCCTCCAGGACCGCGTCGAGACAGGGTCCGGGCCGCTCGCTGCCGACCCAGGGCTCGGCCGCCAGGTCGGCCAGGTCGACGGCGGCGCGGCGGTCGGCCAGCGGGTGTCCCTTGGGCAGGACGACCCGGTACGGGTCGTCCACCAGGGGGACCAGCCGCACCCCGTCGCCGGACGCGTCCGGCGCGGCATTCCGCGATCGCACCAGGAGCGTGAGGTCCGCCTCCGTGTCGGGACCGCCGTCGGTGATCCTCAAGTCGACCCGGACGCCTGGGTGTTCGGCCTGGAAGCGGGCCAGTGCGGGGGCCACGAGGCCGGCCCCGGCCGTGGCGAAGTACCGGACCGCGATCCGGCCGGTGCGGCCCGCCCGCAGGTCGGACAGCGCCGTCTCGGCCTCGGCGACCTGGCGGCCGATGACGGCCGCGTACTCGGTGAGCAGCCTCCCCGCGGCCGTCGGCCGAACGCCCCGGCCGAAGCGTTCCAGCAGTTCGATGCCCGCCTCCCGCTCCAGCACGGCGATCTGCTGGCTCACCGCTGACGGGGTGTAACCGAGGCTCGCCGCGGCGGCGGTGACGGAGCCGCTGGTGACGACGGACCGGAGTACCTGCATACGCCTCACATCAAGCATGTAGCAGAGCTTAACGCTGATTGCATGATTCTTCGCTTGTCCTGAAACAGGGCCTGGAGGACGGTGGACCCATGACATCGGCGACACGCATGGCCGTGCTGGCCCTGTTCTGGGGCTCGGGCTTCCTCTGGATCAAGATCTCCCTCCAACAGGGCCTGACCCCGGGCTGGATCACCCTCATCCGGTGCCTGCTCGGGGCGTCGGTGCTGCTCGCGCTCGCCCACGGGGCGGGGCAGCGGCTGCCGAGGGATCGCGCGACCTGGCGGCGGCTGGCCGTCGCCGCCTTCTTCTGCAACGCCCTGCCCTTCCTCCTCTTCTCCGTCGGGGAGCAGACCGTCGACAGCGGGGTGGCGGGCGTACTCAACGCCACCACGCCTCTCTGGGCGCTCCTCATCGGCTGGGGTACGGGAACTGACCGCCCGACCCACCCCGCCCGGCTCGGCGGACTGGTTCTCGGCTTCGCCGGCGTCCTGCTGATCTTCGCGCCCTGGAGCACGGGTTCCGGCCTGATGAGCCTCGGCGCGCTCGCCCTGCTCGGCGCCTCCGTGAGCTACGCGGTGGCCTTCGCGTACATGGCCCGCAGGCTCACCGGGCGGGGCACCGCCCCGCTGGCGCTCTCCGCGGCCCAGCTCCTCACGGCGACGTGCCTGAGCGTGCCGGCTCTGGCCGGAGGCGGTCCGGCGCGGGTGACCTGGGCGGGCGCGTTCGCGGTCGTCGTCCTCGGCGTCTTTGCGACCGGGGTCACCTTCCATCTCAACTACCGGATGATCGCGGAGGAAGGGCCGACCAGCGCGGCCACGGTCGGCTATCTGCTGCCGGTGGTGTCCGTGGCGCTGGGCGCGCTCGTCCTCGGCGAACCGCTCAGCGCGCGGGTGGTGACGGGCATGGCGGTCGTCCTGGTGGGGGTGGCGCTGACCCGCGCGAGAACGGGCCCGGATGCGGACGCGAAGCCGCTCCTGGAGCGTTCCCGGCAGGACTCGGAGCGGTCCGCCGTGCCAGGGAGCGGTGCGCCCGGCTGACCAGGAGGCCGCGCGGTTCGCGGTGGGCCCTGCTGCACCTGAGGCCGCGCGCGGTGGGCCCCGTGCGCCGCCGGGATTCCCGCACATGGCCCTCGGGGCGCCGCACCCCTTCCGGGGCGTGGCGGGGCCGACCCGGACGACGGCGAGCGGACCCACCCTGGGGTGGGTCCGCGGGATGTGCGGAGGGCGGAGCCGCTCAGACGGCGGCCGGGTGGGCCTCCTTTTCGACGGCGTTTGCCCGCTGAGTGTCCTGCGGGCGGCGCAGGACGGCGAGGGCGATCACCAGCGCGACGGCGAGGAGGCCGGCGCCGACCCCGAAGGCCAGGTGGTAGCCGCCGGTCAGGGCCTCGGCGGCCGGGCGGCCGTCCGCGGTGAGCGACTCGGTGCGGGAGGCGGCCAGCGTCGAGAGGACCGCGACACCGAGGGCCATGCCGATCTGCTGGGTGGTGTTGAAGAGGCCGGAGGCCAGGCCCGCGTCCTCGGCCTTCGCGCCGGACATGCCCAGCGAGGTCAGGGCGGGCAGCGCGAGGCCGAACCCGGCGGCGAGAAGCATCACCGGCAGCAGGTCGGTGAGGTAGTTCGCCTGCTCGGCGCGGCCGGGCACCCGGGTCAGCAGTGCCAGGACGCCGATGAGCAGCAGCAGTCCGGCGGACAGTACGGTGCGTTCGCCGAAGCGGGCGTTGAGGCGGGCCGAGACGCTCAGCGACACGGCACCGATGACGGCCGCGGCCGGCAGCATCGCGAGACCGGTCTCGGCCGCGCCGTAGCCGAGGACCTTCTGCAGGTAGAGGGCTACGAGGACCTGGAAGGAGAACAGTGCGGCGACCATCAGCATCTGGACCAGGTTGGCGCCGGAGACGTTGCGCGAGCTGAGTATCCGCAGCGGCATCAGCGGGTTCCTCGCCGTGGCCTGGCGGATCAGGAAGCCGGCGATCAGCAGCAGGGCGAGGGTGCCCAGTCCGAGTGTGTGGGGCGAAGTGGCGCCGTACGTCTCGACCTTGACGACCGCGTAGATCCCGGTCATGAGGCCGGCGGTGACGAGCAGCGCGCCGAGGGCGTCCGCGCCCGCCTTGAGCCCGAGGCCCCGGTCGGCCGGGAGGGCGGGGAGCGCGACGAGCACGGCGGCGACGCCGATCGGCAGGTTGATGAAGAAGATCCAGTTCCAGGCGAGGGCGTCGGTGAGGACGCCGCCCAGGACCTGGCCGATCGAGGCTCCGGCGGCACCCGTGAAGCTGAACACGGCGATGGCCTTGGCCCGTTCGCGTGGCTCGGTGAACAGTGTCACGAGGATGCCCAGACCGACGGCGGACGCCATCGCGCTGCCCACACCCTGAAGGAAGCGGGCGGCGATCAGGATCCCGGGTGAGGCCGCTGTGCCGGCCAGCAGCGACGCGGCGGTGAAGACACCGGTTCCGGCGAGGAACATCCGCTTGCGGCCGATCAGATCGCCCAGGCGGCCGGCGAGCAGGAGGAGCGACCCGAAGGCGATGAGGTACGCGTTGACGACCCAGGTCAGGCCGCCCGGGGTGAATCCGAGGTCGCGCTGGATGGCCGGCATGGCGACGGTGACGATGCTGCCGTCGAGGATCGTCATCAGCATCCCGGTGGCCAGGACACCGAGAGCGAGCCAGCGGGTGCGGGTCTCGGGGGAGCGTGTGGCGGCGGACATCGCGGTCTCTCCTGTCGTCGAGGGCAACAGGAAAGACCGTAGCAGATAGTTTTGTTGCAGACTATCTCTTACGGATGCTGGTGAGGGGCGGCCGTCCTGAGCCGGCGGCGGCTATCCCTTCTGTCGCGCCCTGCGGGCCGGTCGCGGGCCTTCGACCGGGGTCTCCAGATGGCCCGTGACCAGCCGGTTCAGTGCGCGCAGGAGGATGTCGCGCTCGTCTGCGGGCAGTGAGTCGAGGGCCTGCTGATGGACGTCGTCGACGATCTTCTGGCTCTCCCCGGCGACCTTCGCCCCTTCCTCGGTCACCGCGATGATCCGCGCCCGCCGGTCGCTGCTGGAGGGCCTGCGCTCCGCGAGACCGGCCTTCTCCAGGGCGTCGACGGTCACGACCATCGTGGTCTTGTCCATGTCGCCGATCTCGGCGAGCTGGGCCTGGGTGCGCTCCTGTTCCAGGGCGTGGACGAGGACGCAGTGCATTCGCGGCGTCAGTCCGATCTCGCCGAGCCGAGCACTCATGCGGGTCCGCAGGACGTGGCTCGTGTGGTCGAGGAGAAACGACAGGTCCGGTTCGCTGCGCCTGGGCGCCATGGCGGTCATGCTCGCCAGCGTAACGAAAGCCGGTCCGTCACGGATTATCCGCAAAGGGAAGGTAGGTGACGCGGTAGGCGCGAGGTGGGGTTCAGTACGCGGCGACAGGCGCCAACTGCCGTGTCCGGTGTGGGTATTGTTCCGCTCGTGGGCGGTGGGCCGCCTCGAAGGGGGAGCTGTGGGGGCGAGTAATGAGGGGTCGCGGCTGGTCGCGACCGGGGGCGATCACCGGGTGACACCGGCCGAACTGTTCTTCGATCTGGTGTTCGTCTATACGATCACGCAGGTCACCGCGCTGATGGCGGCCGGCCCGAGCGGGCTCCGGCTGCTGGGCGGCATGGTCGCGATGGCGTTGCTGTGGTGGTGCTGGTGCTGTTTCGCCTGGCTGGGGAACGTGGTGCGAGCCGACTCCGGCGCGATGTTCACCGTGCTGGTGTCCGTCATGGCCGTCG
Source organism: Streptomyces sp. NPDC048600 (assembly GCF_055587025.1). NCBI lineage: Bacteria > Bacillati > Actinomycetota > Actinomycetes > Kitasatosporales > Streptomycetaceae > Streptomyces > Streptomyces sp. NPDC048600. Next base: position 436,615 of record NZ_JBVJGZ010000001.1, on the reverse strand, counting down.
TCCTGATCGTGTCGCTGACGGTGCCCGAACTCTATGCCGACGCGCCCGGCGGGCTGCCCGCCCCGCTGGTCTTCGTCCTGTGCTACGGCGCCGTACGGGTCCTGCATCTGGTCACCTACTGGCTGTCCGACCCCAGTGACCAGGCCCTGCGTGGTGTCCTGCGCCGTACCGCCCTGCTCTCGGTGGCGCCGCCCTTCGTCCTGCTCCTCGTGGGGTCCGCCTTCACCGGCAAGGCCCAGATCCTGATCTGGCTCGCCGCGGTGGCCATCGACTACCTGGGCATCTTCCTCACCGGAGACTCGGGCTGGCGGGTCGCTTCACCCGGCCACTTCGCCGAACGCCACGGCCTGATCGTCATCATCGCCCTCGGCGAGTCGATCATCGCCATCGGCGTCGGAGTGTCCGGCTTCCCGCTCAGCGCCCCGGTCGTGGGCGCCGCGGCGCTGGGACTGCTCGTCTCCGCCGGGCTGTGGCGTCTGTACTTCCGTCAGCTGGCCGAGCCGGCCGAGCACAGGCTGACCGCCCTGACCGGCGACGACCGCACCCGGCTGGCCCGTGACGCGTACACGTTCCTCCACCTTCCGCTGGTGGCCGGAGTCGTCCTCATGGCCCTCGGTATGAAGAAGGCCCTTCAACAGGTCGCCGACACCCACCACTACGACCTGACCGAACCCCTGCACGGGGTGGTCGCCTGGGCCCTCCCCGGCGGCGTCGGTGTGTTCCTCCTCGCCTCGGCCGCGCTGCTGATGCGCACCACGAACCACCGTTCCCCGGTCCTCCTTGCCAGCGGGATCGTCTGCCTCTTCGCCGGCCCCGTCGTCACCCTCGTCCCGTCCCTCGTCGCCCTGACCTTCCTGGCCGCGCTGGTGACGGCTCTGGTTCTCGTTCCGGACGCGGCGGCCCGGACGCCTGCGACCGCGACCGGCTGAGGCCCGGCGGGGCCCGCCGACGTGGCCGCCGACGGCTCAGGGGGCGGTGGGCCCCGTGCTAACGTTGAGCTTTTGCAGCGTCGCTGTGCCGGTACTCCGTTCGGTGTCCCAGGCCGGTGGCCGCGCCCCGCCTTCCTCGGCCGGGTTCCTTCGGAGGAAGGCTTTCTGTGAGCGATTCAGCACGTGCCGATGCCCGGCAGGCGGACGACGCGTCCGAGGCGCCGGGTGCCGTCCCGGCGCTGCCCACGGCCGCTACCTTCTCGCAGTTGGGGCTGCCGGCCGAGGTGCTGCGGGTTCTCGGCGAGCACGGTGTGACGGTGCCGTTCCCCATCCAGGCGGCGGCGCTGCCGAACGCGCTCGCGGGACGGGACGTCCTGGCCCGGGGCCGTACCGGCTCAGGCAAGACGCTTGCCTTCGGCCTGGGGATGCTCGCCCGGACGGCAGGGCGACGGGCGCAGCCCAAGGAGCCGCTGGCGCTCGTCCTGGTGCCCACCAGGGAGCTGGCGCAGCAGGTCGGTGAGGTGCTCACCCCGTACGCCGACGCGCTGCGGCTGCGGCTCGCGACCGTGGTGGGCGGGGTGTCCATCGGACGGCAGGCAGCCGCGCTGCGGGACGGCGCCGAGATCGTCGTCGCCACGCCCGGTCGGCTGCACGACCTCATCGAGCGCAAGGGCTGCCGGCTGGGACGGGTGCGCATCACGGTCCTGGACGAGGCCGACCAGATGTGTGACATGGGGTTCCTGCCGCAGGTCACCGAGATCCTGGACCAGGTGCGTCCCGACGGGCAGCGGATGCTGTTCTCCGCCACCCTCGACCGCGACGTCGACCAGCTGGTGCGGGACTACCTGCGCGACCCCGCCGTCCACTCCGTGGACCCCGCGTCCAGCGCGGTCACCTCGATCGAGCACCACGTCCTCGTCGTGCACGGCCCGGACCGGTACGCCGTGACCACGGAGATCGCCGCCCGGGACGGCCGGGTCCTGCTGTTCCTCGACACCAAGCACGGTGTCGACCAGCTCACGCGGCATCTGCGGGCCAACGGTGTGGCCGCCGCCGCCCTGCACAGCGGGAAGTCCCAGCCGCAGCGCACCCGTACTCTTTCCCAGTTCAGGAACGGTCAGGTCACCTCGCTGGTGGCGACGAACGTCGCCGCACGCGGTCTGGACGTCGACGACCTCGACCTCGTGGTGAACGTCGACCCCGCCACGGACCCGAAGGACTATCTGCACCGTGCCGGCCGCACGGCTCGGGCAGGCCGTTCCGGCACCGTCGTGACACTCGTCCTGTCGGGACAGCGCCGCGAGACGAGCCAGGTCATGGCGGACGCCGACGTGGCCCCCAAGGTCACCAAGGTGCGGTCCGGCGAGGCGGAGCTCAGCCGGATCACCGGCGCCAGGGCCCCGTCAGGCAAGCCGCTCGACGGCGGGTCCGCCGTCTCGCCCCCCAAGAACCACAACGCCCCGTTCCGCGGCCTGGGCAGCACCAAGGACGCGAAGAGCGGCGGCTCGGGCAGCAGGGCCTCCCGCAAGACCAGCGAGGCACGCAAGCTCGCGGAGGCCCGCAAGGCGGCCCGGGTACGACGCGGCGGCTGAACCCGGCCCCCGGGAGCGTGGGGGCGCCCGAGCCTGCGCCCGCTGTGTCTGAACTCGATCCTTACGATCGAAGGACGTGAAGGGTGCGGTCCAGCTCGGTCACGTGGTGCCGCGCAACCGGACCAGGAGTGGTGCGCACTCGGCCGTGACGGCATGGACCTCCGCCCGGTCGGCCGGGGTGAGGCCGTCGCGCCGGGAGGCCCAGCGGCGCTGCTCCGCCGTCAGGGCTGCCGCTCGATCGGTGTCGTTCGCCGCCTCCGCATCCGAGATCAGCCGCGAAAGGGCACCCACCACGAGGCCGATGCCGTCCAGCGCCACGTCGTAGGCCGTGGCGTCCTCGAACGACCAGGTGGCCGTCTGCATGCTCTGCAAGATCGATTCGCGCTCCGTCATCTGTCTTTGCCCCACGCTTCCTCGTCAGGTCGTGTGGTCGAGCCGGGCCTTGCACTACCGGGCCCTCAAGGGACCAACTGCCATTGGACATCACGGCATTGCGCCCGGGAAGCCTTGATCGGGCCGATTGAATCGCGAGGAGGTCCGGCGGGTTGCGGAGCAGGGAGTCGTTCGCCGCAGGCGGCCGGCGACGCGCGCACCGACCTCTGTGGTGCGTCACGCGGGACAGGCGCCGTCCGGACCGGGGCGGCCCGCACGCGCTGCCCCGTCGGGACCGGTGTCACCCGACGGCAGCTCCGGGACCCCCGCCCGGTCGAGCAGGGCCCGCATCTGCGCGACAGGCAGCGCCGGGTTCGCCGCCGCCACGCAGCCCACCTGCGGGTCGTCGAGCAGCTCGATCAGCCGGGGTACCGGCAGCCGGGGGTCGCGGGCCGCCGCCTCGCGCACGCGCGCGGACCCGTCCCGGCTGAGGCGCTCGACCAGGGACGGCGAGGCGTCCGGGTCGCGCAGCGCGAGGGCCCGCTCCCTCGGATCCTCCGCGTCGGCGCAGCGGGCCGCCAGCCCGGTGGTCGGGAACCCGGGCCGTGTGACGAGCATTTCGACGGCACGATGTGTGCCGTGGAGGTACAGGTCGTACAGCAGCTCCGGCGGCGCCTGAGGATGCCTTTCGGCGAGCAGCAGTCGTACGGCGAAGTCCTCGTCGTCGGCGAGGAGCCGCACGCAGTCCTCGGGCAGCTCTTCGCAGAGAGCGGCGGTGCGCCGCAACCAGGTGTGCGCCGAGTGCGCGCAGCGGCGCAGCAGGTCCTGGTCCCCGCGCGAGCGCCACACCCACTGCAGGGCGTCCAGACGGTCTTCGGGCGCCACCGTCCAGTCGATCGCGGCTCGCTGTTCCTCCGTCAGCTCCGGTCGGGCCGACACCGCGAGTCTCACCTGCGGATCCTCGTGGTCGGCGATCCGGGCGGCGAGGTCCGCGGGGAAGGTCGGATTGAGCGCGAGCCGGGCCAGCTGCCTGCCGCCGTCCATAAGACGCTCGGCCAACTCCCGGGTGAGCAGCCCGGTTTCCAGCACGTCCCCCAACTGCCACTCATACGTGAGGGTTTCGGCGAGCCAGGCGGTGCGCTCCGCGTCCTCGTGCATGACGTGCATCGCGGCGGTCCGGCGGGTCGCGTGGTCCGGGTCGTCGAGCAGCGCGGCGCGCGCGTCGTCGGTGAGTTCGGCCCAGACGCGGCGGCAGGCGGCCAGCCGCAGCACCGGGTCCTCATGGGTGGCCAGCGGTATCAGGACGTGGGCGGGGACATGGGCGGACATGGCCGTCTCGTGCCGGACCATGGGCCGTTCGTGGCTCAGCAGCCGCTCGTACGCCCAGTCCGGCAGGGGAGCGACCGTAGCGCGGTAGGGGAGCGGACCGCAGGCGACGAGGATGGCGTCCGAAGGGGGGCCGTCCAGGAGCCTGGCCTGCAGCGCGGGGTCGGCGTGCCAGCTCCCGGCGACCGCCGAGCGCACCTGGCGGTCCGGGTGGGTGACCAGCGCCTCCCCGACCTCGGCCGGCAGTGAGGTGCGCCAGACGAGCCGGGTCACGATGTCCCAGTCGTGCTCGGACGGCAGGATGCGAAGAAGCACGTCCGCCGGCGCCGACGGATTGGCGGCCAGCCCCGGCACCGCGTCACGTGCGGTCATACGATCCCCTGACGTCTGGAAGCGCGGCCGCACCGCGGGTGGTGCGGCCCGACCTCATGATCCATGCCGGCCCGCTCCCGCCGCGAGGCGGGCCGATCGTCTCATCCCGCCTGAGGGACGGCGCGGCGTGCGGGGCCCGCTCCCGCGTCCATGCGCCCACGATCTGGGCGGAGGTCTGGAGGGCCTGTGAATGTGACATGAAGTGACCCTTGTGGAACGGAGAGTTGAGTAGAATTGAGTGTGTCTTGTGCGGGGGGACGGGGGACAGATGTCCGAGTTACTGACAGCCGCAGCAGTGATCGCACCGTTCGTCAGCGCGGCCGCGACATCGATGGCTGGCGCCCTGGTCGATTCCGCCCGGACCAGGCTGGCGGACAGTGCCGTCGAGCGGGGGCGACAGCTTCTTGACAGAGCACTGCGCCGAACCGACGACGACGCGGCGCCCGCAGAGGACGACAGCGACACGGCGCCCTCAGAAGGCGACAGCGACGCGGTACGGGCGATCGAGGCCCTGTCCCCGGCCGACCGGGAAGCACTGGAGACCGCTATCGGCCGATGGCTGAGCGACAGCGACGATCTGAGTGCTCGTTCGCTGGAGCGGGAGATCATCGCGGCACGGCCCGCGGGCGACCGGTTCCATGTCTCGTCGCACGGGGACAATTCTCCGGCGATCGGCAGGCTGGACAGCGCGAACTTCTACTTCAACGCCCGCCCGGACGACCGAGGCGGCGAAGGCAGTTGAGCGCCGACCCGCCGAGACATCACAGCACCAAGACCCTCGGGGACAATTCCCCGGCGATCGGCTTCGTCAGCAAGCTCTTCCTCAGTGTCTTCGTCGGTGACGTCGTCGAGTTCGCCGCCAAGGCGAAGCGCTGGGGCGGCTGGAACTGGCCGCCGTTCCTGCTGGTCGTCCTGCTGGGCAGTTACGCCTTGATCAGCGCCCCCGACGGCCCGCTGCGTCAGTTCGTCTGGGTGTACCTCGCCATCGCCGGCTCGGTCTGCCTGGCACTCGCCCGACTGGTCCACCCGGGCGGCGAACGGCAAGCCCGTCGCTGGCGCGTGCTCATGTCGGCGGCGGCCGTGATGCTCGCGGTCGCCGGCACCATCGGCATGGACCATCTCGCCGATCACGGCGAGATCGACGTCACCGGCCGCAGTCGCCTCACGGCCGGCGCCGTCACCGACGGCTCCGAACTGCGTCTCGTCGTCGACGGCCCCACCGACCGGGCATGGCTGCGGCTGACGCTCGAGATCCGCGACGCGGCACGGTCCTCGCAGTTCTGCGCACCGGAGACGCGCTACTCCGCCCAGCTGCGGGATCAGGCCAGCACCGGGGTCGACGACGGGAGGAGCGGCCAGACGGTCGACTTTCCGCTGGGCGGGCTCGAGGGCCGGATCGACGTGCGGATCACTCTGCGGACCGACGAGGGGTGCCTGATGAATGTGTTCGTCGCGGACGCCGTACTTCACGACTGAGAGGACCTCGTGCCCGCAACCTCCCCGGACCGGCGCTCGTCCTTCCGGCTGTCCGGCCGGACAGCCGGGATCGCCGCCGCCGTAGCCCTGTTGGTGAATCTCGCCTCCTGCTCGTCCGAGGAACCCGAACCGGAGTTCCTCGGCGTCACGCGCGTCACGGTCGCCATGCACAACGACCTGCCGGGCATCTCCTACTCCGAGAACTACGACCGTTCGGGGCTGGACTTCCTGGTCTTCCAGCACGTCGAGGAAGAACTCGACGTCGCGTTCAGCGATCCCGTGGACGTCTCCTCCGGCGACCGAGTCACCCAACTCCTGGATCACAAGGCCGATATGACGATCGCCTCGTTCTCCATCACGGCGGAGCGGATGGACCTGATCGACTTCGTCGGGCCCTACCTCAAGACCCGGCAGGGCTTTCTCGTCGGCCCGGAGAGCACCGGAGTGCAACGGCTCTCCGACCTGCGCGGTACGAGGATCTGCACCTGGCAGGGCACCACCTCGCGCGAGGCGCTGGAGCACATCAGGGACACCGTCGACGCGGACCCGGTCGTCCTCACGGACGCGTCGGACTGCCTCGAGCAACTGCTGGACGGTCAGGTGCAGGCGATCTCGACGGACCAGGCGATCCTCTACGGATTCGCAGGCCACTACAAGAAGGACCGTCTGCGGGTCGTGCCGGACGTGACGATAGGAGCACCGCAGTACTACGGGATCGGCCTGCAGAAGGGGCATCGGCAGGACTGCCGAAAGCTCGAGGACTGGCTCAAGAGACATGTCGGCACCAGCACCTGGATCAGGGACGTGGAGACGTCGTTGCCCGTTCTCACCGAGGCCGACCCGTCCTGGATCAGCAGCCACAAACCGAGCGCCAACGAGATCGAGGCGCGCTCGTGCCGCGACAGCGTCAGCCCGTGAGCGCCCCTGCCGAGGGTGATGGGCTCGGCGACGACGGTGACACCGACGGCGACGCGCGTGAGGACCACCGAGGGCGTGGCTCGGCGTCCTCGGCTGCCGCTACGCGCCGTTCATCGCCGTGCTGATCTCCGACGCCACGAACGGCATGCCCCAGTAGGCGGAGTGTGTCCACATGCCGCTGCTCGCCGCGTGCGGCACGGACACATCCACGGGTGAACTGCCGTCGTGCAGCCGGAAGACTCCGGCAGCGACGAAGGCCAGCATGTCGAGAGGCTCCCAGAGGTTGGTCCAGCGGGCCAGGGACGCGGGCAGTACGACGGGCCGGCTCCCGGAGTACGGCAGGATCTGACCTCCGCGCGGATCGCAGGCGTGGAAGAACGCCGCCTGGGAGCCGAACGTCACCAGCGAGGACGTCCACAGGGGATCGGCGGCGGTGGCCATGTCGACGGCGATGACTCCGCCCAGACTGTGGGCGACGACCCGTACGGGCCGGTCAGGGGTGCGGCCGAGCGCGGGGTCCACGCTGTCGATCGACTGCCGAACCCGGGCGTGAATGGCGTCCCGGTGGCGCTGGTACACCAGCACGTCGCCGAGGAACCGTGTGGTCGCGGGCCCGAACTCGGTGCGCAGCGCGCTGTTCAGGCGTCCGGCGGCCGCCTGGATCGCGGCGCCGGCCACCCGGTCCAGGTCGCGCAGCCGATTCCGCAGCATCCTGCGCAGTCGCCCCTCGTCCTCACCACCGGCGCGCAGTCCGTCGTACGAGCCGACGCCGTCCGCGCGGAGGTCGTCGGCCTCGATGAGGGCCTCGGCCAGGGACCGGCCCGTCTCGAAGAGGAGGACGGGGTCGTCGGTGCGCCGCAGCCACCGGGTTCGGGGCCATTCCTCGGCCAGGTACTCCAGGAACTCGTCCACGTCGCTGTCATGCGGGCCGTCCCGCAGGCCCGAGTCGCTGTCCTCGTCGGCGAGTCGCTCGCGTACGGCGGTCTCCACGCGGGGCCACTGGTCCGGCGCCCGGGTGTCCGGGGCCAGTGCCGAGGCGAGCCAGGGCTCGGGCCCGGTGGCGTCCGGCGGCCCGTCCGCATCCCGCAGTCCGTCGCCCCTGCGGGCACTGGACGGTGCCCCGGGGCGGGTCGGGATCGCCACGGTCACGAAGCGGTCGTCGGCGCCGAGATCACCCCAGTACACCGGCACCATGGCGTGTCCGGATGCCGCCTGGAGGTCGGCGACCGCTGCTGCGAAGCCCTGCTGGTCACGGTTGGCAACGCCGTGAATGACGAAGACGGGGTCGTCCATATGCGGAAGTTCCTTCATGGGTTGGGTGTGCGGCTGCGGCTGCGGCACTGCGGTGAGTCGGTCACCTGGTTCCTTTGGGGATGCCCGGCCTTCAAGCCGGGGAGGAATCGGACTCCTGCGGAGCAGGGCAGGGTAAGCCGAATCGCCGTCAGGGCGATTGGGCGTCGGCCACGGCGTTGTCACGCTCGGCCTCCAGCCGGTAGACGATCTCGGAGTTGAGGGACCTGCGGGCGGACCTGGCCTGAGCGGTCAGCCATGCGTGCAGGTCGGCGGGCAGGCGGAGCGTGATGCGCTTCTCTTCATCCATGACACCAGAGTAGTAGATTTCAAGTGGTCCACCAGTTGTAGAGTGGTGTCATGACGACACGAGAGACGACTGCGGGGGATACCGGGCACGCCCGGTACACCTACCGGCTCCGTGTGTCGTCGGCGGCCCGCACCGGCCTCATGGCCGAGTGGGCACGCTGCCGGTGGGTGTGGAACGAGTGCGTGGCCGTGTCCCGCAGGGTCCACGCCTTGAACCAGGACGCTGTCGAGAAGGCGACGTGCGGCCCGGCGCAGCTCGACAGGATGCTGACCGAGGCCCGCACGGCAATGGGGTGGCTGCGTGAGGGTGCGTCGGTGCCGCAGCAGCAGACCGTCCGCGACTTCGCCAGGTCCCGTGCCAAAGCGATGAAGGACATCAAGGCGAAGCTGCCGATCCGGCAGCGCGCCGGGATGCCCCGCATCAAGCGGAAGCGGGACGCGCTGCCCACGCTGAACTACACCCGGCGCGGATTCCGCCTGGAAGACGGGCGGCTGCACGTCGCGGGCGGCATCGTCCTGACGGTCGTCTGGTCCCGGGAACTCCCGGCCGCCCCCACCTCGGTGCGGGTCCACCGGGACAGCCTGGGGCACTGGTACGCGTCGTTCGTCGTCGCCACCGAGACCCGGCCGCTCCCGGAAACCGGCGCCGTGATCGGTGTGGACTGGGGCGTCAGGGAGACCGCCACCACCACATCCGACGCCCACGACCTCCCCCACGCCGAGCACGGCAGGAAGGCCCAGGCCAGGCTGACCCGGTACGACCGGATGATGGCCCGCCGCAAGCCGAAGAAGGGGCAGGCCGGATCTAACGGCTACCGCGAGGCCAGGAAGTCGCGCGCCAAGGTCTGTGCGAAGGTCGCCCGGCAGCGTCAGGACACCGCCCGAAAGTGGGCCAAGGCGGTGGTCCGTGACCATGACGCGGTCGCCGTCGAGGACTTCCGTCCGAAGTTCCTCGCGAAGTCGACGATGGCCCGCAAGGCGGCGGACGCGGCGATCGGCGCCACGAAGGCGGCCCTGGTCGAGATGGGCCGCAAGCACGGGCGCGATGTGCGTCTCGTGCATCCCGCGCACACCACCATGGACTGCGCGGCGTGCGGAGCGAGAACCAAGCACGCACTTCCTCTCTCGGAACGTACCTACACCTGCACCGCCTGCGGAGCCGTATCCCCCAGGGACAAGAAATCCGCCCGCGTGATGCTGGTCCGGGCTGGTCTCAACCCGGCTGGTGCTGATCGTGTAAGAGCTGGCGGACCGCTGGTCCCCAGCCGACGTGAGCCAGGAATCCCCGCCCTTTGGGGCGGGGAGGATGTCAAGAGACCGACTCCTCTTGCGTGACGGTGTGTGCCGTGGCCGCGGGACTGCCGTACACGGCGTAGGCCAGCCATGTGGGATCGCCGCCGTGCAGTTCACGGGTGATCTGCCGGGCGGCGAGCGACGCCTGGCCGAGGGGCTGCCTGTTGGTGATGAACTGCTCGTAGAAGGCCTCGGCGAACTGGAGGGCGGAGCGTGACCGTACGGGCCAGAGGGTGCCGATGAAAGCGCCCGCTCCCGCGTTCAGGAACTGAGGCGCCCACCCCAGACTCTCGCCGAACCAGGTGATCTCACCCGCGCTCCGGCACGCGTTGAAGAACACGAGAGGACGATGGGGCCGCAGGGTGCGCAGTTGGGCCGCGGCGGCGAGGTCGATGGGATCGAAGGTGCCGTCGGCCATCTTCACGCAGGAGCCGGACCCCGTGAAGGAGTTGTGGCACGCGAAGTGAAGCAGGCCCGCATGCCCGTCCTGGACGAGTGCGGCCAGGGCCGCACCCTCGGTCAGGACACCGGCGTCCGCCACGGACGTCCCCAACCGGGCGCGCAGCGAGGCCACTTCCGTGGTCGCGTCCGCGGGTGAGTCCGGCGGGACGACGAACGCCACGCCGGGAAGGCTGAGGCTGCGCACCCTCTCCTGATTGTGGACCCGGCGTACCACGGGCAACCACTCGGCCAGAAAGCCTCTGTCCTCGCGGTTTTCATCGAGGGGATAGAGCAGTTCCCAGGGGATGCTGTCGTGTTCGCCGACGACGGTGATGGCCGAGAAGCGGTCCGCCTCCATCCAGAACTGGCGTTGGACGGCGTCGGGCACGGCGGACGTCCAGAGCTGTACGCCCTGGTTGCGCAGGCGGTTGCGCAGCCGTCGAGCGTCGACGTCGCTCTCGTCGGCGGCCGCCTTGGCGGCGCGTCTCAGCTCGGCGTAGATCTGTTCCGCGGCCCCTCGGAAACCGGCCGCCACGTTGATGGTTTCCGGTAGGTAGGTCGTCTCTGCCAACAGCTGGAAACTGATCGTGCCGGCGGCTTTGTCCTTGAGGACCTGAAGGGTCACCTCACCGGGATCGGACGCCATCGACGGCAGCGACGCCTGGCGCTGCGGGCCGTCGCGCGTGACACTGCCGTGCCCCACCGCGACCTGGCAGACGACCTCTCCGAGGAACGTGCCGCCCCGGTAGGCCCGCACGGTCACCCGATGGAGCCCCGGCATCGAGGCCTTGAGCCGAAACCGCAGCACATCCGAGTCCCGGCCGGGTACGACGTGCAACTCCTTCTGCAATTCGTCGAGCACCGTGAGACCGGGCGCGTGGATGGTCACCACGACCCGGGCACCCCCACGGGGCAGAGCGAAGGGGCGCAGTTGCACGCCCGTCCCCTTGGTGCTGCCCCGAACGATCTGCACCTGGAGGGGCATCTCACGCCCTGGCGCGATCTGCTCGACCAACTCCGCCACCAGCGAACGCGGTTCGGCCGTGTCGGGGTCGCTGTCGGGCGTCATGGTCGGGGAGATGGCCTGGGCGGGCGGCGGCGTTGGCTCCCGCGGTGGGGAGGTCTCCCCTTTCGGCGCGGGGAGCGGTTCGTACGCCCACTCCAATCGCGGCCTCTGCTGGTCGTCCTGGGTGCGAAGCGCGCGCCTGCTCCGTGGTCCGCGTTCCTGTGTGGCTGTCGGCGCTGGCTGCCCCGAGGGGCCGGCCGCGGTGATGCGTTGCCTCACCAGCATGAAGACTCCCGCCGCGCAGAAGGCGGTGAGCAGGGCGGCGGGGTAGACCGTCGGGTAGCGCAGCCATGGTCCAGGCTCTGGAGTGACCCAGATCGACTCCGCGGACCGAAAGAGCATGCGGTTGTAGTCCGTGGCGTCGGCGACGACGTAGGTGCCGACAAGTCGGAGTCCCTCGCCGAGACGATCTCCGAAGGCGTCCGCCGACGCGACCTTGACCGTGACTTCCCGAATGCTCTGCTCGCCGGGCGCGACCGTGATCTCGTTCGGGGTGATGGAGAGGAGTCCGGGAAGGATGTCCTTGATGGACAGCCGCAGGGTGTGCGGGACGGTGGCTAGGTTGTTGACGGTCAGCTTCGCGGCGATCTCGCCTCCGGCGTGGGACTTCGGCCGGGACAGTGCCAACCTGGCCTCGGTGGGCTGTTCGCCCGACGCCACGGCGGTGACCAGAGGGCGGGTGTCGGTCGTCAAGCCTGGAGCCGTGAGGTCCACGCCTACCCTGAGCGCCCCGGTGGCCGTGTCAGGCACCGTCGAGGAGCCGCTGAAGAAGCCGATGTCGGTTTCGACGTAGGGGTCCTGGCCCCTGGCGGTGAAGCCGATGCGTCGCGGAGAGAAGCCGTCGCCCGTCAGCTCCGCACGGATGCGCAGTCCCGCATAGTCCGCGGGGTCCTCGATCGCGTAGCCCTCACGCGTCTGCAGCCGCAAGGTCACCGTCACCTTCTCGCCGGGCCGCGGTGCGGGCGGGTCCATGACGATGGCTCCGCGCACCTCGCCCCGCCATAACAGGCTGACGGAGACGGGCCGGGATTGGTGTCCTTCCGGGGCCTCCGTCCTGACGGTCCACGTTCCGGGCAGCGGATCCCTGATCCTCAGTGCCTCGACGGTGCCCGTGCCGCCCGCCAGCTCGACGCGGGACTTCTTGTGCCACCCCGCCTTCGGTACCTCGTCACCGCGGGGGTCGACATAGGTGATCCGTACCGCCGGGTCGCTCTTGTCGACGACGATGGTGGCCGAGGTCGCCAGCGGAGAGACGTCGATCTCCATCGAGGCGGGCGGCCGTTCGCCGGGGCCTTCGACGTGGCGCTGGGAGCACTGGGCCGCGGCGAACATGCTCTGCAGCGTGGCGCCGATCTCCTCGGCTCCTTGAACCATGGAGGCCGTGGGAGAGGAGGCGGGCAGCAGGTCGACGCAGCCCACTTGATAACCGCCGACGGCGATCGGGTCGAGTTGCTGCCTGTCCGCCCCGGGCCCGAAACCCAGCGGCCACACCTGCACCTTCTGTGCGCGGGCGTCGGCCAGCGCCAGTGTCGACTGCCTTGCGGCCTCGCTGTTCCGACTCACGACGTCTGGGCCGTACAGGGGGCTGTCGCGGATGTCGAGTTTCCCGTCGGTGAGGAGGAACAGCACGCGCGGCTCCAAGGGGTCGGAGTCGGCCAAGTCCTCCACGCCCTGCCGGATCGCGCTCGGGAAGTCCGTTCCGGTGCCCTGGCCCGCTTCCCGGCCCCGGAATCCGTCCACGCATTCGGCAATCGACTCGCGGCCCGGTCCGTCGAGGACGGTGCGTGGGCAGAGCGGTTCCACCGCGCTCTGGCCGGGCCTCTCGGCCGAGGCGTAGCCGAAGACCGAGACCGTGGACGACGAGGAGACGTCGCCGAGTGCGATCCGCTTGACGGCGTCCTTCTCGGCTTCCAGGTCCTCGGCTGTGACGCTGGCCGAAATGTCCAGGGCCACCGCGTAGTTGACCGCTGACAGAGCTGGTTGAGAGTCCGCCGCGGGCGCCAACTCCTCGTGGCGGGCGGGCGACAGCAGCGAAACGGCGATCGCGGTGGCCACGAGCATCGCGACCACACCGTGGCGCACCCGTCCCCGTCCCGACCGCCGTCTGCCCGTGACGTCGTCCACGGTCGTCCCCCAAGTGCGCTGTCAGAGCATCTGCGTGCCGGGTGTGAAGGGTGCCGTGCGCGTGACCGAACACTGGCGCGGTGTGTTCCGCAGCCTACGCTCTGTGACCCCTGGGGTGCGGCCGTTCGCTCGGGCAGGGGAGATGGAGACCGTCTTATGGCACCGGAGATTCGAGTGCAGAAGGCGCCCACGGCATGGTAACGGCTGTTACCATGCCGGTATGGCGAAAACACAGCTGGGTGCGCGCGTGGATCAGGACGTGGCGGAGCTCGCCAGGAAGCGCGCCGCCGACCTGGGGTTGAGTGTCGGGGACTACCTCGCCAGGCTGGTGCAGGATGACACCAGCGGGCTGCGTGCCCGTGCGGTGGACGCGGCCGCCCGGTTCCTGGCCGAACACCAGACGATCTTCGACGAGGCGGAGGAAGCCCAGCAGACGGGTGGGGGAGCGCGCGCGGCCTGATGGAACTGAACATCGACGTTCCCTGGATCCTGCAGGTCGCCGAAGCCGCCGGAGCGGACGATCCGGCACCCGACGACTACGGCGTGCCCGTCTCAGCGGTCGCCCGCCACCGAGCCGGGCTGTTCGAGCAGCCCGTCTACGACGGCCCCTATGCCAAAGCCGCCGCCCTGGTACACACCCTGGGCCGGTGCCGCTGGCTGGAACGCTCCAACATGGCTGTCGCCGCTGCCACCGGTGTCATGTATCTCGAAGCCGCCGGGGTCCGGGTCAAGCCTGCCCGTGAGGATGCCGTCGCTCTGAAGGACCTGCTCCTCGATCCCGCCTGTACCGCCGGGAAGATCGCCGCATTGCTGCGGACCTGGCCCACCGCCACCTGAGACGACTCGATGGTCGGCCCCGCACGTCGGGGTCGGCCCCGCTGCGGCAGGGCATCAACTGTCAAGGGTGCCCTGCACGATGATCTTTCCCGTGTTCTCGCCACGCAGCATGCCCAGGAACGCGTCCACGATGTGCTCGAACCCGTCCACCACCGTCTCGTCCAGCGCGAGCCGGCCGCTCCGCAGATGGGGGACCGCGAACTCGTACAGCTCGTCCTGCAGGTCGCGGTAGTTGCTGACCAGGAAGCCCTCCATGCGGAGGCTCTTCTCCACGATGTCCGAGTAGTTGAAGTGCGGCGGGGGAGCGTCCGGGGTGTTGTACCGGCTGATGGTGCCGATCCGGACGATGCGCCCGAACTCGCGCAGTGCGCCCACCGCGGCGGCGAGTTGCTCGCCACCGACGTTGTCGACGAAGACGTCGATGCCGTCCGGCGCTGCCTCGGCGAGCAGTTCCGCGGCGCATCCGTCGTGGTAGTCGAACGCCACGTCGTAGCCCACCTCCCGGGTCAGGTGGTCGACCTTGGCCGCCGAGCCCGCACTGCCGACAAGTCGGCCGGCGCCCAGCAGTCGGGCGAACCGGGCGGTCGCCGTGCCGACACCTCCTGCCGCTGCGGAGACGAAGAGCTCGTCGCCCTTGCGGAGTTGGGCGATACGGGTGAGACCCACATAGGCGGTCAGTCCGGTGCCGCCGAGGACACTCAAGTAGGCCGTCAGGGGAACACCGTCGAAGTGGGGGAGTCTGCGGATCTCCTCGGGTCGGACCACGGAGTGCGTGCGCCAGCCCTGCCTGTGGAACACGATCTCGCCCTCGGTCAGCCCCGGTGTCCGCGAGGCGACGACGCGCCCGAGGGTCCGGCCCTCGAGCGGTGTGTGAAGCGCGAAGCCGCCGGGCACGTCGTCCATCATCTCGCGGTGGTAAGGGTCGACGGACCAGTAGACGTTCTCCACGAGCGCGGTGCCGACCTCGGGATCGGGAACCGTGGACTCGACGAAGGTGAAATCCCCGGCGGTGGGGAAGCCGTAGGGTCGGGCGGTCTGCTGGACGGTGATCGCGTTCTCGGTCATGCCCGGACCGTAGGACGGGAATGGAGGCCTCGGGCAGGGGGTTGGGCTCATGTACACCCCCTGTTTCATGAGCAGTTCTCATACTCCGAGGTGAGCGCCCTGTGACACGCGCGACCGGCACCGATCTCGCTCCGAACGAACTGCGCATCCTGGTGGCGGTCGCGGACGCGGGCGGGTTCTCGGCCGGGGCCGAGGCGCTCGGCCTGACGCAGTCCGCGGTCTCGCACTCGGTGCGCGGCAGCGAGCGCAAGATCGGCGCCGTTCTGTTCGAACGCGGCCGCGGCGGTGCGAGCCCCACGGGGGCGGGGGACAGGGCCGTGGCGCATGCGCGCCGCGTACTGCACCTGCTCGACGTGCTGGTCGCCGAGGCACGGGACGCCGCCCGGTCCGAGGCGTCGCAGCGCCCGGAGGGACCGCTGCGGATCGCGGCCTTCCGCAGTACCGCGCTGCACCTGCTGCCACCGGTCCTTCGGCGGCTGCGGGCGCGGTATCCCGGGATCGAGCCACAGGTGCGGATCGTGCGCGAGCTCGGGCGCGGCACTGCGGGCGAGGTGGCGGACGGGAGGGCGGACCTCGCCATCGCCACCCTGGACGGAGCGCGGTTGCCGGCGGGGCTGGTGGTGAGCGGGCTCTTCGAGGAGAGCTACTCCCTGGTGCATCCGGCCGGACACCCGGCTCCACGCTCGCTGCCGCTCGTCGACTGGGCCGAGAACTGCGGCTCGTACACCCGCGCCTGGTGGGGTGCGCAGGACTGGATCCCCAGGGCCACGATCGAGGCCGAGGACGACGGAGCGGTGCTCTCGCTGGTGGGTGCGGGGCACGGGATGGCGATCATGCCGGCACTCTCCCTGGTCGGAGCACCGGACTCGATCGAGATCACCGATCTCGGTCCGGAGCGCCCGAGGCGCCGAGTCGGCTATGTGACCACCCCGGAGCTCGCCGGCTCCGCGGTCGTGCGCGCCCTGGTACGAGAGCTGCGGGCCGTCGACTCAGCCACGACATCGGCCGCGCCACCAGACGCAGTCGTCAGCAGCGGGCAGCAGCGGCATCACCCGCACGTGCCCCGCTCGTAGACGGTGATCACCGCACCGTGCACGGCCTTGCTGCCGCAGCGTTCGAAGTGTTCCGCCAGAACCTGCCGCTTGGTCACTTCCCGCGGGAAGGCGTCGAGGGGCTGGCCGACAGGATCTGTGAGAGCGATGATCCTGTTCTCATCGAGCATCTTCCTGCGGATAGCCCGTGCGGATATCTCCGTACCGTGCAGTGTGCGTGACTCCGTTGGAGAGCGGTCGAGGGCCAGATCATCGACCTCGCCGTAGGCCGACGGTGCCGACAGCAGCCACTCACGGCGTCGTGCCGGCATGAAGAGGACCGCGTCTCCCTGGCGTGCGTGAACCTCGACTGCGTGCGCGACAGCCACCGTGTCGTCCTTACGGCTCTCCGGAGACCGCAACAGCAGCGACCAAGGCACCAGGATCGCGAGACTCGTCAGGGCCAGGGAGCAAGCCCCGAGGCGTACCCTCGCCCGGCGCCATGCCACCCTGCGCACCGCGGTCTCGGCAGTGGCGCCGAGGAGCAGCGCGAGACCGGCCATGCTGTACAGCACGTAGCGCTGCACGTACCACGGATGGATCAGGGAGACAGTCATCAACAGCCCGCCTGGCAGCACCAGGAGGGGGATCGCGACCGACTGAAGTGTCGGCCTGTGCGGGACATGCGCAACGGGTAAGGCATTGGATCGCGAGATATAGAGGCTCATGAGCAGACCAGCGAGCGAGATGCCGAGGAACTGCAGCCAGGCCGCAATTCCCGGCCTGCCCAGCCAACCCAGTTGCTGACTTGACTGGCCGACGCTCAAGGCGGCGAGGGGTGCGACGGCCACGCCGGAAACGGAAACGGAAGCGATCCAGGACCGCTTGACAGATGGTGCCACAATCCCGCCCAGACACAAGGTGACGGCGTGCGCCGACAGCACCAGAACAGCGAATTCGTGCAGCCATCCCGCAGCGGCCACGAGCAGCGTATAGCCGACCCACACCCGCGTCGATCCGCGTTCAAGGCAACATAAGAAGAGATACGTCGACCACACCACTGCCGCTGAAACCAACGCGTATGAGCGGCCCTCCTGGGCATATTGCTGCACCACGGGATTCGCTGCGTAGGCCAGACCCGCCAGGACCCCGGTTCTCGTTCCACGCAAACGCCTGCCGATAGCGCCCACGCCGGCCGCCGCCAGAGCGCTCGCTGCGACCGAGGGAAGCCGTAGTGCGAGTAGACCCCCGTCCCACAGGGCGAACACCCCGTGCATGATGAAGTAGTAGAGGCCGTGTACGGCGTCGATACTGCCAAGCAGGGCCCAGATATCTGCGAGCGAGCGGTGCGCCACCTGGTAGGTCGTCGACTCGTCGCGCCACATGCTTCCTTGACGGGAGGTGCCCCAAAGGCCCAGAGCACCAGCCACCGCCGCTGGGACCACTGTCGCCGCGGCAGCGGCCGTTTTCGGCAAAGTCCGTTTCGGACGTGATGATGTCTCAGCCTTCTGTGGGTCGGTTTCCACTCGAGTCAAGTCAGTCGCGGAAATGGGTCAGTCCCTTCTCTCGCCCCAGAGCTGCTGCGGTGCTGATGAGCGGGTTCGTCTCACTGGTGGATCACCAACACCCACCACTCCACAGGGCGATCCATTGATGGTCACCCCGGTCCCGGGTCGGCTATCAATCTCCTCGTCGGCTACGTTGATCAGGCAGGAGGAGACCTCGAGGGGAGTGGAAAGGGACTATGGGGCGGCGGGAGAAGGAACTGGATCCACAGGACGGCCCCGTTCAGGCCTTCGCGTACGAACTGCGCCAGTTGCGCTCTGCCGCCGGGAATCCGCCCTACCGGCAACTGTCCGAGAGTGCGGGATTCTCCGCTCCGACACTGTCCGAGGCGGCGTCCGGTCGGCGTCTACCGACCCTCCAGGTAGCCCTGGCGTATGTCACAGCGTTAGGAGGGCAAGCCGAGGAATGGGAACGCCGTTGGCGCTCGGCCCACGAGGAAACCGCACGGCTACCTCTTGCGGAGCAGAGTATTGCCGCCTCGCCGTACAGGGGACTGCAGCGCTATGAGACGAGCAACCAGAACTTGTTCTTCGGGCGGGACTCACTCGTGGAGGAGTTGCGAACGCTGACGACAGCGAGCCGGTTCGTCGCCCTTGTCGGAACCTCTGGTAGCGGTAAGTCGTCGCTTCTCCGCGCCGGGCTGATTCCAGCCTTTCGCACTTCTGGCGCGGTTCCTGCCCCAGCGGTCATTCGCATCTGCACTCCGGGGCCGCGACCTCACTCCACGGTGATTCCCCTGCTGAAGCCGGCAGAGGGCGAAGGTGACACGCTGCTGATCATTGACCAGTTCGAGGAACTCTTCACGTTGCAGGACAAGGTCTCCGAGCAGACCGCACTCATCGACCAGCTTCTGAGCGCCTGCGAGACCGGCCGTTTTCGAGTCTTGATCGCCGTCCGGGCCGATTTCTTCGGTCGGTGCGCCGCACATCCAGGACTCGCGCGCGTGATCAACCAGGCCCATCTGCTCACATCAAGCATGACGCGCGAACAACTCCGGGAAGCCGTCGTCAGGCCGGCGGCCACCACCGGCCTGGTCGTGGAGCGTGCCCTGACGGATCGCATCCTTGATGATGCGGCGCATGAACCGGGTGCATTGCCCCTCATGTCACACGCACTGCTGGAAGTGTGGCGGCGCCGGTCCGGCAAGACCCTCACGCTCGACGCCTATGAAGCAATCGGGGGCATACGTGGGGCGATCGCTCACACGGCGGAAACAGTCTTCAGCGGCCTGACGGAGAACGAGTCCGAACTGGCCCGCGCCATGCTGCTTCGACTGATCTCACCGTCACGCGACGGTGCTGACACTCGCCGACCGGTCACACACTCCGAGCTGAGCAGCGACAGACGCCAGACATCGATCCTTGAACGCTTGGTCGCCGCACGCCTCGTCACGACGGACGCCGAGAACGTCGAACTCGCCCACGAAGCTCTCATCACGGCCTGGCCCCGGCTGAACCACTGGGTCGACAGCGAACGAGACCGACTCCATGAACACCGACGCCTGACCACGGCGGCCCGGACATGGGAGGACCTGGGCAGAGACCAAGGCGCCTTGTACCGGGGCCTGCTGCTCGCTGCGGCACAGGGCCACTTCCTCGCCGAGGATGCCCAACCGTCCGACAGGCTCAACGACATCGAGCGAGAGTTCCTGATCGCCAGTCACCGTGCCCACGAGGACGACGCCGCGCAAGCGTTGAGGACTGTGCGACGTACACAGATCCTGACTCTCTTGATCATCGTCCTCATAACCTCGGGAGTCGCAGTCTGGATTACGTGGTTTCTGACCCGAGAACATCCGTGACAGCATCCGGACAACCCAGGTATTTGAACGCGTTCAACAGCCCTCTAGGATCGGGAGCCACAGCGGCGTTCGAAAGAAGGGGCATGCGTCGAATGTTGAGGCGGCTGAGGCACGGCCTGGAGCAGTTGGTGCGGTTCGGACTGGTCCAGGCACGCTGCTGCACCTTCGCCGTGCTCCTGCTGGCGGGCATCGGCGCCTCCCGGCTCCTGCCCGAGCTGCCGGTCGCGCGCTACGACCTGGTGCTGGTCTACGGGTTGCTGCTCACCCTGGTCGCCCGCAAGGCGGGCTGGGAGACGGGCAGGGACGCCGCGGTGATTGCCGTGTGCCACGTGGTGGGGCTGCTGTTCGAGCTGGTCAAGGTCCGTATGGGATCGTGGAGTTACCCGGAGGACGCGCTCACCAAGGTCGCGGGGGTGCCGTTGTACGGCGGCTTCATGTACGCGGCCGTCGCCAGCTATGTCTGCCGGGCCCGACGGCTGATGAGGTTGAGTCTCAAGCGCTACCGTGCCACCGCCACGACCGTGGTGGCCGCCGCGATCTACCTCAACTTCTTCACCCACCACTGGGCCCCCGACCTGCGCTGGCCGCTCGCGCTGGCGATGGTCGCCGCGACCGCCGGAACCTGGGTCGGCTTCCGGGTGGGCGACCACCGCTACCGTATGCCGCTGGCCGTCTCCTTCGTGCTGATCGGCTTCTTCCTCTGGGTCGCCGAGAACGCCGCCACCTACGCCGGCGCCTGGAGCTATCCCCAGCAGCTCGACGGCTGGCAGCCGGTACCGCTGACCAAGTTCGGCGCCTGGTCTCTCCTGATCAGCGTGACGTTCGTGCTGGTCGACCATGCCTCGGCGAATGTTTTCGGCCGCACCGCCGGCCGCCCGCAGGACGGCGGGCCGACGGTGTCAGCTTCCACCAAAGGCTTGGCAGGCTTGTCTGCCCGCCCGCAGCGGCGGAGTTCGCCTGCGGACCGCCGTCACTGACCCGGTGCGGTGGGCGGCGGTCGCAGGGTGCTCCTATGGTGCGATCTCGAACCGCGGTGGCTGGAGTCCCGCCAGGCAGCTGGTGTCCGGCGCGGTCGGCCGGGCGAAGAACGACGTGGTGATCGTCTGCGCGCACTGCGAGTCGGCGAACACCACGTGGGCGACGTAGGGCACCGTGACAGTGGTGGAGCGGCTCAGCGTACGCGCGACGTACGCCCCGTTGCTCGGGGCCGTCTGCGCGTCGAACCCGCCGGACAGGGCGAGCGTCGGGATGTCGCTGCGGGTCACGTCCCGGACCGACGGAGGCGCCGGGGGGACGTCCCAGGCACGGCAGTCGTCGTGGAGCCAGGCGAGTTGCGGGGCGTTGGGCAGCATCGACCGGGGGAACGACGGGAACGCCCGGCGCCCGCCGCGGACGATGTCGGCCCGGCTCTCGTACGGTGTCCACTGGCTGCAGAAGATGCCGTAGACCAGCCCGTGGGCGACGCGGCCGATGGCCTGCGGGCTGTACTTGCCGCCGGCGAGCTGCTCGGCGATCCGCTGCCCGTTGCCGTGGGCCAGCTCGTCGATGGAACGCGGCACCCCGGCCGCCACGTGGGTGGCCGAGGTCAGCCAGGTGACGAGGTTGCTTCCGTCCAGCACGACCTGCACCGGATCGGGGTGCACCGGAACTGTGACGGTGACGGTGAGCGGGTTCGCTTCCAGCTCACCGACGAGGCGGAGGAAGGTTGCCTTCAGGTTCGGGTAGCGGTTGTTGCAGTCGGGCTGTTCCTCGCAGGCCTTGAACAGGCCGTCGAAGCCCTCGCGCGCGGCCTTCCAGGTCACGGCCCCGCCGGCGATGGACGGCGGCAGGATGCCGTCGATGCCGACCGAGCGGATGCCCTTCGGGTGCAGGCGCATGTAGTTGAGCGCCAGGTGGGTGCCGTAGGAGATCCCGAAGACGTTCCACTTCCGCACGCCCAGCGTCCTGCGCAGGGCGTCGTAGTCGGCCGAGCTCTCGATGTCGTTGTAGGTGCTGCGGTCGGCCTTGGCGTCCACACGGTCGCGGCAGGCCCGGGTCGCCTCGACATGCAGGCGCCCGGTGGACCGCGCGTTGGAGACGAGGCCGAGGGCGCGGGCGTTGAACTCGTCGATGTTCGGGCAGGTGAGCTCCGGGTCGGCCGAGTACGTGCCGCGCTGGGACATGAAGATCACGTCGCGGTCGCGGTTCAGGTTGCCTGCGAGCGCCATCGGGATCTCGGAGACGGCGTCGTCGCCGGGGCCGCCTGCGAACCACACGATCGGGTCGGGCGCGGGGCTGCTGCTCTCCGCGGGCATGATCGCGACGGCGAGGGTGATCCTGCGCCCGTCGTGGCCCCTGGGTCCCCAGGCCTTGGAGCGCTTCTCGGGCACGGTGAGCGTGCCGCAGCGGGCACGTGCGAGATCGGGGATCGGGTCCGCCGTCCTGGGGCAGGGGCCCGGTTCGAAGTGGGCGTCGCCGACCGTACGGGCGACCGTGCCGATCGGGCTTTCGGTGCCGGACTCGGCGTGGGCGGGCATCGCGGCGAGGCCGATGACGAGCGCGCCGGCCGTGGCTCCGGCCAGCGTCGCCGGGAGCCGTCGCGCGGGGCGACTGCTTCGGGTCGTACCAGGGGACATCGTGCGTACTCCGGTCAGGGGATGATGGTGAACGGCTTGGGTTCGACTGCCGGCACGCAGCCGGTGTCGGGCGCGTTCGGCCGCGCCAGGAAGGAGCGCAGGACCGACGCGGCGCAGGGGTTCTGCGGCACCACCCAGTGGGTGATTCCGGGGATCACCACGGCGGTCGAGCGGGGCAGCGTACGGCCGGCGAACGGCCCCCAGCTCGCCCCGGTCTTCGCGTCGAAGGTTCCGGTGACGATGAGCGCGGGCACGTCGCTGTGGGTGGCCACGCGCTGGACCGCGGTGCGGTCCGGGACGTTCCAGACGCGGCACAGGTCGTGCTCGAAGGGCAGCTGCGGTGCGTGGGCCAGCACCGAGTCCGGCCATCCGGGGAAGGCCCGGCGGCCCGCCTCCAGCACGTCGCGCTTCGAGAAGCCCGGGGCCCACTCGGCGCAGGCCACCGAGTGCGTGAGTCCGTGGGCGAACTCTCCGACGGCGGGCGTCGCGCCGGCGGCCTGGGCCTGCGCGAGGCGCTGCGGATTGCCGTCGGCGAGTTCGTAGAGCGCCGCGGGGACGTCGACGGACGGTACCAGTCGGCCGTCGGTGACGAGGAGGTTCACCAGCGTGCCCCCGTCGAGGACGACCCTCACCGGGGTTCCGCCACCGGGCGGCGGTACGGTCAGCGTCAGGGGGTTCGCCTCCAGCCGCCGGACCTGCCGCGTGAGCGTGCGGGAGAGGTCCGGGTAGCGGGACTTGCAGGCGGGCTGGGCCTCACACGCCGCGAAGATCGCGTTGATCCCCTCCTGGGCGCTGTCCCAGGCCCACGGCAGGCTCACGATCTGCGGCGGCACGACCGAGTCGATCGCCAGCGAGCGGATGCCCTGCGGGTGTCGGCGCAGGTAGGTGAGCCCCAGGTCGGTGCCGTAGGAGTAGCCGTAGACGTTCCACTTCCTGATGCCCAGGGCCTTGCGGAGGGCGGCGAAGTCCGCGGCGTTCTCGGTGGTGTTGTAGGCGGCGAGGTCGTTTCCCTCCGCCGTCAGGCGGTCCCGGCACTCCTTGGCCGCGCGTACCAGCCCTCGGCCGGTGGACGGCGCGTCGTACGGCAGACCCACTGCCGTCGCGTTGAACCGGTCGATCTCCGGGCAGGCGAGGCTCGGCTGTGAGTGCAGGGTGCCGCGCTGGGCCACGACGATCAGATCGCGGTCGCTGTTCACGCCGGAGTCGATCAGGAAAGGGATGGCTCCGAAGGCGTCTCCGCCAGGGCCCCCTTCCATGAACACCACTGGGTCGGCGGCCGGCGTCCGCGACGCTGCCGGGATGATGGCGACGGCCAGCCGGATCGTCCGTCCGGCGCGGCGCTCGCGGTTCTCGGGGACCTCCAGGAAGCCGCACCGCCCGGGGACCGGCTCGGGCGTCCGGGGGCAGGGGCCCGGCACGAACCGTGCAGGATGTCCCGGCGACGGCCCGCCTGAAGGCGGCGACTGGGCGCTGCTCGGCGCGGTCCCGACCACGCCGAGTACGCCCAGGCATGCGGCGAGGAGCGCCGCCTTCGCGCGCGCCCCCCGTTTTGGTCGTGGTCGGATGCTTCGAGCCCGGCTTCCTACGGGCGTTCCGGTCCCGGAGCGGGAGGGCAGGGGCCCGGGACCGATGTCGTGTTCCGCCATGTGATCTCGTCTCTCTGACGTCCCTGGCCACTTCGGTCGGGGGACGGGGTGGCATGGCTGCGCCCCGTCGCACGGGGCGGGGCAGGGCGCGTACGTCAGCCTGCGTTCGGGCAGGGGCGTCCACCACTCGTCGCCTCCACTTGGAGCAGCCGACCTCGGATCGGGGCTGTCAGTGGTCGGCGGGTCACCCGGTCGGGGGCGGAGCGGAGCCGCACCCGCTCCGGCGGTGGTCATTCAGGGACAAGCCGGAGGCATACGGCGCGGGCTTGGTCGGCGCTCGGCGCCCGGCAAGGAGTTCTACAGGCTCGTGCGACCCGCCACTGGCCTGTGCACTCACCGGGTACTCGGGAGAGATACAGCCCGCCCGCAACCGGAGGAGTGGGGAACCGTGCTGTTGTCTCATTCACTCGATCACGGAGTGCTGGTCATCGATCCGTCCTTCGTGGATACCCCGGCCTTCAGGCCGGGGTGGGGCCCAGGCTTGAGCAGCCCGCTGTGGACGCCGCGGAGGTCGGCGCCGTCCTCGAACTGCATCGAGCATGCAAGGACCTGAAGGTCCTCATGTCTGTCGTCAGTGCCAGCGCACCTGCCCGGCGCGTGCTGGCGGCCGGCGCCGACAGCAGCGGAACGCACCTGGTCATCCACGCTCGTGCCAGTACGGCGGTGGCCGCCTTCGCCGTCCTTGCCTGACGGGGACGCCGGGGACGCTTCCCTCCTCGGGATGCCGCTGTCAGTGCCCAGCTCCATGGCGGCCGCCGAGCTGGTCACGGTGGCGCGGATCGCCCAGGTACGTGTCCTTGTCGAATACGGGAGCCGACTTCGTCCGGGCCTTCGTTCGGGCCACGTTCACGATGCGGGCGACATGGTCGACGCCCATGACCGCCTCCGACGGGACCACCACGTCCTTGCCGAAGAACCATGGGCCGGTGTGCACCACCAGGAAGCGGGGGCCGAGGTCCCTGGAGTACTTGCTGACTGTGCCGACACGGCCGTCCGTGGCGTTCACCTGATACCCGGTGAGGTCGTCGTCCGGGGTGTGGCCGGCAGTGGGCACATGATGGGTACGGTGTTCGGTCACGAAGTCCTCCCTTTCGTCCTCCCGTACGTGTGCCCGGCGAAGCGCGCGGCAGACGTGTCGGACGTGCCGATCCGCTCGGAGGGCGCCACACGCAGGCACTCGTCGGGCCGGGGGAGTGGGCCGCCAACGGTTCCGACGAGCAGGCCGGAGCATGGAGAAGGAGGTCTGCGAGTGCAGGGGGACTACCTCACACGGTAGCCGTCGTGAGAGGCGGACAGCTCGTTGAAGCGGGCGAAGTCGTCGATCCACTGGCCGACATCTCGGGGCGCATCGTCGTAGAAGGACATCAGCTCCGCAATGAGGTGCTCACTCGCCGCAAGCCGCAGTCGCGACGCGATGAAGAGCGCTTCTTCCGCACTCACGTGCCAGTTGGAGTTCGACAGGAACTTTTCCATGTCCACGGTCCGATTCTCCGGCTCGAATCCCGGCATGCGCAGGGCCTGTTGCAAACCCTGTCCCGCTGCCGCTCCGGCCTCGCGCATGATTTCGCGGACAAAGCCCATTTGGTAGGTGTTCAAACCGAACGAGCCGCCAGGAGCAGGACGTTCGAACTCAAATGCGTATCCCATGAGGGGCAGAGTATGCGATCACCAAGCGTCGTGAAGACGCCTGGTGTCGCAAGCGGGAGGGGCAGCCCTCCGGATCCCGCCCGTGGCTCCGATCAGGAGGTAGCCAATGAGGCCTGGATCCGACTTACGGTACGCAGGATCTCCTCCCGGTTCTTCGCTCGCTTGAGCCATGCCGGAAGGCGGGCCACCATCGTCATCTTCTGCCCGGTGTCGTACCAGGGCGCGCGCTCCCGCAGCGAGGCCTCGACGAAACGGCGGATCAGGTCGAGGTGTTCGGGGTTGTACGCCCACAACCATCCGTGCCGGGTCTCGGTCTGGAGCCACAGCGGCATACCGAAGTACGGGTCCGTCGCCTGCCGGGCCGTGCCGCGAGACAGCGTCACGGTACGGCCGCTCCACTCCCGTGACAGTCCGCAGCCACGACAGACCATTCGGCGCGCCATGAACAGAGTCCGGCCTCCGGGATCGACGTCATCGGGTGCCGGAACGACACGGGCGACGTTCTCGCAGCCTGGACACTGCACCATGATCGAGCCGAGGAAGTCGTACTCGGTGCTGCGCGGATCCCGGAACCGACTGGTGAACGAGGCCATGCGCAGAGTATGCAACTACCCCGCGGAGCAGTGCATCTCGATTCGACGTCCTACGCTCAGGCCTGCCGATCACCCGATGAGCCGGTCACCCGTTGCGCAGCGACGGCAAGCGGCGGGAGCGGACTGTCCGGCCGGCGGTGTGCGACGCCGAGGGCCTCGGTCTGGTCGAGTGACTCGGGGCCGGAACCGATGACGCGCCGTGCTCGCCCGGGGCTCGGGTGGGCACGGCGCGTCGTGGTGGTGGGTGCCGGGTGTCTGCCCGGCTCACCCGCGGTGTCAGGCGAGGATGTCGTACCCCTTGAAGTAGGTCCCGACCGAGACCCGTGCGGTGAAGAAGGAACCCGTGGAGTTTCCGGTGCCTCGGTAGAGGTAGAGGATGCCGCTGGGTGTGCGGGCCAGGAGGTCGGCGCGGCCGTCGCCGCTGACGTCGCCGACCGTGGCGACCGTGTTGTACGCCGAGCTGCTCCAGGTCGCGATCTTGATCCTGCTGGCGAACGCCCCGGTGCCGGCCTTGCCCGT
Organism: Streptomyces sp. NPDC048600; assembly: GCF_055587025.1. NCBI lineage: Bacteria > Bacillati > Actinomycetota > Actinomycetes > Kitasatosporales > Streptomycetaceae > Streptomyces > Streptomyces sp. NPDC048600. The sequence continues at coordinate 409,787 of NZ_JBVJGZ010000001.1, read as the reverse complement.
GCCCTTGTAGAGGTAGACGTAGCCGCTGCTCGCGTTGCGGGCGATGAGGTCGGTGCGGCCGTCGCCGGTGAAGTCGCCGTGACCGCGGATCCAGTCGTACTGGTTCCAGCCGGTGCCGACCTGCACGCGCGCGGCGAAGGTGCCGTTGCCCTTGCCGGGGTAGATCCACAGCGCTCCGGCCGAGTCGACCGACAGCAGGTCGGGCAGGTAGTCGCCGGTGACGTCACCCGGGATCGCCATGCGGGTGCGCGTCTTCCAGTTGTCGGCGAGCAGCTGGGTGATCCAGGTGTCGCGCGACGCGGAGTAGTGCGCCCAGAAGACGTCGCCGTCGCTGCTGCGGCGGTAGACGAGGTCCTGGTAGCCGTCCCGGTCGAGGTCGGCCTGCACGACGGTGTTCACCCCGGCCCAGCTGCCCCAGTTCTCACCGGCAGCGAACGACGTGCCCCGGGAGTACCGGGAGTATCCGGTGCCCGTGGAGGCGCTGCGCAGCCACAGGTCGCCCCGGTGGTCGCCGTCGAAGTTGGTGTCGTCCAGGCGCGGGTAGGCAGCCCCGACGTACGAGGTCACCTTGGTGAAGACGCCGTAGGCGCCGGCGGCGACGCAGTCCACCACACCCCAGGAGACGATGCCGACGATCCGGTTGTTGACGATCAGCGGGCCGCCGGAGTCGCCGTTGCAGGCGGTCGTGGTGCCCGCGTCGCTGCCGGTGGCGGGCGTGCCCGCGCAGACCATGTGGCCCGTGACGAAGTCGGATCCGTAGGCGTTGGCGCAGGTGGTGTCCGACTGGAGGGGCAGCGTGGCCGTCTTCAGCGTCTCGGAGATGTTGTCGTTGGTGGAGCTGGTCCGGCCCCAGCCGTACACCTTGGCGCTGGTGCCGGCGGTGTACGAGGTGGTGTCCCCGGCCGTCGTCATGCGGATCGGGGTCGCCTTGACCGCGTTCGGCAGGGTGAGGACCGCGATGTCGGAGTCGAGCGTGGACGGGACGTACGACGAGTGGTGCCACTGCCGCCATACGCCGCTGATGGCGCCGCCGTGCAGGTCGGTGATGTAGCCCTGGTCGTCGACGGTGGGCAGCTGCGCGGTGCTGGTGATCACCGAGCCGTGGTTGTACCAGTCGTAGCCGGCGACGCAGTGCGCGGCGGTGAGGATCTTGGTCGGCGCGACGACCACTCCGCCGCAGAAGAAGCCGACGTCGTCGGCGGTGTCGGTGGTGCCCTTGTCGTCGCCGTACCAGAGCTGGGCCATCCACGGGGCGGCCGTGATGGTCGTGGTGGTCCCGCCGATGATCTTGGGGTCGATGCCCTGCTCGGTGGTCCCGGCGCTGTACGACGACTTCGCCGACGTCTTCCCGGCCGTGTCGTCACCGGCGATCGCGGTGGCGAGCCGCTGCTCCAGCTCGGCGGCCGAAGGCGCGCTGGTGGCGGGCTTCACGGTGGGCTGCGGCAGCGGCGTCGCCGCCTCGGCGGACGAGGTCAGCAGCGCGGCCGCGACCGCGACGGCGACACCGGCCGCGGAGACGGGCAGGGCGATTCGTATCCGGCGTCTGTGCCGACCGCCGGACATGCTGGTGAACAAGTGGGTCCCCCCAGGGGTCCATGGGTGAAAGAGGGCGTGCTGATACGCCCCTCCTCTCAGCGCCGAGAGGCCCGTTCTTGTCACCCTCGGCCCTGCACGGAACCTGGCAGCATCTCGTCGGCCGACTGCGCGGTCGCGTGGCGGCGCTACGGCCGGCGGGCGGTGGAGACGCCTCGGCCGGGAGCCGGGGGCCCGGGAGTCACAGGGTGAGGGTCATGAGGAGGCGGTGCTCGCCCGGGCCGAAGTAGTCGAGCCTGGGGCCGCCCGGGGACGCTGTGAAGCCGAGGGAGCGGTAGAGCGCGATCGCCGGGTCGTTGGCGGGGTCGACGGCCAGGTTCACCGTGGCGGTGCCCTGACGGCGCAGATGGTCCAGCATCGCCTCCATCAGCAGTCGTCCCCAGCCCTGCCCGTGCAGCGTGGGCGCGACACCGAGGGTCAGGATCCAGGCCTGCGGCCCGCCCGCCCCGGTCGACATGACATAGCCGTGCAGCTCGCCCGAGGAGTCGTCCAGGACGAGCATGTGTTCCTGGAGGGCGTCGAGGAACTGACGCAGGACGAAGTACGGGTAGGGCATGTGGGGGAACACCTCCCCGTCGAGGCTGACGAGCTGCGGCAGGTCCGGCTCCCTCGCGTGCCGGATCCGCAGGTGCCGCTCGGTCGGCTTCAGCTGGTCCAGCAGGGACCGCGCTGACGACGGGGGACGCTCTTCGGGCCGCGGCGGGGGAGGCATACCGACCATCATCGTCCTCGACGGCGGAAAGCGGGCGAACGGCGCCCACGCTGGTGGTTCTTCCGTGGTGGCGGCCCGCGGCTATTCCCTGATCTGCCAGTGCCGGCGCCGGGACGTGCCCGCTTCCGGGCCCCGGCGGAACAGATACAGCCAGGTGCGCGCGGCCAGCGCCGCCGCCAGCGCGGCGGTCCACGGCCAGCTGGTGGCGTCGGCCGCGACCAGGCCGGCGCCCACGAGGGGCGAGACCGTGGTGCACACGATGAGCACCGTATCGGTCGCGCTGCGCCGGAACCGGTGGGCGACGGAGAACTCCGACCGCTCGTACCAGGCTATGCCCAGGCTCAGCAGGCCCGCGAGGACCATGGTCGTCCAGGGATCACCGCTGGCCTGGGCGTAGGTGACGGGCAGTGAGATGAGGAACGGCAGGACTCCGCCGTACTCGGAGATCACGTTGCCCCATTTCATGATCCGCCCGAAGGAGTTGGCGCGGATGCGGGCCAACTCGCCCGCCGCGCTCGCGTAGACCATGAGGGAGAGCACGGTGCTGAACGTCGCGCCGATCAGGAGCAGCCGCACATCGTCCGGGAAGCGGCTGGAGGTGAAGGCGAAACCGAGCAGGAAGGTGATGGCCGCGAGGACGGACCCGGCGAACGCGATGCCCGCCGCGGCCTCCCCGGACTGAAGCGTCGCCGGGTCGTCCTGCTCGAACGAGGTGACCTCGAAGGCCGGTTCACCGCCGAGCGACACCAGCGAGGTCACCGCGTAGTCCGGTGTCGCCAGCGACTCCACCAGCTGCGCCCGCGCGCTCAGCGGCACCAGATGACGGGTGTCGGGGTCGATGTACTCGACGCGCACCTTGTGCTGGTAGTGGAGGCAGATGTCACCGGTGTGCCGGCTGGTGCGCATCACCCGGGTGCCGATGAAGCCGTTCCTGAGGAGCAGTCCCGCCACGGGCAGATCGGCCGCCTCGGCCACGGCCGAGAGCAGCGGTCCCGTGCCCGGCGTCCCGGAGGCCTTCGCGGCCAGCTCCTCCAGAAGCCGGGAGGCGACTCCCCGGCGGCGCAGGGCGTCGCGCACGGCGACGACGGACAGCCGCACATGGCCGGGCGCGGGCATCTCCGCGCTGACGCAGCCGACGAGTTCACCGTCCGACTCGGCCAGGAGCACCAGCCCTCGGTCGATCGACTCGGTGAGGGTCTGTGCGGTGGGGACATCCGAGGCGTGGCACGACTCGGCCAGGAAATCGGCGAGTCGGCTCAGGTCAGCGGGTTGAGCGTCACGCGTGGACCATCCGCTCATCGCGATCGGACCTCCCCCTCGGCCGTGGGCGAATCCTACCGATCATTGCCGCAGCGGTCAGCAGCGCCGATACTTCTCGTCATGACGAGCGATTCGGCTGAGGGTCGGTTAATCCTGAACCGTGATGTGTCGTGGGACTCGTTCGATCCGCAGGCATATCTCGATGCGAATTACCGCCTTCTCCTCCCCGAGGACGCCTGCCTCCTGAGAAGGACGGCCGACCACTTCATCGCCCACCTAGGGTCGGAATCAAATACTCCCCTATCCGGTATCGATGTGGGCAGCGGCCCCAATCTGTACCCCGCGCTCGCCATGCTGCCCTGGTGTGCGGACGTCACGCTGCTGGAGCGCTCCCGGCGCAACCTGAGCCATCTGCGCGACCAGGTGTCCGCGTACGCCCAGCAGTGGGACCAGTTCTGGGACATCCTGTGCGAGCGCCATCCCTATCGCACACTCGCCGGGGAGTCCAGGGAGCGGTTCCGTCGGGCGGCGCGGATCCGGCCCGGTGATCTCTTCGACCTCACGGGGCACGACAAGAAATGGTCCGTCGGCACCATGTTCTTCGTGGCCGACGGAATCACCGGCTCACTCGACGAATTCCGGCGCGGACTGCAATGTTTCCTGCGGGCACTGGCTCCGGGCGCGCCGTTCGCGGCCGCTTTCATGGAGCACTCCGAGGGATATGCGGTGGGCGATCGCCGGTTCCCGGCGTGCGACATCGACAAGTCCGATGTGTACGACGGTCTTTCGCCCTACGCGGACAGTCTCGATGTCGGTGACCTCGGCGAACACCGCCGCGTCAGAGACGGTTACACGGGGATGATTCTCGCGCTCGGCGTCAGGGGGCACCAGCCGTGCAGCTGAAGCCACGTCAGCAACTGCTGGAGATCTGGCAGTCGATCGCCCGCCACTCCTTCACCGACGGCGTCTGGGACTGGGGCGAGGAGGGCGGCCGCAGCAGCGTCGCCGACGCCGAGAGGCTGCTCTGTTTGCTGTACCCCGCCACCGAGATCGCCGAGTTCCGCCTCGACGACGCGGACACCACCCAGGACGACGTGGAGCGGGCGCTCGGGCCCGCCCTCGAACTGCCCGGCCGGCTCCTGGACGCCCTCGACACGTTCGTGGAGCGCCACCTGACCGACGACGGCCCCTCCTTCGCCGGTGCAGCACTCGGCCACGACCCGGCCGCGCTGTCCGGAGCGATCCGCTTCGTCCGGACCGCCGTGCCGGACCCGTCGTCACCGATGTGGTCACAGGTCCGCCCCGCCCAGATCGCCTGGATGATCGAACGCCACCGCCGGCTGGAGGAGATGGCCGCCCGGCTCGGCATCGGCAGGTCCCGCGTGGTGGCGTCCGTCCCGCTGGAGCCCGTCCTGCAATGGCGCGAACAGCTCATCACCGACGAGGACGTCCTCGACACCGGCATAGCCAACCTCGAGACCTGGCAGGCGCCGGGCGGACTCGCGCGACGGCTGGGCGACGACACGCACTGGGAGCAGCCGTGACCGATCCCTCCTATCGCGAGACCGGCGCCGAACCGCGCACCGAATCTGTGCCCTTCTCCCATCTCTCCCTGGAACTGGGCCACTTGTACATGGAGGACTTCACCGAGGGCCCCGACCGGCTGCGCCGCCACTTCGCCGCCGTACGCCCCTGGGCGGACGCGGCCCGCGGGGCGCTCGACACCCGCCATCCCCGGATCAGCACCTGCTTCCTCGTCGACGACTACTTCAGCAGGCTCGCCACCCCGACCGAGCTGATCCCGCCGCTGCTGACAGCCGCCGAGGAGGCGGGGCTGACCATCGACTACCTCGCCCGGGAGTCGGGCTGCGCCGCACCCGACGCCGCGCGGCGCGGCGGAGCGCCGCTCGCCGAGTGCGTTCTGGACCGGCTGGTGGAGTCCCCTCCGCCCGGCACGACCGGGTACCGCCCGCCCGTGGGCCGCACCGGCTGGCTCAGCAACGGCCGGCGCAGCCCCTCCCGGCGCTTCACCGCGGCCCTCGACACCGACGACCGCTGGCGGCCGCCGGCGGAGACCCTCGCCCGCGGCCACTCGGTCTTCATGGACGTCGAGCTGTTCGACCGAGCCGAGGACCGGCGCACGTGGTCCTGCGCCTTCCTTGCCGCCGTGTGGCAGCTGGTCCGCCTCGGCCTGTTGCGCGACAGCGGCCGTGCAGTCCTGACCCCCGTCCCCTGGGACACCGGCACCTTCCCTGCCGACTGGGACGCCCTGCCACCCGTGATCCGCCTCCAGCCGTCGGCGCAGCCCTTCACCGCCTACGGCACGTGCAGTGTGCTGCCCGCCCGCTTCCTGCCCGTCGAGCACGCCGTACGGGTCGTGCTGGACCAGGTGCAGATCGACCTCGAGGCCCTCGACCAGGTGGCCCGGCGCTCCGAGGCCGAGCGGCACACCGTGCCCGCGGGCGTCGTCGAGCGAATCTCCTACGTCTTCCCGCCGGGACTGTGACATGGGCGGCCCGCCGACGGCCCCGCCCGCGGTCCTGCTGTGCGGAGAGGTGCGCACCGGTCTGCTGGCCGCCCGGGACGCGGTCGACGAGCGCACCGCCGCCCGGCTGCTGCGGCTGCGCGCCGACGAACGCGTACGGCTCTCCCGGCGCCCCGTGCGCCACGCGGTCTCCCCGGACGTCCTCACCGGCGTCGACTGCCGACTGCCCGCCGTCGGCGCCCGGATCCGCGCGGTGGGTACAGTCGCCGCCCGGGCGGTACTGGTCGAGGGCCGGGTCCTGCAGACGACGGCCCACTTCCGGCTGCCGTCGGCCGGCGACGACCGGCGCCGGCCCTGGGGGCACTACCTCGAGCGGCCCGGTCTCCTCGTGCCCGTCGGCCGCTTCCGCGTCGGCGCGGTCGCCGACGGCCACCTGGTCGGCCGCCGCCCCGACGAACTGGACGCCGGCGCGATCGCCGAGGCCCTGGCGGCCCGGATCTCCAGGCGTCGCGAGCTGGACCACGACCCGCCGCTGCGCACCCCGGTCACCGTCCTGCGCTGGTGCGCGCAGCCCGCCACCGAGGGCACGGGACCCTCGCTGAGCCTCACCGTGGACGACCGGCTGCGCACCCTGCGGCTCCGCATCCCCGGAGACCTCGCGCCGGCCGGCGTCGCCGCGTTCTGCGAGGACCTCGCCCTGCACGACTGGCTGCTGACCACCGTGAGCGACCGCCTCGACGGACTGCGCCCGGCCACCGCCGACGACACGGCCCTCCTCGCGACCCTGCGCCCCCTCGTCGACCACCTGCTGCACCTGTGGCTGCCGAGCGCCCGCCTCGACTCCACCCTGGCGCCCCTGTGGGACGTGCTGGAGGACACCACAGGCTTCACCCGACAGTGGGAGACCCTCGCCCAGCGCATCCGGGACCAACTGGCGATGAGGGCTCTGACGGGACGGACGACGGCTGAAGGAACCCACCGATGACCGAGAAGCCGCCGTTGCCGGTCCCCGCACCTGGAGGCCGCTGATGCCGGTCCCGGCGTGCGTCGGCGCCACACCGACCGCATGCCTCGTGCGTCGGCAGAAGTGTTCGCCTGTCATCTCCCCGTGGAAAGGCGGCTTTCCAGGGCCCGTGGCAGTGGATACACCCGCTCTGCGGGAAACAGCCGCTGGGCCTTGGCGGCGTGCCCGGTCTGCGTCAGCGCCGCGGCTTTGCGCACCTGGGGCGTGAGGTCCGTGAGGCTGACGATCCAGTCGTCGGTGAAGGTGCGGATCAGACCGCGACCGATGCCGACCTGGATGCTGTAGTGGTTCAGTGCCGCTCCCCGCGAGGACCGTTCCGGGTCCCACTGGACATGTACGGCCGCCCGGGCCACAGCTGCCGGATCCGCAGTCGTGAGCACAGCCCGGGACAGTGCCTCCTCCCAGCCCTCCCGGGACATCCGCACCGCGAGAACGCGCTCCTGGCCCGGTTTGCGGGCCCAGTTGCTGCGGTGCATGAGCCACAGGAACGAGGGCTTGATCCAGGTCATCCGGTGAAAGGAGAACGGCTCGACGAAACGGCCCGCACGCAGCGCCGCGTCGGCTATGGCGGGCGCGTACGCCTGGTAGACCACGATGGTGTCGGCGTCGTAGGCGGCGCGAATCTGGTACTGGGGTGCCATGCGCGGCACCCTGCCATCCGCTCGACGCGCATCGCGAACCCTTTTCGCGCCTCGGCCGGAGCGAACGCGCCTGTCGTCGCCGCATGTTGACGGCTGCTGCGATATCGGCCACCTCGTAGCGGGTTCCTACGGGGAATACGCGTTGTCACACCCCACCCGCCTGGGCCGGGTGGGGTGTGAGCGTGTTGGTGCAAAGCTATGAGGACAGTCCTCCGGGGCCGGCGGTGAGGACGTTGCCTCGGATCGTGGTGTCGCCGCCGTTCACCATGTCCGCCCACGACACGAAGACTCTGTCCGGAGTGTCGTTGCCGAACACGGCTGCGGCACTCAGGTGGAATCGGTTGCCGTCGGTGCCGGAGCTGGTCTGAACCTTGGGCCCGATCTCGAGCTGAGTGTCCGAGCAGAGCTGTGACATCACCGTAGGCACGGTCTGGAAGGTGTCCGCGCTCTTCTCCACCCAGGCGAGGACGAAGCGACCGCCCGGGAGTGCTGTCAGCGCCGGAGAGGTCCGGTTGAAATGCTTGGGCGAGCCCGCGGAAGCGCTGGTGACGACGCTACCCTCACCCGCCGGGTCGATGACAGTGGCCACCGCGGTGGTCTGGGGGACGCCGAGGTCGCTGTCGACCGTCGACTTGATGTGCGCGGCGACGAAGCGCCCGTTGTCGAGAGCCGTCAGTGCGCTCCGCCCTGCCAGCCCCCCGACGTTGGGACGTCTCTCCCCGGTCCTGGGCGTTCCGTCGAAGTGGAACACTCGGTAGATGAGCCCGCCGCCGCCCACCGGTTCGCCGTTCGTCCAGGCGACGACGTAGTCCCCATCGCTCAGCAGGCTGACGGCCGCGTTGCGGTGGAAGGCCGCGGTGGTGTTCACGGCGATCTCCACGCCCTTCTTCAGCCCCTCGGGGGAGAAGCGCTGCGCGCGGATGCGCTGGTTGTCCCCGGCGCCGGTCCAGGTGACCAGGCAGCCGCCGTCGACCATACGGGTGACCGTCGGCGCGAAGGTGGGGTCGATGTCGCCGGTACTGACCTTGACCGGCGGGCCGGAGGGCTGCCCGCCGAAGAACCGTCGCAGCACGACGACAGGGGTGGGCGGGGGCAGGTTGAACGGCTTCTCGATCCACGTCGCGAAGGTGCTCATGCCGACGGAGTCCAGGAACGGCCACTGTCGGTTCGTATTGCCGGCCGCGGTCCCGTCGCTGGCGAGAAACTCCGTACCGACCTTCGCCCCGGCGGAGTCGACCCGCTGCCCCTTGATACCGGCGTCAGAGTCGTCCGCCCAGAGCGCCGTGAACAGGGCGTTGCTGTTCAGCGCGTCAGCACAGGGCTGTGACTGGCCACCGACGACAGACGTGTTCACCATGAAGTCACCCATGATCGTCCTCCTCTGTTCCAGCGCACCTGCGGTACCGGTACCGCATTGGCCGGCGCAGCCACGACACATTGCGTCGGCGACCGCGAATCTACGTGGCCGCTTCGCTCAAGCACTCAATTGATCTGCGAAATTGACCATTGGTGCAGAATGCCAGGCGTGAAATGTTCAGCCTGGCTGATTGCAGGTGAGTTCAGAATCCTGCTCATGGCCTGAAATTATGCTCCGGGAAATCGCAGGCTGTGTCGTGGGCGGTCGTGGGCCGTTTTCGGTCACTGTGTTTCCGGTCGCCAGGTTCCAAGATATGGCCCCGCCGTCAGCGCGGCGTTACTCCGCCGTCACCACGGCCCAAAGCGCTGAGCCAGTTCGCCGACCGCCGTACCACCGGCCTCCCGGACGGCGGGCAACGGTTGCTGAACAGGTCGACCGGGACGCCGACAGGGTCTGCGCCGAGGTCATAGACCCCTATAACCGCGGCTGCGGTATTGATCGGTTTCATGGTTTCCGCAACCGATTTAGGGCCCGGGGAAGGTGCGTCAGCGGTCCGACAGTGTAATGGTGGAAAGGGGATACGTCGCGTGAGAGGGCGACTCTTGAGGTCGCGACCCTGAATGGGAAAGGGCGTGATATCAGCGCCTGCGGACTCCGAGCTGACTGACGATCAGAGCAGGGCGGCTCCTGACGCGCGGGTGCCTGCACAAGGAAAGTGGCGGCGGTCATCACGACCGCCCGACGTGCACCTTCTCCATCGCTACGCACCCTCCAGGAGTCCGGCATGTCCCGTATCACGATCAATGGCGTCACGGTGGACCCGCTGGCCCAGGCCGGTGAGCTGGCCACCGCCTCGCTGGTGTCGGAGGACGCGACCGCGTCCAACTATCTGCTCGTTCAGACCACACATCCGCCCACAGCCGAGGAGAAGGAACAACTCGCGTCGCTCGGGGTGGTGATCCACGAGTATGTTCCGGACGACACCTACCTGTGCGGCTTCCGGCCCACGGATCTGGACGCCGTACGCGCCCTGCCCTTCGTGGCCTGGGCGGACGTGTACTTCGAGGGCTTCAAGATCGCCCAGTCGCTCCGGCCGAGGCGTCTGAGCACGGGCATCGCAGAGCTGGCCGGGCCGATGGACGACGCGAATCCGGCCCCCCGCACCGTCGACATCGTCCTGCACGACGACGTCAACGTGAGCGCCGCCGGGCTGCGGGACCGGGTCGCGACGGCAGCCGGTGGCAGCGACGGCGACGTACGGCCCGACCGCGGCAAGATCCGCATGACGGTCCGGGAGGAGGACCTGTCGGCCGTGGCCGCGCTCGACGAGGTGAAGGAGATCGAGGAAGTCCCCGAGCGAGTGCTGTACAACACCGTCGCGACGAAGGTCATGAACGCCCATGTGTCCCTGAACGGGGCGAAGTTCCGGGGCAAGGGCCAGGTCGTGTGTGTCGCCGACACCGGGTTCGACAAGGGGTCCACCACCAATGTGCACCCCGCCTTCACCGGCCGGGTCGAGCGGCTCGTCGCCCTCGGGCGTACGAGCCCCGCGAACGCGGACGACCCCGACGGGCACGGCACCCATGTGGCGGGCTCGGTGCTCGGTGACGGGACGTCGGAGTCGATGGGCCGCGTCACCGGTACGGCCCCCGAGGCGAGGCTGGTGCTCCAGTCCGTGATGGACGAGAGCGGCCGGCTCACCGGTATCCCGTCCAACCTGCTCGATCTGTTCGAGCCGCCCTTTGCCGAGGACGGGGCGCGCATCCACACCAACTCGTGGGGCCCCAACATTCCCGGGCTGCCCTACAACTCGGCCGCGAGGGAAGCCGATCAGATGGTCTGGGACAACAAGGAGTTCGTCATCCTCTTCGCGGCGGGCAACGACGGTGAGGACCGGGACGGGGACGGTCGGATCAACCTCAGGTCCGTCAGCGGGGAGACCGGGGCCAAGAACATCATCATCGTGGGGGCGAGCGAGGGCGACCGTCCCGACATCTCCAAGAGGTACGACCAGCTTCGAGGCGGATTGGCCCGGTTCCCCGCTCCACCGATCCGCGGCGACAAGATGGCGGACAACCCCGCCGGGATGGCGGCCTTCAGCAGCCGTGGCCCCACCCAGGAAGGCCGGATCGCACCGACCGTCGTCGGCTGCGGTACGGCGATCCTGTCGACGCGCTCCCGGCTGGCGCAGGATCTCCAGAACTTCGGCGCCTCCACGGATCCGGCGTACATGTTCGAAAGCGGCACCAGCATGGCCACCCCACTGGTCGCGGGCTGTGTGGCGGTGCTGCGCGAGACACTGCTGAAGAACGGGACGCTCGAACCGAGCGCGGCGCTAGTCAAGGCCATGCTGGTCAACGGCGCCGACGAGCTGAAGGGCCAGTACGTCCCGAGCGAGGCGGGTCCTTCCCCCAACAACAACTCCGGCTTCGGCATCGTCAACCTCCAGCGTGCCGTGGTCCTGCCGACCGACGCCGGCCGGGCGGGCTTCACCGACGCCGAGGAGCTGGTCCAGGGAGAGGAGCGGGCGTTCCACATCACCATCCCGGAAGGGGCGACCCGCCTGAAGGTCACCCTCGTCTGGACCGACCCTCCTGGCAAGGCTCTGCAGAACGACCTCGACCTGATCGTCCGAACCGGTGGCCAGGAACGCCACGGCAACATGGGCACCGGTTCAGGGTTCGACCGTGTCAACAACGTCGAGCAGGTCAACTGGGAGGACGTACCGGCCGGGGAAGCGGAAGTCGTCGTCAGAGCCTTCCGGATCACCCAGTTCGCCCAGCCCTACGCCGTCGCCTGGCGCATTCTCTGACGGATACCCCTGCTACGGCGAGTTGGGCACGTGCGGTGAACGGAGCACGAGCAGGGTGATCTCGCTGGGGGCGAAGACGCGGAACGGCGGGCCCCAGAAGCCGGTGCCGCGGCTGGTGTAGAGGAGTGTGCGGGTGCCGTGGTGGCTGAGTCCGGCGACGGCGGGCTGGTCGATGCGGACCAGGTGGTGGAAGGGCCAGATCTGGCCGCCGTGGGTGTGGCCGGAGAGCTGGAGGTCGATGCCTTCGGCCGCCGCCCGGTCGACGAACTTGGGCTGGTGCGCCAGGAGCAGGACGGGGAGGTCGGGGTCGGCGCCGTTCAAGGCTCCGGCGAGGTGGGCGCGGTGGCCTGCCAGGCCGGAGGACTCGGCGGTGACATCGTCCACGCCGGCGACCACGAGGGTGTCGCCCCCGCGTTCGAGCAGCAGGTGGCGGTTGCGCAGCGGCTCCCAGCCCAGCTCGTCCATCAGGTCGACCCAGCCCTGTGCCTCGCTGTAGTACTCGTGGTTGCCGGTGACGTATACACGGGCCCGGGTGGCCCGGACGGTACCGAGCGGGGCGGCCTGGGCGCGGCGGCGTTCGGCCGTGCCGTCCGCGATGTCGCCGGTGTGGCAGACCAGGTCGGCCTCCAGCGTGTTCACCGTCTCGCACACCCGTGCCGACCAGTGGGCGCGGTCGAGTGGGCCGTAGTGCGTGTCGGTGATGAGCGCGACGCGGGTGCCGTCCAACCCGGCTCCCAGCCGCGGGAGTTGTACGTCGAGTCGGCGCACGCGCGGTACCCGGCGGGCCTCGGCGTACCCCCAGCCGAGCAGTACGGCGGTCACGCCGAGGACGGCCCAGGTGACGATGCGGGCCCGGTCCTGACCCTCGCCGACTCCGGCCACGGTCAGGGCGAGCCGCAGCAGGACGCCGAGCAGCACGGACCAGGTGAACAGAATCCAGCTGCCGCCCAGCAGGGTGTCACCGACGATCGCCGCCCGGTCCTGCTGCCGTCGGCCGTGGCCACGTGCCATGGCGAGTGGCATACCGATGAGGCCGAGGGCGAACAGGGCGGTGCCGGCCAGCGTGACGGGCAGTGGCCAGTGCTGGCCGCCGTACAGGAGCACCCAGCAGGGCACCGTCCAGAGCAGGACGGGGGCGATCAGGGGGATGTAGCGCATCACGCGGCGCAGTCGGCCCTGCTGCGGCGCTTGATCTTCCCCTTCGGCGGGCCGGGTGTTGCTGGTGTCGGTCACGCTTCCCCTCCCTGACCGGGCTGCTGTCTCACGCACTGTAGCCGGTCGCCCTCGGGCCGCCCGGACGAGAGCTCATGGGGACGGCCCCCTTCCGGCGCAGGGACGCAGGCCTGTCGGCCGGCCGCCATCCGATCACCGATGAGCCGGGGGGCCGGTTCGTACCGGGCTCCAGAGCCGTATCGCGGCGTCATTGGTGACAAGGGTGCCGTCGGGCAGGTATCCCAGCCGTTGCACCCGGTACCTGTGGCCGGACAGGGGCGGTGCGGCGGGGCGGCTCGTCGCCGGATCCCAGAACCGCACCTTGGTGTCGCCGCCGGCCGTGGCCAGCACGCGCCCGTCGGGGGAGAACGCCAGGTCCGTCACCTCGCCGCCGGGGTGGGTGAGCGGGAATCCGATGGGCCTGCCGGTGTCCCGGGACCACAGTCGTGCGGTCCTGTCGATGCCGGCGGTGGCGAGCCGACTGCCGTCGGGGGAGAACGTCACCAGGAACACTTCGTGCTGGTGACCGGTGATCGGGTCGCCGACGGGCTGGTGCGATGTGCGGTCCCACAGGCGGACGGATCGGTTACCTGCCGTGGCCAGCAGCGTGCCGTCCGGGGAGTAAGTGACGCACCGATTGCTGTGAACCGTGTCGGCGACGAGTTCGCCACGCTCCAGACAGGTGGCCGGGTTCCACAAACGGATTGTCCCACTGCGGTTGGTGGTGGCGAGCTCGGTGCCGTCCGGCGAGAACGCCACTGCGAACACATAACCGTTGTGCTCGGTGATCGGGTCGCCGGCCGGGCGTTGCGTCGATGTCCTCCAGAGCCGCACCGTACTGTCGAGGCTCGACGTGGCGAGCAGTGTGCCGTCGGGCGAGAACGCCATGTCCAGCACCTTGTCGGTGTGACCGATGAGGGGTTCGCCGATCTCCTCGCAGGTTGCCGGATCCCACATCCGCACTGTCCCGTCGTCATGGCCGACGGCGAGGAGGCTTCCGTCCGGGGAGACCGCGTGTGTCGCGGCCTCGCTCGTCTGGCCGTGGAGAGTCCGGCTCACGTCGAACAGCCCGGTCGGACGGTCGACCGGTTGCGTTGACGGCGGCGCCGGGTGGCCGGCTTCCGGAGGGAGACTGCCGGTGGTGGTGGATGGCCGCTCGAAGACCTTCGTATGGTTGCGGGCGAGTGCCACCTGATGGCCACTGTTGCGGTTGCGGGCCTGGGGAACAGGATGCCCCCGGGCCGCCATGGTCTTGCGCAGATGCCGGTAGAGCACACCGAGATCCAGAAGTCCGGGACCGCCGGGTATGCCGTGCCGCAGGGTGTCGAGCAGGGCACCGGTGAAGGCAGTGTGGGCCGCCCCTGCGGGGGCCAGGGCGGTGCGGGTCTCGGCTGCGGCGGCCATCAGGAAACTGCCTTCCACATCGGCCTGGTCGGCAAGGCCGTTGCCGGGGCTCATCCGCCCCAGGGCCAGTCCGCTGTAACAGCAGTCCAGGATGACCACATGCCGCTCGGCTCGGGAGTCCAGCAGGAGCACTTGACGCAGCCAGTCATAGGGCAGAGCGGTCTCGACGCGGCCGGACTCGGTGTGCGGCAGCGCCAGGCACAGCTGATCGGCTCCGTCGACCAGGCCGTGCCCGGCGTAGTAGAGGAGGAGCGTGTCCGAGGCCTCGGCGGCCGCCCGTCTCACGGCGCCCACCACGGTATGCGCGGCTTCCGGATTGTCCAGGACGCTCACGTTCCGGCGGGGCAGATGCAGTGTCAGGGGGTCACACAGAAGGTCTGCGAGACCTTCGAGGTTGTTCGACACGGCCGGCAGCGATTCGAGGTGCTGATAGCGGTCGACGCCCACGAGCACCGCCCGCGACGCCGCGGGATCGGGCAGCACGCTCACCGGCCGTCTCCCTCATCATCGTCACGGGCGGTGTCGAGCATCCGGATCGCCCGTTCGATCTCCTCCTCGGAGCACTCGGTGAGGACGATGGCGGTATCTCCCCGCCGGATCTCCACCCTCGGCCGCTGGTGTCGCGTTCGTCGCCATGCCACCACGGCCAGGACGAACGACGCGGCGCTCCATCCATTTCCCGTCACCAGTTGCAGTACGTCGAGCTCCGTGCCCATCTCCCCCGGGCCCGGTACGCCGCCGCGCAGTTCCGCACTGGTCGAACGGCGTATGGCGGGATCGGCACGTAACCACTTGTGCAGTGCGGCCAGTTCCCCGGCATCCTGCCCGACTCGCACCTCGAGTCTCATCCGCGTCCATTCCCTTCCCGGCCCGCCTCGCGACACACGAAACCTGCCACAAGCCTGCCAGTCCCGGGGCTGCTGTGTTCGCCAAAGGTCAAACCACGAAGGGCTGTTGATGGCCGGCTGAGACCCGCCGCCGTGCCGCTACTCTGAACTCATCTGTGCGGTTCGTCGCCGCCGGACAGGGCTGGGGGCCGCACCGAGGCTGGGGGGCGAACGGTGGACTGGTTGCTGACCGACAGCGAGGGGATCGTGGCGTGCTGGCTGCTGATCTTCGCTGTGTGCAACGGGCTGCGCGGCGTGTACTGCTGGTTCCGGGACAGCGGCCAGCGGCGGATCGTTGATGAACTGGTCGTCGGGGACCTGCATCCGGTGCGGGCCTCGTATCTGCTCGGGGGAATGGCCGAAGCGGCGGAGACCGCGGTCTGCGTGCTCGTCGACGACGGTGTACTGAAGGTCTCCTCCACCGGTGAGCTGCGGTCCACTCACCGAGGCAGGAAGCAGACGGATCCGGCCCTGCGCGCCCTGGCGGAGGAGATCCGCAGCACGTCGGCCGATGCGACGACGAAGCTGTACGAGATCGTGGACGAGGCTCGCTTCGCCCGGTTCAGGGAGCTTGTCGAGCGAGAGTCGCCCGCCGTGCGTATGACCGCGTCGGGGAGGAGCCTGACGCTCATGCTGGCCGCTTCGATGGCGACCGCGTTCGGCATGGGCATGCACGGCGGGCTGGCCGAAGCGCCCGTGCCGTTCGTACCCGGGGCCGACAGGGCGGTATGGCTCTACATCAGCGGGGCGGCCTGGATGGTGCAGTGGGGAGCGGCGTGCCTGTGGCCGTCGGACAAACGGCGCCGCTGGAAGATCCTCGACGCGTACTGCAGGGACGAGACGGAGTTCGCGCGTGCGGTGCTGCCCGATGGCACACGGCAGAGGATCGCGCTGAGCCGGGAGCGGCCGAAGCCGCCGCCCCCGGCCCCGCGGGCCCGCAACCGCGCCCGTACCTGGAGCGATGCCGGCGGTGACACCGTCGACGTGGACTCCTGCGGCAGTTGCGGAGGGTGCGGCGGCGGGTGCGGAGGAGAGTGACTCGGGCCGTGGACTCGGAAGAGGAGACTCGACTGCCGCGGTCAACCTCTCTGCCGCACCGGCGGCTTCGGCGTCACCGGCCGTCGGACGCGGTCTGAAGTCGCCGGTGGACAGTCATACCGCGCCGCGCACCGACGTCCTGCCGCAGCAGGTCCGGCGGTTCCTTTCCCGGGCCTTAAGAGTTCCCTAACGCGACCTCTGCGGCTTGACCCCGACATTTGGTCCAGGCCAATGTGCTTGCGTGTCCATGGAGGGATCAAGGAGCCGAGGCGGCGGTCCCGCGGACACTGCCCGAGGTGTGCCTTCCCGAAGACGGTCCGTCCCAGCCCCACTTGGCGCCGCACTGCAGGGCACCCGTATCAGGATCGACTGCTTCGCGGAGGCATTGATGAGTGACGCGCGTCATGGCATAGACGGCATCGAGGAACGAAGCCGTGGGAGGCACAGCAGGCGCCGACGGCTCTCGGTGACCGTCGGGTCGGCCGTCCTCGCCTTCGCGCTCGGGGCTCTCACACTCCCTTCCCTGCTGCCCGAGAACGCCGAAGCGGCCGGCCCCCAGCCCTCCGCGGTGGCGAAGGATTCCTTCGAGCACCCCGGAGTACTGCTGAGCGAGGGGCAGTTGGACTTCGTACGAGGGAAGGTGAAGGCCGGAGCGGAGCCGTGGAAGTCCGCGTACGACGCCATGCGCAAGAGTAAGTACGCGTCGTTGTCCTGGACTCCGAAGCCGCGGGCAACCGTCGAGTGCGGACCCAGGTCCAGCCCCAATCACGGATGCTCCGACGAGCGTGGGGATGCGCTCGCGGCCTACACCCACGCCCTGCTCTGGAACCTCACCAAGGACCGTCGCCATGCCACCCAGGCCATCAAGATCATGGACGCCTGGTCCGCTGTGATCAAGGAGCACACGAACCACAACGCACCCCTCCAGACAGGCTGGGCCGGTGCGTCCTTCGCCCGCGCCGGCGAGCTGATGAAGCACACGTACACCGGCTGGCCGAGCGCGCGGCAGAGCCGCTTCGCCACCATGCTGCGCAAGGTGTACCTGCCCATGGTGATCCAGGGGCGGCCGAACGCCAACGGCAACTGGGAGCTCGTCATGATGGACGCCGCCACCGGGATCTCGGTCTTCCTCGATGACCGGGCCTCGTTCGACAGGGCGGTCGCCGTCTGGCGCAAGCGGGTGCCCGCGTACATCTACGTCAAGAGCGACGGACCGCTGCCGAAGACCCCGGCGGGCAGCAGCAAGGACACCCGGAAAGAGCTGATCGACTACTGGCAGGGCCAGTCCACGTTCGTCGACGGCCTGGCCCAGGAGACCTGCCGGGACTTCGGTCACACCGGCTGGGGCTTCGCCGCCGCGGCTCATGTCGCGGAGACCGCTCGGATCCAGGGCCTCGACCTCTACTCCGAGGCGGCGGTCCGGATGACCAAGGCGCTGGAGTTCCACGCCGCCTACGAACTCGGCGAAACCGTGCCGTCCTGGCTCTGCGAGGGCTCGATCAAGCGTGGCATCGGCTCCGTACTGGAGGTCGCCTACAACCACTACGCGGGCCGGGAGGGAATCAGTCTTCCCAGGACCAAGCGGCTGATCGAGAGCAGGCAACGCCCCAGCGGCGCGGACTACTTCCTCGCCTGGGAGACGCTGACGCACGCCGACAACCCCCGATGAAGGGTCGCACCTGACGCCAGTCGCACCTCACGCCGCGCCGTGGCGGCCTGCCACCGGCTCGGCGAAGGCCTCGTCACGCGAACGGGCATCGTCACGCGAACAGGCATCGTCACGCGAACAGATATCGTCACGAGACCGGACATCGCCACCTTCCGCGTTCGGTCGAGTCGGCGCCGTCTCGGCCGACGCGTCCTCGGGGGCACGCTCCCGGACCCCGATCCAGAGCAGCGCGACCGCCGCGGCGACCAGCAGGCCGACACCGCTGATGAGCGCGCAGACGTGCAGCGCGTCCGTGAAGCTCGCCCCGTAAGCGGTGAGCGCCTGCTCGGTCGCCTCCGGTGTGTCCAGCCGCAGGTGCGCTGCGGCCTGGATGCCCACGTGGGACACCACGCCCTCCACCTGCCCCTGGTCGGCCGGGGCGAGCCCGGACCCGGCGAGGTGGCCGGGCAGGGCGGCGACGGTGTGGGCGGTCATTACGGCACCGAACACGGCGGGGCCGAGGGCGCTGCCGATCTGGCGCAGTGTGCTGTTGGCCGCGCCCGCCGTGCCGGCCAGCTCACGGGGGAGACTGTTCATCGCGACGGTGGTGATCGGCGCGATGGCGAGGGCGATACCGGTGCCGAGGACGGTGATGACCAGGACGGCCGTCGTGGTGTCGGTGGTCGCGTGGAAGAGGCGCACGCACAGCGCTCCGACGCCGCTGACGAGAAGCCCCGCCACCAGGACAGGACCCGGGCCCGTCCGGTTCATCAGCCGCCCGACGAGGGGGCCGAGGAGCACCGTGACACCGTTGAGGGCCAGCAGGCGGATGCCGATCTCCAGGGTCGAGGCGTGCTGCACGAGCCCGAAGTACTCGCTCAGCGCGAACACGAGGCCGACCTGCGCGAAGAGCGTGACCGCCATGACGAACGCGGCTCCGGAGAACGCGCGCGAGGCGAAGAGGCGCATGTCCAGCATGGGGCTCGGTGACCGCAGCTCCACCACGACGAAAGCCACGAACGCGGCTGCGGCCACGCAGAAGGCCGCGACGGTCCCGGAGGCGGCCCACCCGGCACTGCCGCCCTCGATCACGCCGTACACCAGCCCGGTGATGGCGACGACGGCGAGGAGCTGTCCCGGTATGTCGAGGTGAGGGCTGCGGGACGCCCGGGTCTCCCGCAGGAGCGCCGTACCCGCGATCGCGACGGCCGCGCTGATGACCAGGGACGGAAGGAAGATCCATCGCCAGCTCAGGTGCTCGACGATCACGCCGTTGACGACCGGACCGAGGGTGAGTCCGAGACCCAGGGAGGCGGTCCACCAGGCGATGGCGCGGGCGCGCTGGTGCCGGTCCGCGCAGACGTGGCTGATCAGTCCCAGTGTCGACGGAAGCAGTGCCGCGGCACCGACACCCGCGAGGGCCTGGCCGACGCAGACGAGAAGGATGTCGGGCGCGGTCAGGCACACGAGGGAGCCCGCGCAGAACACGATCAGTCCTGTGACGTAGAGCTTCTTGCGCCCGAACAGCTCCCCGAGCATGCCGCAGGTCAGGAGCAGCGCGGCGGTCGGCAGGATGAACGCGTCGGCCACCCACTGGAGCTCGACGGTGGAGGCGTCGAGCGCTCGCTGGATGACCGGCAGGGCGACCGAGACACCGACGACGGGCAGGTAGGCGGCGAACACTCCCAGGCAGGCGAGCAGGATCGTCACGTGCGTGTTGCGGGGGGCGGAGGGCGACGCGGGAGGCTGCGGCGAGGCAGACGGAGCGATGGCCGACATGGCACCTCAAAACATGGTGGGTGAAGACGGCTCGGACGAGCCGGGGGAGCTGGTGGCCTGCGGAAGGAGAGGTTCCGCAGACCGTATACCGGGGCGGCCGCCGCGGGGAGGCCGCTGGACGTGCAAGGTTGGGTGAACAGATTTGAGTGGGGGCCGCGAGGCAGCGCTGCCCGGATCGCGGCGTGGCTGCCCCGCGGCCCCGGTGAGGACGGCGTCCTCGCCGGCGCCGACGTCCTCGACGACCTGCTGCTGCTCGGCGCCCTCGACCACCACCGCTCAGTAGCTGTCGCGCGAAGGCCCGTCGTCGGCGATGAACCGTCCGGCGAGGGACTCGGAGGCGCGGGCGAGCACGGCGACATCCGCGCCGACGAGTACGAACGAGGCTCCCGCCGCGAGATAGGCGTCGGCGAGCGCGGGATCGAAGGCGTTGACCCCGGCCGGGGTGCCGGTGGCGAGCACGTCGGCCAGCGCGGTGTGCACCGCGGCCGTCACCTCGGGATGGTTCTGCTGCCCGATCAGGCCCATCGAAGCGGCCAGGTCGGACGGGCCGACGAACACGCCGTCGATGCCGTCGACCGCCGCGATCTCGCCCGCGTGTGCCACGGCCTCCGCGGTTTCGACCTGGACCAGTACCGTCACGTGAGCGGAGGCGTGGGTGAGGTAGTCGTCGACCCGGTTCCACAGGGCAGACCGGGACAGCGCCGAGCCCACCCCTCGCCGGCCGCGGGGAGGATAGTGGGCGGCCGCGACCACCTCTCGCGCGTGTGCCGCCGAGGACACCATCGGCACCAGGATCGTGCGCGCGCCGAGATCGAGAACCTGCTTGATGACGACCGGGTCGTCGCTGGGCACCCGTACGACCGCGTCGACCGGGTAGCCCGCGACGGCCTGGAGCTGGGCGAGCACCGACTCCAGACCGTTGGGGGCGTGCTCCATGTCGACGAGCAGCCAGTCGAGCCCGCCGCCGGCGCAGATCTCCGCGACCAGCGGACTGCCGCTGCACACCCACATGCCCACCAGCGGCCGGGTCGCCGACGCCAGGGAGTCCCGCAGGGTCGGTGTCACTGGAATCGGCATGAGATCGTCCCCATCGGCCCGTAGTCGCACAGCACCACATCTCCCCGTGACACCCACATCGGCCTGGTGAAGGAGCCGGCGAGGACGAGTTCCCCCGCCTCCAGGCGCCCGCCGTGCTGGTGCAGCTTGTTTGCGAGCCAGGCGACTCCGAGGGCCGGATGATTGAGCACCGCGGCGGCCACCCCGCTCTCCTCGATGGTCTCGTTGCGGTAGAGGAGCGCGGAGATCCAGCGCAGGTCGACCGAGTCGGGGCGGACCGGGTTGCCGCCGACCACGACTCCGCCGTAGGCGGCGTTGTCGGCGATGGTGTCGACGATCGTGCGTCCCTCCAGCTCGATGTGCGAGTTGAGGATCTCCAGCGCCGGTACGACGTAGCGCGTCGCGCTCAGGACGTCGAAGACGGTGCAGTGCGGGCCTTCCAGCGGCTCCTCGAGGAGGAACGCGAGCTCCACCTCGATGCGTACGTTGGAGAAGTCGTCGAAGGGGACGACGGCACCGTTCTGCCACACGGTGTCGTCGAAGACGACCCCGTAGTCGGGTTCCGTGATGCCCGTGGCCGACTGCATGGCCTTCGAGGTCAGCCCGATCTTGCGGCCGACCAGCCGGCGCCCGGACGCCAGCTTTTCGTCCCGCCAGGCGCTCTGGACGGCGTAGGAGTCCTCGACGGTCGCCTCGGGGTGCCGGGGGGGGGGGGGGGGGGGGGGGGGGGGGGGGGGGGGGGGGGGTGGGGGGGGGGGGGGGGGGTGGGGGGGGGGGGGGGGGGGGGGGGGGGGGGGTCGGGGGCCCCCCCCCCCGCTGCCGATGGGCCTCCGACAACTCCGCGGCCAGTTGGTTGATCGTTTCGGGCGGCAGCATTCACACTCCTTCGGGGACGGAGAGGTCGCAGGGATTGAGCTCGGGGTGGCGTACCGCCAGATCGGCGGTGAGGGACCCGGCGCGGTGCCGGCGGGCCGTGCGGTCGATCTCCTCGGCGGGTGCGCCGCTCTCGATGAGGTCGATCAGTGCCTCGTGCTCCGCCACCGCGGCCGCCGCGCGGCCGGGGGCGATGTCGGAGAAGGAGCCGCGCAGGTGCCCGAGCCGCACCCACTCGGCATGGATGATCTCCAGGAGCCGTGGGTTGGGGCATCTCGCGTACAGCGTGTGGTGGAGTTCCTGGTTGACCTCCCGGAAGATCCGGGGATCGAGATCGGGGAGGCCGCGGCGCACCACGTCGTTGAGCTCCCGGGCCCGCGCGATGTCGTCCCCGCTGAGGAACGGGGCCGCGAGGGCCGTCGCCGCGCTCTCCAGCACGCTGATCGTCTGCATGGTGAAGCGGTACTGGGTGCCGTCCACGGCGGCCACCCGCGCGCCGACGTTGCGCTCGAAGGTCACCAGGCCCTCGGCGGTGAGGGCGCGCAGGGCCTCGCGGACGGGGACGACGCTCATGGACAGATCGGCGGCGAGGGAGCTGAGGACCAGCCGGTATCCGGGGCCGAAGACCCCCGCGGCGATGCGTTCGCGGATCCATCGGTAGGCCGTCTGGGACTTGCCCTCCTGACTCGGTGCGCTCACTGCCGTGCCTGCCACTCGGTGTAGCGGGCCCGCCAGGCCGCGTTCATCGGGAACAGTCCGTCCACGGGGTGGCCCGCCTTCACCTGGTCGGCGATCCAGGCGTCCTCGTCCTCCTGGGCGAGCGCGGCGTCGGCCACCTCCTCGGCCAGCGCGGGCGGGACGACGACCACACCGTCGGAGTCGGCGACGATCACATCGCCGGGCTGGACCGTGGCCCCGCCGCAGGCGATGGTCAGGTCGTGGTCCCACGGGACGTGCCTGCGGCCCAGGACGGCGGGATGTCTGCCCGCGCCGAAGACCGGGATGCCGACGGCCGCGACCGCGTCGGCGTCGCGCACGCCGCCGTCGGTCACGATGCCGGCCGCCCCGAGGGTGTGGGCCCTGATGGCGAGGACGTCGCCCAGCGTCGCCGCCCCCCGCTCCCCGCGGGCCTCGATCACCAGCACCTCACCGGCCGCCACGGCGTCGAAGGCCCGCTTCTGCGCGTTGTACCCGCCGCCGTGCGCCGCGAAGAGGTCCTCGCGGTGGGGGACGAACCGCAGGGTCCTGGCCGTTCCGACGATCTTGGTGCCGGGCGTCAGTGGCCGCGGTCCTTCGATGGACACGTTGTCGAGTCCGCGCTTGCGGAGCTGTGCCGACAGGCCGGCCACGGGGGTGCGCAGGAGCTTGTCGCGCAGTTCGGGGGAGAGGGCCGTCCGCCGGGCGACGGGCTCCGGCAGCGCTCCGAGCTGGGCGTCGAAGGGCACGGTCCCGGGGACCACCGTGGTGCGCAGCCGCCGCGAGGTCGGCGCTCCGGGCGCGGCCGGGGCGTCCACCTCGACCTCGACGATGTCGCCGGGGGCGAGCACGCGTGAACCCGCCGGTGTGCCGGTGAGGATGACATCGCCCGGTTCGAGGGTCAGATGCTGGGAGAGGTCGGCGACGAGCTGTTCCAAGGGGAAGAGGAGTCCTTCGGTGCTGTCCTCCTGGGCGAGTTCCCCGTTGACCCAGGTGCGGACGCGCAGCCCGGCCGGGCCGACCTCTTGCGCGTCGATCAGCTCGGGACCCAGCGGTGTGAAGCCGTCACCGCCTTTGGACCGGAGGTTGGACCCGCGGTCCTGGGCTCGCAGCTCCGCGACGCCGAGGTCGTTGGCCGCGCTGACCCAGCCGACGTACGTCCATGCCTCCTCACGGCTGACGCGGCGTGCCGCCCGGCCGATGACCAGGGCTATCTCGCCCTCGCAGGACAGCTGGGCCGTGCCGGCGGGGAGCTCCACCTGTCCGCCGGAGGGGGCGAGGGAGCTGGAGGGCTTGAGGAAGTACGTCGGGTGCGCGGGCCGGTCGCCGCACTCCGCGGCGCGTGAGGCGTAGCTGGTGTGGACGGCGATTATCTTGCCCGGGCGCCGCACTCCGGGGTGCCCATCCCTCCCGGGTCCGGTCACCGTGTGCTCCTCTCAGTAGAATTCGCGGTATGCAGAGCAAAGCCGAGCAGTCTTTCCAGATCCTCAAGGAGAGGATCATGGACGGCACGTACGCGCCTGGCCACCGTCTGGTCATCAACCAGCTCGTGCGTGAGTACGGGATCAGCTCCGTGCCGTGGCGCGAGTCGCTGCGCCGGCTCGAGGCCGAGGGCTGGGTGGAGATCATTCCCAACGTGGGGGCGCTGGTGCGTTCCTTCGACACCAATGCCTGGCAGCAGGGGTTGAGCCTGCTCGCCCGCATCGGTGGCTACGCGACCGCGCTCTCGGCGCCGCATCTGACCGAGGACGACCTGGCGACCGCGCGCGGCCTCAACCGGCGCATGGGGGAAGCCCTCTCCGCGTTCGACCCGGCCCAATTCGGCCGTCTCAACCGCGAGTTCCACGAGTTGCTCGCCTCGCGTGCCGGTGACGAACGGCTGGTGGCGATGGTGTGCAACGAGTGGGCGCGCCTGGAGGTCATCCGTAGGTCGGCCTTCTGGTACGCGCCGGGCCGGGCCGAGGCGTCGTTGGCCGAGCACGACGGAATCCTCGACCTCATCGAGTCCGGTGCCGACTCCGACGCCATCGAGTCCGCGGCCAAGCAGCACGAGCTGCGGACCGTGGAAGCGGTCACCTCGTACGAGGCTCAGCTTCCGCAGCATACGAACGGGCAGCGTCATCGCTGATCACTCCGCCCGCTCGTGCCATCGGGCGATGAGGGCACGGCCGTAGTCGTTGCCGTTCGGGTGCCGCAGTGTGGTGTGCACGTGGAAGCGCGCCGGCAGCCGGTTGTTCAGCCAGACTCCCGCGTGGTGGTCCAGCTCGGCGATGATCACCGGGCTGTGCACCCGCAGGTAGAACGGCTGGGAGCCGTCGGTCGCCCCGTACCAGGCGAACCATGTGTCGTCGGCATGGGCGTCGTATTGCGCCAGTGCCGCTTCGCGCTGGGTCTCTTTGAGGAGGAGCAGGAAGTCCGCGACCACCGAACGCAGCAGTGTGCGCTGCCGTTCGGTGAGTTCCGAGCCCCGGATTCCCTCGCAGGGGATCACCCGGTTGTCCCGGAAGGCGCCCGCGACATGGCGTTCGTCGGCGGGGTGCAGACGGCCCTCGGGCATCGCGGGGTCGAGGACGGAGTCGTAGACGATCGCGCTCGCGCGCTGTTCCGTGCCGAGTGACGCGGCGAGTTCGAGCGCGGTCTCCTCGCGGGCGGCGAACAGCGGTGGTTGTTCCTCGGTGAGGGCGGGTTCGGCCCCGAGGAAGACCGGCGCGATGACGTGCCGGCCTCCCACGGAGACGAAGTTGACGGCCACGTGATGGCCGAAGAGCTGCCAGCCCCAGGGTGCGAGCGGGTCCGGCCGGCCGAAGAGTGAGAACCAGTAGCTGCGGTCGTTCATCACCGCGGGCAGGTCCACCAGTTCACCGAGCACCCCGTTGAGCGCCATGGCGGCGGTGACCCGCTCGTAGCCTTCGGGGCTGAGCGAGGCACGCACCACGTCCAGGACGGCCTCGGCCTTCTCGGGCGCGAGGTCCTCCAGGCGCAGTCCCACCCGGTGGATGACGAACTCCGGGTTGCTCCACGCGCGCCACTCGGGGGCCGTGACCGGGTGGCAGAGCGACTCCTCCTCCTCGAGGGTGAGGACGGCCAGCAGCCGCTCCGCCGCCCGGTGGGGTTCCGGATCGACGTCCGGGTTCTCGGGGAGGTCGTACAGGCCGAGTCGGACCACCCCGTCGGACGTGACCCCGGTGAACGGCTGGTCGTACAAGGAGCGCCACGACGCCAGGAGGTCCTGGAGGAAGGGCGCCCTGTGGCGGTCCCGTGCGAACTCCTCGTAGTCCATACCCCGGACGTCGGCGAGTTTCGGGTCGTCGAGGCCGTAGAGGTAGTGGGTGTAGCTGTCGGTGGGCAGCTCGACCGCCTGTCCCCGTGCGGCGACACGGGCGGTCGAGAAGAAGCCGTCGATGTCCTGGTCGTCCTGGGCGTCGTTCTGGCTCATGGGCGTCTCACTCTCCTCGGACTTCCGCTCGGTGCCGGATCAGATGGGGAGCTGGAAGAGACGCTTGGCGTTGCCGGACAGCACCATCTCGCGCTGCTCGTCGCTGATCTCGACGGTGTTCTTGAGGAAGTCCACGCCCTGGCTCATCCAGCCGTAGAAGACGGGGAAGGAGGAGCCGAACATGTAGTGGTCGGCGCCGTTGACCTTGAGCGCGCACTCGACCTGGTCCTTGCCCCACGAGTGAGGGTGGGTCAGGTCGAAGTAGATGTTGTTCTTCAGGTAGCTCTGGATCTTGTCGCCGCCGGTCGGGTCGAGGCGGTCGATGGCCTCCTTCTTGTTCGACTTGTGCGGCGTCAGCAGCGCGGTGTTGGCGAACCAGTTGCCGCCGAGCATCGTGTGGACGAAGCGCAGGCCGGGCATACGGTCGAACATCCCGCTGAACAGCTCGCGGCCGACCGCCGTGGCCTGGTCCACGATGCGGCCGAACTCGCGTCGCAGGTTGGTGTAGTCGACGACCGAGCGCCACTCCACCGGCAGGGGGGTGTGGTGCACGATGACGGGGACGCCGAGCTTCTCGATGACCTTCAGGTACGGCTCGAAGACCGGGTCGTCGAGGTAGAGCTGGCCGTAGTGGCAGGCGAGTTGGACGCCGACGGCGCCCAGTTCCTTGACGCACCGCTCCAGTTCGTAGATGTTCTCCTTGCCGCCCCACGGCGGCACGCACGCGGTGGCGAAGAGCCGGCCGCCGGACCGCTTCACGATCTCGTGGGCGTTGTCGTTGACCTCGCGGCAGGTCTCCAGGGGGAGCCATTCCTGCCAGACGGGGACACGCATGATCCCGTAGTCGACGCCCGCCTCGTCCATGGCGGCGAGCTTGGCGGCGGCGCTGTAGTCGCCGTCTACGTAGTTGAGGTTCTGGTAGCCGGCCGGCTTCTCCAGAATGAGCTGCTTGCGGCCGTCCTCCAGCTCGGCGACCCGGGCGATCTCGCCGAAGCCGCGCGGGGCGCTGTCGAGGAAGCCGTTGAGGATCCTCGGGTTGGAGAACAGGTCCTCGGGGAGGTGGTGGATGTTGATGTCGACCACGGTCATGGGGGAGTTCCCTCTCGTCGTACATGGATTTCGGCGGCCGTCCGATGTCCCTGCGCCCACCATCCCGTCGGGGGCGCCCGGCCGCATCACAGATCAGATCGTGTACGAAATCTAATATGGAAGCTAGTCCTGGAGCGCTCATATCGCAAGTGATTTCGTGATTGAAATCGTACACGATCTCGTTTACGGTCCTGCTGTGGCGTCACGCCGACGACTGGCGGACGCCGCCTGCCACCGCGCCCCGACGCGGGAGCGCGCCGATCAGAAGGGACCCTTTCCGCAGATGAGCGACGTGATCTCGCACGATGTCGAGTACCGGCACGAGGCGACCCGCATGCTCGGCCAGGTGTGCCTGCCGGCCGCCGGCCGACGGGAGACCGCCGTACTGCTGCTCCCCGACGCCTACGGAGTCACCGGCCACATGACCGGGATCGCCGGGCGCCTGGCCGAACGCGGTCACCCCGTCCTCGTCGCCGACCTGTGGGGCGACCGGCGCCTGCCCGTCGACCAGGCCGAGTTCGGCCCGCTCATCGGCGCCATGGCGAAGGACCGGGACACCTGGCTCGCACGGGTACGCGCCGCCCACCAGGCACTCCTGGCCGAACCGCAGATCGCGGCGACCGCCGTCGTGGCCCTCGGATACTGCTTCGGCGGGTCGTCGGCACTGGAACACGCACGCACCGGCGGCGAACTCGCCGGCGCGATCAGCATCCACGGCGGCCTCGACATCCTCGAGTCCGACTGGTCCGCGGCCAAGGACACCGCCGTACTGGCCTGCTCCGGCGACGGCGACCCGATGGCCACGGCCGAGATGCGCGCCGACCTCACCTCGGCGATGAGCAGAGCCGGCACCGACTGGCAGATGCACGTCTACAGCAACACCGTTCACGCCTTCACCAGCCCCATGGCGAAGTCCTCGCCCAGACCCGACGTCGTCGCGTACAGCGCGCGGAGCACCGCCCGCGCCTGGGACACGACCCTGCGGTTCCTGGACGAGATCGACGGCTCACGCCCGAACGCCTGACCACCACGCCCGGTCCCGCACCGGACGCGGGCACCACACCGACCCGAGGACCCTCATGACCAGCACCTCACTCGACATCGCCGTCATCGGCGCGGGCCCGGCGGGCCTGGCCACCGCCCTGCGCCTGCACCAGCAGGGCTTCCGGCCCCGCATCTACGAGACCGTCCCCGAACTCAAGCCGCTCGGGGTGGGCATCGACGTCAAGGTCTACGGCACCAAGGAACTCGAAGAACTCGGCCTGCTCGAGGAGTTCAGGGCCATATCCGTCGACGCGGTGGACTCGATCTTCTACAACAAGTACGGCCAGGAGATCTACGCCGAACTCTGCGGCGTGCACATGGGCTACCTGTACGAGCAGCGGTTCGTGCACCGCGGCCGCCTCCAGATGCTGCTCTACCGCACCGTGCTCGACCGGCTCGGCGAGGACGCGGTCGTGCTCGGCACGGGCTGCACCGGCTACACCAACCACGGCGACCGCGTCACGCTCGACCTGGTGGACCAGCAGGGCAACACCTCCCAGGTGACCGCCGACCTCGCGATCGCCGCCGACGGCATCAAGTCCGCGATCCGCAGGCAGATGCACCCCGACGCCGCCGAGCCGGTCTACTCCGGCATCACCATGTGGCGCGGCACCACGCTGATGGAGCCCTTCGGCAGCGGCGGCACCATCCTGCACATCGGCGCGCCCCAGACCTCCAGCATGATCGTGTACCCGATCGCCGACGACTTCGAGGGCACCGGCAAGGTCCTGGTGAACTGGGTCGTCGAGGCCACCCGCGAGGAGTCCGTCGAGGACTGGAACCAACTGGGCACCATCAACGAGATCCTGCCCTACTACGACCGTTGCGACCTGGTGCACCTCGACGTCCAGGAGATGCTGCGCAACGCCCGCGAGGTCTACCTCTTCCCCCTCATCCGGCACGACCCCCTGGACACCTGGACCGACGGCCGCGTCATCCTCATCGGCGACGCCGCGCACGCGATGTACCCGCGCGGGGGCAACGGCGCCTGTCAGGCGATCGTCGACGGCGGCGCGCTCGCCGAGAAGCTGGCGACCTGCGAGGACGTTCCCACCGCCCTGAAGGCCTTCGAGGACCAGCGCCTCCAGGCGGTCAACGGCATCGTCATGGCCCACCGCGGCGAGGGCTACGAGGTGATCCGGCGGATGGTCGAGGAGCGCACCGGCGGCGAGCGCTTCACCGACATCGAGGACGTCCTGCCCCTCGCCGAGGCCGACGCCATCTTCAGCAGGTACCACGCGCTCGTCGGCCAGCCCCGGCCGGGGCACGAGGCCGGCGACACCACCGGATTCCGCACCGAGAACGCCCACCGCTGACCGCTCACTCACCGGCCCACCGGTCGTCAGGACACGGCTGGGGCGCGGCCCCGCGCCCCAGCCGGCCGCGCGGGGCGACCCGCGGCCCGACGACGCATCGTACGAAGGACTCACATGAACCACCCTCACCCCCAGCCCGTCGTGTACGCCGACGACGACACCCGCGCACAGATCCTCGCGGTCGAGGACCGGCGGCGGACCGCCCTCCTCGCCGTCGACCTCACCACACTGGACGACCTCTACGACGACACCCTCGTCCACACGCACGCGCCGGGCCTCACCCACGACAAGGCCCAGCTCCTGGAGCACGTCGCCACCCGCCAGGCCTACCTCGACATGAGGCGCGGCCCCCTCACCATCCGGGTGATCGGTGACGTGGCGGTCATGACCGGCCGCATCGTCAACCGGCTCGACAGCCCCGACGGAACGGAACGCGTCGTCCAGGGCCAGGTCATCCAGGTGCTGCGCCGCTGCGAGGACGGAGCCTGGCGCTTCGTCAGCTTCCAGATGACCCCGGACGGCGAGCACGTCTGGCCGGCCACCGAAGCCGAGCGGGCCGGCCTCGCGGACACGGCGATCGAGCAGAAGGGCTGACCCGCATGAGACTCGCACGCTTCCACGTCGCCGACGGTCCGGTCCGGCTCGGCCGCGTCACCGGAGACCGGATCACCGACATCTCCGCCGAGATGGGGACCTCGCTGCGGGCGATCCTGCCGGACCTGCCCTCGCTCGACGAGCGCATCGCCGCCGCGCAGGGCCCGGAACACCGCCTCGCCGACGTCGTCCTCGACGCCCCGGTCGACGACCCCCAGAAGTACCTGGGCATCGGCATGAACTACCGCGAGCACGCCGAAGAGGCACGCCAGGCGGGCATTCCCGTACCCGCGAACCAGATGTGGTTCAACAAGCAGGTGTCCTGCGTCGTCGGGCCGCACGCCGACGTGGTGAAGCCGGACCTCTCCGAAGAACTCGACTACGAGATCGAGTTGGGCGTCGTCATCGGCCGCCGCTGCAAGCACGTGAGCGTCGAGGACGCCCGGTCGGTGATCGCCGGCTACCTCGTGGTGAACGATGTGTCGGTCCGCGACTGGCTCCAGAAGCGCTCGCCCACGTTCACCCTCGGCAAGTCCTTCGACACCCACGGCCCCATCGGCCCCTGGCTCACCACCGACGACGAGATCCCCGACCCGCTCGACCTGCGGATGACGCTCACGGTGAACGGAGAGGTGCGCCAGGACTGGTCGACGAACGACATGATCTACAACATCTACGAGCAGATCGCCTATCTGTCGCAGGTCTTCACGCTCATGCCCGGCGACATCCTCGCCACCGGCACACCCTCCGGCATCGGCGCACCCACCAGGAACTTCCTGCGGGCCGGTGACGTGGTGCGCGCCGAGATCCAGGGGCTCGGCGCCCTGGAGAACCGCGTCGTCACGGAAGCCTGAGCCATGACGGAACGGATCAGCATCGAACTGCCGGGCTTCACGCACACCAACCCGATCCCGGCCGCCGGCCGGATCGGCCCCTTCCTGGCATCGGGCGCCCTCACCGGCCGCGACCCGGTGACCGGCGAGATGCCGCCCGCACTGGAGCAGCAGTGCGCCAACGTCTTCCGGCATGTGCGGGCCCTCATGCGGGCCGCGGGCGGCAGCACCGACGACATCCTGAAGATGACCTTCCATCTCGCCGACCTCCACGACCGTGAGGCACTCAACCGCGAGTGGCTGGCCATGTTCCCCGATCCCGCACACCGGCCGGCGCGGCAGGCCGTCGCCGCACGACTCGACGGCCCTGCGCGGGTCCACTGCGACCTGCTCGCCGTGCTTGCGCGGACCGGCGCCGACAGCACCCCCGACCCGGCCGCCTGAAGCGGGAGGAACAATGACACGACAGCCCTCCATGAACTACGAGGCGCCGCTCGCCATCAAGAGAATGCTGTTCTCGGCGTGGGCGCTGCTGGACTCACTCCCCCCGGACCTGCGCAGCCGCATGCACATCCCCGAGATGAGCGACCCGCGCCGCGTGGACTGGGACTTCATCCCCAAACCCGACCGCACGGGCGTGCCGCTCACCAAACTGGACGGCCACCAGCGGACCCTGGCACACACCCTTCTGAAGTCCGGGCTCAGCATGCGCGGCTACAGCCAGGCCCTGGCCGTGATGGCCACCGAGAACATCCTGCGCGAACTCGATGTGATCGAGCGGCAGTTCGGCGTGTTCGCCGGTGACTTCCGAAGCCCGGACGCCTACTGGTTCACGATCTTCGGGCGCCCCGGATTCGAGGACACCTGGGGATGGCGCGTCATCGGCCACCACCTCTCGATGAACTTCACCGTCGTCGCCCAGCGGTATCTGACCATCACCCCGATGGCCATGGGCGCCATGCCCATACCCGCCGGTGTCCTCGACCCGCTCGGCGAACACGCCCACAGGGCCTTCGACATCCTGCACGCCCTGTCACCCGACCTGCGCGCCCAGGCCGTCATCCACGACGTGGCACCCGCCGACTTCGTGACACGCCAGGTTCCCCGGGTCGGCGCCGAGGAGTGGCCGGACCCCGTCGACCTGGGCATCGTGGGCTACACCACCACCGACGAGGACCGGCGCATGCTCCGCTTCACCAAGGACGCGCCCTCGGGCGTCAACGGCGCCGACCTCAGCGGCAGCGAACTGACCGCGGTCCGCGAACTCCTGCTGCGCTACGTCGAGACCGGCCCAGAGGAGATCACCGCGCGCTACCGCGACGAGGTGTTCCGCGAAGACCCCTCCGCACTGCACTTCGCCTGGGCCGGCGGCACCGAGCCCGACACCGCGCACTACTACCGCGTCTCCACCTCCGGCCTGCTGGTCGAGGCGGACAACGCGGTGGCCGCCGGCCAGCACAAGCACACGGTCTGGCGCGACCTGAACAACGACCTCGGCCACGATCTCCTGCTCGACCACTACGCCCACCACGGCCACCACGGCGAGCACCTGAACCGCCGGCTGACATCCCACCGGCCCGACCCCGAAAGCCCGCTGCACACCGACGCCTGGTATCCGCCACAGGCCTACGAGAAGCACTGAACAAGGGGCACGGATACCCACGTACCCGTGCCCCCTCGCTTTCCGACCCCACCGCACACCAGCCCGACCCGACACGGGCCCCAGGCACGCCGCTGCCGAGGGCGACGGGAGGAACTCCATGGACCGCATCACCCTCATGCACAGCTTCGTCACCGTCGCGCAGATCGGCAGCTTCCGGGGAGCCGCGAAATCCCTCGGCTCCTCGGGCTCGCTCATCTCACGGCATGTCGCGGAGCTGGAGACACAGGTCGGCGTACGGCTCGTCAACCGCACACCCCGCTCGGTCACGCTCACCGAATCCGGCCTGCGCTACGCCGAGTTCGCCACGCGCATCCTCAAGGAGATAGAGGCGGAGGACGCGCACATCTCCCAGCTCCACGACCGGGCCGAAGGCGCCTTGAGTATCGTCGCGCCCAAATGGATCGGCAGCCTCGACCTCGGTGAGGCGATCGCCGCATTCGCCGCGGCGCATCCGAAGATCTCCGTGCACTTCGAACTCGGCGGGATGTCGGACCGCACCTACGACTTCATCGACAGCGGCTTCGACATCGCACTGCACACACGAGACCTCAGGGATTCCACGGTCCGGCTCAGGAAGATCTCGTCGCTGCCGTTCGTGCTGTGCGCGTCGAAGGACTACATCGAGCGCAACGGAGCCCCGGAGCACCCCGGCGATCTGGCCGAACGCGACTGCCTCGTCCACACCAACGAGCCGGTGTGGCGGTTCGGGCACGGGCCCACGGCGACCTTGCTCAAGGTGCGCAACGTGGCGTACTCCTCGAACTCCTACCTGGCCCTGCAGAAGGCGGCCGTCCACGGCCGCGGCATCGCCCTGCTCCCGCAGCAGCCGGCACACGGCGACCTGCTGTCCGGCGCCCTCCAGGTCGTGCTTCCCCAGGTCCCCGTTCCCGACCGTCCCCTCTACGCGATCTACGGGCCCGGGGACGCCACACCCCGCAAGGTCACCGTCTTTCTCGAGTTCCTGACCCGCTGGTTCAGGGAGAACTCGACGCCCGCGTTCGAGGCGGACGACGCCCCGCGGCGCCGGTCACCGGGGTGACCCCTCGCTGCTCAGGCGGTGTCGCCCGTGTTGCGCTGCGTGCTTCCGGGCTCACCGGTGTCACGCGACCACCGCACCTCGAGTTCGTCCTTGGTGCCGAACCGGACCAGGTGTCGGCCCACCACGTCCTCGATCCGGTCGAGGTGTTCCGCCTCGGTGGTCACATCGAGCAGCAGGGCGCCTTCGGCGGCCGTGAGGACTCCGACCCCGGCGCCGTCGGGGAAGACGAGCCGGCCTTCGCCGCTCTCCTCGTCCCAGCTGGTCTCGATGCGCCGGCCGAGATGGGCAGCGAGCTGCTTGGCATAGCGGTGCGGCCGGTCGGTGACGACGCGGGCTTGTGTACGCGGCATTACAACTCCCAGTGAAGGATGTGTTCTTCGGGGCAGGCTACGACGTGCCCCGTATCGGGCCGATCCATTAAAGCCAGATCGGCACCCGCCCCGTACAGCTCCCACGGCGCAAGGTATGCGTGCCTCGCGCACAACGGCCGACGGGCGCGTGGTCATGCTCCGGTGACGCTTCCCGGCACGGGACACGCGGCGAACCAGGTGGTGAGGAAGGCCAGGAAGACGCGGACCTCGTGGGGCGTGGACGGCCCGGGACGGTGGATCGCGAACAACGGCCTGTCCGGCACCCCGTGTTCCGGCAGGACCGCTTCCAGCGCCCCGGAGCGCAGTTCGTCGTGGACCGCCCGGCGTGGCAGCAGGGCGACGCCCAGGCCGCGCACGGCGACCGCCCGCAGGGCGAGGTACGAGTTCGAGGAGAACGCCACCCTGCGGATCTCGTGCGTGGTCGATGCCGGTCCGCGGCCGATCCGCCAGACGGGGGCGTCGCTGTGCACGAGGCAGTCGTGCGCGCCCAGGCCGAGCGGCTCGGTCGGCCGGCTCACGCGCTCCAGGTACGAGGGGGCGGCGCACAGCACGAAGGGCAGCGAGGCGATCGGCGTCCGCCGGACCTCGCGGCCGGGGAGATCCCGGGTGAGGAGAGCGACGTCGAAACCGCCGTGCAGGACATCGTCGGTACGGTCCGGGATCTCGCCGACCTCGAGATGGACCCGTATGCCCGGATGAGCCATGGAAAAGGCGGCCGTGGCCTCACCGAGATCGAGACTGCCGATCCCTGTGGGACAGTTGACGCTGAGCGTGTCCCGGGCGCGGTCGAGGGGAGCGACGACCGGACGGTCCTCCTTCTCGATCTGTCCGAGAATGACACGGCTTCGCATGGCGAGCGGGCGGTCCATTGTGCCTCCGGGATGCCCAGGGGGTCCGAGACGGTGGTGCGCGGGTAGGGGGCGCCGAACGCCGCCCGGCCCCACCGGAAGGGCGGGCGGGCGGCGTTCGCGGGGGACGGGCCAAGTCCTCGTGACCGGCCGGGCGTCGAGTTCCTCACGCCCGGCCGGCTCTGCCGGTCACTTGGGGCAGTAGGCCGGGGCCGTGCCCGCGTTGTCCTTGGTGACGAGCGTGAGCGGGGTGCGCACGATCTTCTCGGCGGCCTTGTCGCCGTCCAGCAGCTTGACCGTGCGCTCCAGCGCGTTCGCGCCGGTGGTCTGCGCCGGGTTGGAGACGGTGCCGAGGAACGTGCCGTCCGCGACCGCCGCGACGCCGTGCTCGGTGCCGTTGTTCGTCACGATCTTCACGTCGGACTTGGCCGCCTTGAAGGCGTTGAGCGCGCCGAAGGCCATCTCCTCGTTGGCGACGAAGACGTAGTCCAGGCCGGGGTGGGCCTGGATCATGTTCTCGGCCACCTCCTGGGCCTTGGCCGGGCTGAACATGCCCGGCTGGTTCGCGACCACCTTGGCGTTGCCGGGCAGGTTGCCGGTGAAACCGCCGACCAGGACGTCGGAGGCGGCTCCGGGAGCGCCGGCGATCACGCCGACCTCGACCGGCTTGCCGGCCGCGTGCTCGGAGACCAGCTGGGCGTCCAGCTTGCCGACCTCCGCGAGCGGCACTACGGACGCGCCGAGCACGTCCTTCATGTCGTCGAGGAGCACGGACGTCAGGAAGATCGGCACGTTCGCGCCCTTGGCCTTCTCTATGTCGGCCTCCAGGGCGTCGACGTTGACGGTCTGCACGATGACCGCGTCGACTCCCCGGGAGATCATGTCCTCGATGTTGGACAGTTCCTTGCCCGCGTCCTGGGTGGAGTTGGCGGTGTACAGCTCGACGCCCAGCTCCTTGGCCTTCTGCTCGATCGACTTCTGCAGACAGGTGTGGAACTCGGTGTTGCTGCCGTTGACGAAGCCGATCGTGTACGTGCCGTCGCCGCCGCCTGCCGTGCCGTTGCCGCATCCGGTGAGGAGCAGGGCGGTGCCGAGCGCGGCGGCGAGCGGGGTGCGGCGGTGCCGGAGGGTGACTCTCATCGTGCTGTGCCTTTCGGGAGGAGGACGTGCGTGAGGTGCGTGAGGGCGGTCGGGGGTGTGACGGGGGGCCGTACGACCGGAAATGGGTGGTCGTACGTGAGGAGCGGGACGCTCGGTGACCGACGGGCGGTGCGGTCAGTCGCGGACGGGCGGTGCCGTCAGTGGCCCTGGCCCTTTCCCTGGCGGGACTTCTGCAACTGGTTGGCGACGGCCGCGACGACCAGGACGGCGCCGACGGAGACCGGCTGGTAGAAGGACGAGATCTGCAGCAGGTTCAGCGCGTTGGCGACGACGCCCAGGAGCAGGACGCCGAGGACCGTGCCGACGACGGTGCCGTGGCCGCCGGCGAGCGAGGTGCCGCCGATGACGACGGCCGCGACCGCACCGAGTTCGAGCATCAGTCCGCCGCCGGGGCTGGGGCTGCTGGAGACCAGACGGGACAGGAGCATGACGCCCGCGAGGCCGGACAGCGCGCCCGCCGCGGCGTAGAGGAGCAGCTTGTCGCGGTTCACGGCGATGCCGCTGAGGCGGGCGACGTGTTCGTTGCCGCCGATGGCGAACAGGTCCCGGCCGAAGGCCGTGTATTTCATGACGAGTGCGGTGAGGACGAGGACGACGGCCGCGAGCAGCGTCAGATTGGGAATGCCGAGCAGATAGCCGCTGCCCAGGCCGGACAGTGCGCCTCCGCTGGACACCGTCCTGCCGTCGAGGACGATGAGCGAGACACCGTCGAGGATGGTGGCGGTGGCGAGGGTCACGACGAACGGCGCCACATTGGTGTACGTGATGACGAGCCCGTTGACCAGGCCGATGCCCGTGCCGAGGGCGACGGAGGCGAGGACCGCCACGGTCACGGACGTGCCGCCGTGCAGGAGTTGGGCGGAGAAGGCGGCGATGACGAAGACGTTGCTGCCCATGGAGAAGTCCATGCCGCCCGCGGTCATCACCAGGGTGAGGGCCGCGGCGATCACCGCGGCGACGCTGACCTGGCGGGCGATGTTGAGGAGGTTGTCGTCGGTGAAGAAGGCGTCGCTCTGGGCTCCGACGACGATGGCGACCACCGCGAGCACGCCCACGAGGCCCAGGTGCGGGACGTGGGCGATGCGCCGGGCGAGCCCGGCGTACCGGGCGGGCTGTCGTCCGGTGCGTACGCCGAGGGAGTCGTCGGTGCCGGGTGCGGTCTTGAGGCTCATGAGTTCCTACCCCCCAGGGCGGTCGCGACGAGTTCGTCGCGGGTCGTGCGGGTGATGTCGTGTTCGGCGACGACGCGGCCGGAGCGGACGACGACGGCTCGGTCCGCCAGGCGCATGACCTCCTCGGCGGAGGACGAGGCGAGCAGCACCGCCACTCCGCGGCCGGCGAGTTCGTCGATGATGGTGTGGATGTCGGCCATGGCCGCGACGTCGACCCCGTTGGTGGGGTCCTCCAGGAACACGGCCGTGGGTGAGGTCTCTAGCCACTTGGCGAGGAGCACCTTCTGCTGGTTGCCGCCCGAGAGCGTGCCGACGTCCGGGTTGCGGGCCAGAGTGACCACGCCGTACGCGTCACGGTGCGGGGCGGCGCGGCGGGCGACGTCGGCCTCGCGGTGCAGACGGCGCCGGGCGAAGCGGTCACCGGCGAGCATCAGGTTCTCGTCGACCGACAGCCCGGCGACGAGGCCGAGGTTGCGGCGGTCGCCGGTGACGCATCGCAGACCGCTGCGCAGGGAGGGGCCTATGCGCCCGAGCGGTACGGGCCGGCCGCCGACTTCGAGGTGACCGGCCTCGGGGCGGGCCCGTCCGGAGAGCAGATCGAAGAGGAAGGACTGGGCGTCGCCCGCGGCGCCGAGGACACCGACCACCTCTCCCTCGCGCACCTCTACGCCGAAGTCGCGGATGAACCGCCCCCGGGTCAGTCCGCCGATCCGCAGTCCGACCTCGTCCTTCGGCTTCGGCCGGGCCGGGCGGCGCGAGACGACGTCCCGTCCCACCATGTGCCGGACCAGGCCGGGACCGTCCAGTTCAGCGGCGGACCCGCTGTGGACCACCTGTCCGTCGCGCATGACGGTGACCCGGTCGGCGACCTCCAGCACCTCGTCGATGTAGTGCGAGATGTAGACGATCGCGATGCCCTCGTCGCGCAGTCGCCGAACCAGTCCCTTGACCTGCGCCGCGGCGTCCGCGCCCAGACAGGCGGTCGGCTCGTCGAGGATGAGCACGCGTCCGCCGCGGCGCACCTCGCGGGCGACCTCGACCATGGTCTGCTCGGCGACCGTCAGTTCGCCCGCCCGCTGTTCCACGTCGAGGTGGATGTCCAGCGCGTCGAGTGCCGCGCGGGCCTGGGTGCGTACCGACCGCCAGTCGACGCGGCCGCGGGTGACCGGGAGGTCGCCGAGCAGGACGTTCTCCGCGACGGTGAGGCCCATGACCAGTTCGCGGCGCTGGGGGACGAAGGACACGCCCAGCCTGCGGGCCTGGCGCATGGTGAGCGAGGCGTGGGTGTGGCCGTCGATCTCGACGCCGCCCTCGTCCGGCTGGTGCACGCCGGCCAGGACGTGGACCAGGGTCGACTTGCCCGCTCCGTTCATGCCCATGAGCGCGTGGATCTCACCGGCGCGCAGATCGAGGTCCGCGCCGCTCAGCGCGGTGGCCCCGCCGAAGCGCTTGGTGACGCCCCGGACGCGCACGACCGGAGCCGTCACGACCGGGCCCCGTCCGCGACCGCGGCGACCGGGCCGTGGCCGCGGACAGCCGGGAACCGCGGCTCCTGGTCGGACTGAAGATCCACCTGAAGGGTGTTCGGACCCGTGCCTGGCACGGCGAGGTCTTCGGAGAGAACGGGGAGCCTCATGACGGGGATCCGCCTTTGTGTCGGGGCACGGTCCGGTTTCGCCGTGCGATGGTGCGAGACCGTACCCGCGGATGCGCGGACTTCACCCCGCACGTCCTGCAACGTAAAGCTGCACTCCCGAGGGCGTCCCTTCGCGGATCCGGGCTTCTAGCCTCGACCGGCGCCCGGCGACAGCCTCGCCGTCTTCCCGCACCCCGAAGTGTCCCGAACTTCCTGGAAGGTGGCCCCGCCATGCCCGACTCCTCCCGTGCCGGAAAGGCATCGACCGCGGTCCTGCTGGCTGCCGTGCTCGGGCTCGGCGGTTGCACGCTTGGGCCCGGCGGCGCGGATGCCTACGACGGCCCGCTGAAGATCGGATTCGTGAACGGCGGCACCACGCCGTTCCACACCTGTCTGGAACGGTCCGTCGTGGAGACGGCCAGACGGAATCTCACCGAGCTGGTGACGGCGAACTCGCATCAGAACGCCGCGCGGGAACTGTCCAACGTCCAGGACATGATCGCCCGCGGAGTGGACGTGATCATCCTCCAGACGGTCAACACACAGGCGCTGAAGAACGACATCGCCCAGGCGGAGAAGGCCGGCATACCCGTCTTTCTGACCTCGGTCGACGCCGATCCCACCGGCATCCTGGGGGCGGTCGTGGTCGACCTCGCGGAGGTCGGCAGACTCGACGCGGAGTGGATCAGCGAGGACGCGGCGGGCCGCCCGGCCGAGGCCGGCGTGATCGCCGGAGCGCCCGGTGCCGCCTCCGACATCCTGGTCGGCGCGTTCACCGGAGCGCTGCCGGCCACGGTGCGGGTGGTCTCCCACGAGCTCGGCATGTTCGACGCGGACACCGCGCGCAAGGCGGCCGCGGCCATGATCCATGAGCATCCGGGTCTGGACTACGCCTTCGTCGCCAACGAGGACATGGCCTTCGCCGCCCGGGAGGCCTTCGACGCGGGCGGGGCGACGGCGGTGAAGATCGTCACCGTGAACGGAACCGACGAGGGCCTGGCCGCGCTCAAGGACGGACGCTTCTCGGCGACGGTCGCCAACTCGGCCGCCGACACGGGCGAGTTGGCGGTGAGGAACACCATCTCCCTGATGCGCCGGCAGAAGGCCGAGAGGATCGACCACACGCCGATCCGTCTCATCACCAAGGACGACGCCGACAGCGCGCCGCTGTACTGTCCCTCGGACATGTGAGGCCGCGGGCCCCGCGGTCGAAGGCGTCCGCCGTCTGTCGCGTGCAGGGGCACGCCGCCACCCCGACGCACTGGGCCGCGCAGTCGACCGGCCCGGGCGCGCCCGGGCCGGTCAACTCTGAACACGGCGTGCGACGGCGGTGCCGTCGCGGGCAGCTCCGCGTGGGCTCAGGCGAGGGCGGCGACGAGCAGGGTGAAGGCGGCGATGATGACGGCGACGCGGACGTAGTGGTAGCGGTCCCAGCGGTTCGCCTGTTCCTTCCAGTCCGCGGGCCGGTTCTCCGGGGTCCACGTCTTGCCCCGGTCGTTGATCGGGACGAGCAGCACAACCGACATGATCACGCTCACGATCAGCAGCGCGGCGGCGATGACGACGAGGCCGGCGCCAGGGCGGTGCCAACCGGTGACGGCCCAGACCGCACTAAGGATCAACGAGCCGATGTACCAGAACGGCATCACGGCGCCGAGCATCCGGCCCCCGTGGGCGCGGCCGAGTTGGCCGCTGTCCTCGGGGAGTGCGGCGAGGATTCGGTTGACGACGAAGGCGACGGAGAACTCGACCCCCACCATCAGGCCGACGGCCACGGTGGTGAACACCTCGAGTGCGCTGAGCATGGCTGCCCCTCCAGATATCTAGCATTGCTAGCAGATGAGGCAACGCTAGTACTGCTGCCGCTCGATTGTCTAGCGGTGCTAGGATCGACTTATGTCGGTACAGGAACGCAAGGAGCGGGAACGGGCGGACCGCGAGCGCCTCATCGTGGCGACGGCCCGCGAACTCGCCGAGCAGCAGGGCTGGGACGCAGTCACCACGCGCCGGCTCGCCGAGCGCATCGAGTACAGCCAGCCCGTCCTCTACAGCCACTTCCGCGGCAAGCGCGAGATCATCGGCGCCGTGGCCCTCCAGGGTGCCGCCGAGATGGCGGTGGCGCTGCGGGCCGCGACCTCCGCCGCGGACGGTCCCCGCGCCCGGGTCACCGCGCTGGCCCGCGCCTACCTCGACTTCGCCGAACGCAACCCGGCGGTCTACGACGCCATGTTCCGGCTCGACGGCGGCCTGGCGTTCGCGCACGAGGACACCCCGGAGCCGCTGAAGGACGGCTTCGCCGCCCTGCTGGAAAGCCTTGGCGAGGTAGCCGGGGACGGCGTCCATCCGGGCCTGTTCACCGAGACGTTCTGGGCGGCCCTGCACGGACTGGCCACCCTGACCCGGGCGGGACGGCTCCCGCCCGAGGACACCGAGCGCAGGGTGGAACTGCTGGTGGATCGGCTGGCGATGTTCTGACCCACCGGGCCTGGCGGGCGCGCGGCCGGGGCCCTCAGTCCAAGGCCGCCTGCCTGCTTGCGGCCTCACTGGCGGCCGCGCCGGTGTGCTAGTGAGCTCTGATGTTGTCGACGTAGACCGTGCCTGTGGTCGCCGCTCCGCTCCCATGGCCGAGGTACAGATTGAACGCCGTCACCTTGGCGAGACGGGCCGCGTCGAGGACGGCTCCGGCGTGTGAGGTGTCCCAGGGGGCAGGCTTGAACTCACTGAAGGGTGCGTCGACTTCCTTGCCGGTCGTGTCGCCGAGCGGTGCCCCGTACTCGAAGTACACCCCGTCGGCGACGATCTGGAGGGTGGCGCCGTTGGCGGAACCGTCGCCCTTCAGCCACAGCGACAGAGAAGTGAAGGCGGACCAGTCCGCGTCGACCGTCTCGCTGAGGGTGACGTCGTCCCCGGCGTAGCTCTCGAAGTCGTCGACCCACCCGGCCGGCAGGGGTGTCACCTCGCCGAGGAAGACGAGCGCGGAGTCGGTGAGCGTCCGGCCCGCCACCCGCGCACTCACCTCCAGGGTCACCGAGCGATTCTCGGACCGGTCCGGGTCGATGGACCAGTCGCCGGAGTAGAAGCCGTCGGCGTCCAGGCGCAGTGGCCGGGCGGCCCCGTCGTTCAGGGAGTACGTGACATGGCCGGCCTTCGCGTGGGTGACGCGCACCCGGACGGTGGTACTGGACGCCGTGGCCCCGGGTGAGCCCCTCGCTGCCGAAGGCCCGCCCGCCGGGCGACGCCTGCCTCCAGGACCGTGCGGGGCCGGGTCGTCGGTGGTGCGTCCGGCCCCGCACGGTCGCTTCGGTCAGGAGGCGGGCAGCTCACCTCGGACCGTGCGGGCCGCGGCGACCAGGCTCTCCAGGGAGGCCCGGGTTTCGGGCCAGCCCCGCGTCTTCAGTCCGCAGTCGGGGTTGACCCACAGCCGCTCGGCCGGGATCGCTTCGAGTGCGGTGCGCAGCAGGTCGGCGGCCTCCTGTGTGCCGGGTACGCGGGGGGAGTGGATGTCGTAGACACCCGGCCCCGCTTCCCGCGGGTATCCGTGGGCGGCGAGTTCGCGGGCGATCTGCATGTGGGAGCGGGCGGCTTCCAGACTGATGACGTCGGCGTCGAGGTCGTCGATCGCCTGGACGATGTCGCCGAACTCGGCGTAGCACATGTGCGTGTGGATCTGGGTGTCCGGGCGGACACCGGATGTGGTGATCCGGAACGCCTCGGTCGCCCAGGCCAGGTAGGCGGCGTGGTCGGCTGCGCGCGGCGGCAGGGTCTCCCGGAGTGCGGGTTCGTCGACCTGGATGACCGAGGTCCCGGCCGCCTGAAGGTCGTCGACCTCGTCGCGCAGGGCGAGGGCGACCTGGCGGGCGGTGTCGGCGAGGGGCTGGTCGTCGCGGACGAACGACCACGCGAGCATGGTGACCGGTCCGGTGAGCATGCCCTTGACGGGGCGAGGAGTGAGGGACTGGGCATAGGCCGTCCAGCGGACGGTCATGGCCCGGGGGCGCGAGACGTCGCCGGCCAGGATCGGCGGACGGACGTAGCGGGTGCCGTAGGACTGGACCCAGCCGTGCCGCGTGGCCAGGTACCCCGTCAGCTGCTCGGCGAAGTACTGGACCATGTCGTTGCGTTCGGGCTCGCCGTGGACCAGGACGTCCAGGCCCGCCTTCTCCTGGAAGGCGATGACGTCCCGGATCTCGGCCTCGATGCGTTCCTCGTAGCCGACGGTGTCGATGCGCCCGGCGCGCAGGTCGGCGCGGGCGGTGCGCAGTTCGCCGGTCTGCGGGAACGATCCGATGGTCGTGGTGGGCAGCAGCGGCAGCGCGAGACGGGCGCGCTGCGCCGCGGCGCGTTCGGTGTACGGCTGGGAGCGGCGGGAATCGGCGTCCGTCACGGCTTCGGCGCGGGCCCGTACGTCCGGAGTGCGGGTGATGGGCGAGCCGGTTCGGGAGGCCAGGTCGGCACGGTTCGCCGCGAGTTCACCGGCGATGGCGTCGGTGCCGTGGGCGAGGGCCCTGGCGAGGGTGACGGTCTCGGCGGTCTTCTGCCGTGCGAAGGCGAGCCAGCGCAGGATCTGCGGGTCGATGTCGCGCTCCGCCGAGGCGTCGAGCGGGACATGCAGGAGGGAGCAGGAGGTGGCGACGTCGACCTGGTCGGCGAGGCCCAGGAGCGTGCCGAGAGTGGACAGCGACTTCGACAGGTCGTTGATCCAGATGTTGCGGCCGTCGACGACGCCGGCCAGCAGACGCCTGCCGGGCAGCCCGCCGACGGCGGCCAGCGCGTCGAGGTTGGCCGCGGCCGCGCCGGTGAAGTCCAGGGCGAGACCCTCGATGGGGGCCTTCGCCAGGACGGGGAGCGCGTCGCCGAGGCGGCCGAAGTAGGAGCCGACCAGCAGTTTCGGCCGCCGGATGAGGGCGCCGAGGTCGCGGTAGGCGCGGGCAGCGGAGTTGAGTTCGGCCGGGGTGCGGTCCTGGACCAGGGCAGGCTCGTCCAGCTGCACCCACTCGGCACCCGCCGCGCGCAGGTCGGCGAGGACGTCGGCGTAGACGGGCAGCAGGCGGTCGAGGAGGGTGAGCGGTGCGAAGTCCGCGGGCGCGCCGGGTGCGGGCTTGGCCAGCAGCAGGTAGGTGAGGGGGCCGACGAGGACCGGCCGTGCGGTCAGACCGAGGGCCTGGGCTTCCTCGAGCTCGGTGACCTGCTTGACGGAGTCGGCGGTGAACGAGGTGTCCGGTCCCAACTCGGGCACCAGATAGTGGTAGTTGGTGTCGAACCACTTGGTCATCTCCAGTGGCGCGACATCCTGGGTACCGCGCGCCATGGCGAAGTAGCCGTCGAGCGCGTCGGCCTCGACGGCCGTGCGGTGGCGCTCGGGGATCGCGCCGACCATGACGGTGGTGTCCAGGACGTGGTCGTACAGCGAGAAGTCGCCGGTCGGCACCTCGTGGATGCCGGTGCCGGCGAGCTGCTGCCAGTTGCTCCGGCGGAGCCCGGCGGCGGTATCCCGGAGGTCGTCGGCGGTGACACGCCCCCTCCAGTAGCCCTCGATCGCCTTCTTGAGCTCCCGGTCGGAGCCCTGGCGGGGGTAGCCGTACACGGTCGCCCGTGGTGCCGCAGAAGCGGACTTGCTGGTCACGGAGATCTCCTTCGCGAGACGATTCCCTGAGGTCCCGGAGACGGGACGAGAACGCGAAGGGATGACGAACCGGACGGACCGAGGTGCGCGTCGAGCGCGGTGGTCCGCCTGGTATGTACGCCGACCCGCCCTCGAGGTCACCGGGATCTCCGCGCGCGGAGTGGTCCGCGCACGGGCAGTCGGCAGGTCTTCGGACTCGCGGGCACATCCTCCTCGACGGAGGACACCTACTGGCCGTCGCTTCCCGGGTCCGGTACGTCGGACCCAGTGCGTATGACGGCGGTCGTTCCCGCTCA
This sequence comes from Streptomyces sp. NPDC048600, assembly GCF_055587025.1. Classification (NCBI taxonomy): domain Bacteria; kingdom Bacillati; phylum Actinomycetota; class Actinomycetes; order Kitasatosporales; family Streptomycetaceae; genus Streptomyces; species Streptomyces sp. NPDC048600. Next base: position 365,189 of record NZ_JBVJGZ010000001.1, on the reverse strand, counting down.
CCGCTGCGGGGCAGTCCCGGATTCCCACCGGGTTCCCTCTTGCGACACCCCGCCTGGCGGACGGGGCGAACCAGCTGCACCGACCACCTTATGGGAAGGCGGCGAGTCCGGTGGGTTACGTCCGTCACTCGGAACGTGAGCCGGCACACGCGGGTGACGGTCTCAACGCCGGGCGATCCAGCCGGTCTTGGTGGCCTGGACGATGGCGTCGGGGACGGTGGTGCCGCACGACCAGTGCGTTGCGGCGCGGCGCGACGATCACCGGGGACCGGCGCTCGATCCCGGCCACCACGGTGTCGACGACTTCCTGAAGGGGGATCAATTTCCGCAACCCGGCCCGGTTTGCCGCCCCACAGCGTGGTGTCGGCGGGGTCGCCGTGGACGTCGTTCATCATCGGCGTCCTGAAGAACGTCGGACCCCGGCCCCGGCCGGCCGCCGTCCCTGGGTTCCCTCCCACGCCTGCGCTCCGACTGCTGGTCCACTGTCGGTCATGGACCAGGACCCAGATCGCTCCAGCTCAGCTCAGCTGCTCGGCCAGTCCGACGATGATGCCCTCCGGGCCGCGGACGTAGCAGAGCAGATAGCTGTCCTCGAAACGGGCGATCTCGCCGAGGAGTTCGGCGCCGTGGGGGCGCAGGCGGGCAACGGTGTCCTCGATGTCGTCGACGGCGAACATGACGCGGTGTGTACCCAGAATGTTGTGCGGCCGGTCGCGCGGCCCGTCGCTGATCGCCGCGGGGCTGAGGTACTTCGCCAGCTCGAGCCGGCTGTGACCGCCCAGGGTCCGGACCATCGCGATGTCACAGCGGACGCCGTCGAGTCCGGTGCACTGGTCGGCGAACAGGCCCTCGACCCGCGTCCTGCCCTCCAGCTCCATACCCAGTTCCACGAAGAACGCGACGGCGGCATCCAAGTCCTCGACGACGATGCCGACGTTGTCCATCCGCTGAATCGCCATGATCTTCTCTCCTTCTTCCTCGTGTGGCCCTCGACCGTGCGGGTCGCAGTGTCCGTTCAGGAATTGTGGCTGATTCGAGAGAACTGATCCACATGGGGAAAGTTCTTGAATGCAATGGGTAGCCAGGGGTGCGCATGCCTACCGGTGAGTAGTCGTTTGCCTACTCAATCGTGATGCTCAAGTTCAGCTCAGATGTAATGACGCTGGTCGTCCCGGATCTTTACTGTCCTGCGCAGCCGAGGAGGACGGAGCCGTGCGGCGATGACCGGAGCGCCGGTGCGCAAACAGACAGGGAATGCCACGCGAGACGTGGCCGGAAACGGTGAATTGACCGTGCCGTACTTGGCCCTTCCCTGAGGCGCGCTCAGCTCGGGCTTCGCCCCGTCCGCGTCGAAATCGAATGGCTCTCGTCGAGGACGGACGCTTCTCCGATCTGGCCGCGCGCAATCAGTTCCTGGCGCGCCGCGCGCCGATCGAACCGGGGCCCATGTCGGCAATCCGGCACCCCCGGACCTCGTCGTGCCCGTGAAGTCGTACGTGATTCCGTGACACGGCATCGCCCTGATCAATCGAAGGAAGTCCAGTTATGAAGCTCCACAGAGTTCCCGCCGCGGCCATGGCCGTGCTGGTTCTGTCTGTGACCGCGACGGCGTGTCTCGGTGAGGGTGATCAGGGCTCGGGGTCCCACGCCGGTGAGACCATCAGGATCGGTATCAAGTTCGACCAGCCCGGTCTGGGGCTGAAGGAGCCGGGCGGCGAGTTCTCCGGCTTCGATGTCGACGTTGCCACGTACGTGGCCAAGGAGCTCGGCTACGAGCCCGACCAGATCGAGTTCGTCGAGACCAAGAGCGCCGACCGCGAGAACGCGCTGGCCCGCGGCGACGTGAAGTTCATCGCCGCGACCTACTCGATCACCGAGGAGCGCAAGGAGAAGGTCGACTTCGCCGGCCCGTACCTGCTGGCCCACCAGGACCTGCTGGTCAAGGCCGGCTCCGACATCGAGTCCGGCAGTGATCTCGACGGCGGAAAGCTCTGCTCGGTGGCCGGCTCCACCTCGGCGCAGAACGTCAAGAAGAACATCGCGCCCAAGGCCCAGCTGGAGGAGTACACCTCGTACTCGGAGTGCCTCGTCGGCCTGCAGAGCGGGGCGGTCGACGCGGTGACCACCGACGACTCGATCCTGGCCGGTTTCGCCGCACAGAAGCAGTACAGGGACCAGTTCGAGCTGGTCGGTCTGAAGCTGAGCAACGAGAACTACGGCATCGGCCTGAAGAAGGGCGACACCGCCATGCTGGAGGAGGTGAACAAGGCCCTCCAGAAGATGGTCCGTGACGGCTCCTGGGGCGAGGCCGTGAAGGGCAACCTCGGCCTTACCTACCAGTACGAGCCTGCCCCGAGAATCGGTGTCGTCAAGGAGTGATCCCGGGGTCGACGCGAGGCTGTCCCCAGTTCAGTGACCGAGCCCTGGACTGGGACGCCGCGGCACGGTGAGGAAGGTGCGCCTGGTTGCGTCCACGAAGGCTGAGGGGAAGCCTGGGGCCACGAGGGAGTCGCGAAAGCGCCCGGTTCCCGCGTTCGAAAGGCCCTGTCATGGTCTGCTACGAATGTGCTCAGCTGGGGCGTGAACAGGTCGCCGTCGCCGTGTGCCGGGTCTGCGGAGCGGCCGTGTGCATCGACCATGTACGCACCGAGGGCAAAGCGCTGCGTGGACCCGCGAGTCCGGGCAAGGTGACACATGACCGGGCGGCCCGCCAGCTGACCTGCCCGGTGTGCCGGGCGGCAGAAGTGTCGCCGTAGCCGGGGCAGGGCTCGGCTCCCTGACCGGCCCCGGCTCTGGGGCCACCACGCCCGCTGCGCGGTGACGTGGCCGGGCCGAGGAGCCGGCGCCTTGCCCGGTCACTGCCCGCCGGTGAAGCCCCACGCCTCGATGTCGCGGTAGCGGATCGGGCCCGGGCCGCGACCGAAGTTGCTGCCGACCAGGTGAAGGCGCTCGGCGTACCAGCGGCGGCCGGTGAACGTGGCGAGCGCCGTGGCGACCTCCAGCACGCTGGAGGGATCGTCGCGGCGGGCCCGGGCCAGTGTCAGATGCGGCCGCAGCGGGCGTTCCTCCAAGGTCACCCCGCACTCCCCGACCAGCTCGCGGACCTCCGTGGCGAGCGTGTGGAGCCCGGCCAGGTCCCCGTCGATCCCGGTCCACAGCACTCGGTCGTCGAAGTGGCCGCCGCCGCGCAGCGCCAAGGCCATGGGCGCACGCCGAGCCGCCAGGTCCGCGAGCGGCTGCCGCAGGCGCGGAACGATCCGAACGGGGAGCTCACCGAGGAACGCCAGGGTGATGTGCCAGTCCTCGACGCGGTTCCACCGCATCCGGGGGTAGGCCTCGTAGGCGGGCCACAGCTCCCGCTCCAGCTCCTCCTTGGCGTCGTCGGGCGGGGCCAGCGCTATGAACACGCGGACGGTGGAGGCACTGGACTGTTCGTTCACGCAGGACTTCGTACACCACCGCGCGGGCCCGGACCGAATCCGGGTCCGCGGACGCAAGCGGACCCGCACGGGGACCGGGCAGGTACGGCGCACCCGGCACCGACCTGAGCCCCGCCGCCTCGCCCTCGATCACGGTCCCGCCGGTGAGGCATCGGCGGAGAGTTCGTCGGGGCGTTCGGCTACAGCCAGGGGCGTCGTCCTGGTCCGGTGGGGTGCGTGCCGGTGACTCCCATGACCACCGAGTACAGGCTGGTCTCCGCGGTGATGAAGAGGCGGTTGCGCTTGGCGCCGCCCCAGGAGATGTTGGCGACCGCCTCGGGGACGTTCAGACGGCCGATCAGGGTGCCGTCGGGGTCGTAGCAGTGCACGCCGTCGTCCATCGCGGCGACCCAGAGACGGCCGCCGTCGTCGAAACGGAGGTTGTCGAAGCGGGCCTTGACGCGGCCCCCGGCCTCGGCGAAGATCTCGCCCTCGGACAGGGTGCCGTCGTCGCGCACGTCGAAGACCCGGACGAAGCCCGCCCGCGTGTCGGAGACGAACAACTGCGACTCGTCGGGCGAGAACACCAGCCCGTTCGGCGCGCCGAAGCAGTCCGCGGCCAGCCGCACTTCGCCCGTGACCGGGTCGATGCGGTAGAGGTTGTTGGCGCCGATCTCGCTCTGCGCGCGATACCCCTCGTAGTCGCTGGTGATGCCGAAGTCCGGGTCGGAGAACCAGATCGAACCGTCTGACTTCACCGCCGCGTCGTTCGGGCTGTTCAGGCGCTTGCCCTGCCACCGGTCGGCCAGCACGGTCACGGTGCCGTCGTGTTCGGTCCGGGTCACCCGGCGGTTTCCCTGCTCACAGGTGATCAGCCGGCCCTCGCGATCGAGGGTGTTGCCGTTGGTGTGCCCGGCGGAGCGGCGGAAGACGCCGACGGAGCCGGTCTCCTCGTCCCACCTCAGCATCCGGTCGTTGGGGATGTCGCTCCACACCACCTGGCGCCAGGCGGGCACATAGATCGGCCCCTCGGCCCAACGGCAGCCGGTGAACAGGACCTCCAGCGCGTCGTCACCGTTCATGCACCTCCCGGCACGGAACCGGTCGTCGAACATCTCGTACAGCCCCGGGCGCTCGTCGCTCATGGAGTCCACTCCTCACGAATCCCATTACCAAGCCGAATCAGGATCGGCGCGATCTGCATCCTGCAAGATGACATACTGTCACCGCCAGCCAATTCCGAATGGAGAGTTGTGGATCACATCGATCGCGCATTGTTGGCTCAGCTCCAGCAGGACGCCACGCAGCCCTACGCCGCCCTCGGGCAGGCCGTCGGCCTGTCCGCCGGAGCCGCCCACGAGCGGGTCCGGAAGCTGCGCGAGCGCGGCGTCATCCGGCGGACCGCCGTCGACGTGGACCCGGCCGCCGTGGGCAGCGCCGTCCTGGCCTACGTGATGGTCGACTCGACGTCCTGGATGGGTGATTCGGCGCAGGACTTCGCCGCCCTCCCCGAGATCCTGGAGGCGCACGTCATCGCCGGCAGCGCCTCGGTGCTGGTGAAGGTCAGAACCGCGACCACCGAGCAACTGCAGGACGTGCTGCGCCGGATCTACGCCATCGAGGGAGTCAGCGGAACGCAGGCGACGGTGGTCCTGGAGACCTTCTTCGAGCGGCCGCTCTCACCGCTGACGGGAGACCAGTCGTGATCCGCTCGCGCCCGGGTGTCCGCGTTGCCGGAACGACGAAGCCGACAGAACTCGTGATCTTCGACTGTGACGGCGTCCTGGTCGACACCGAACGCCTTGCCGTGCGCCTTCAGATCGCACTCGGGGCGGAGCTGGGCTGGCCGCTCAGCGCCGAAGAGGTGGTCGAACGCTTCATCGGGCGCTCCAAGGAGTCCATCACCGATCAGATCGCCGAGCGGCTCGGCGTCGAGACGGCCGGACTCTGGTGGAGTCGGCTGATCCAGCGTCACCGGGACGCGGTGGACCTCGGCCTCGACCCGGTGGAGGGACTGCCCGAGGCGCTCGCCGCCCTCACCCTGCCGACCTGTGTCGCCTCCAGCGGTTCGCACGAGAAGATGCGCCACACCCTGGGCCGGACCGGGCTGTACGACTTCTTCGCGGGCCGGATCTACAGCGCGAGCGAGGTTCCCCGCGGCAAGCCCGCGCCCGATCTCTTCCTCCACGCCGCCCGTCGGATGGGCGTCGACCCGGCGGCCTGCGCGGTGGTCGAGGACAGCGGGCCCGGCGTCGCCGCGGCACGGGCGGCAGGTATGCGGGTCTTCGGCTACGCCGGAGGCCCGACACCCGCCGAACGACTCCAAGGACCGGACACGATCGTCTTCGACGACATGCGCGACCTGCCGGACCTGCTCACCGTGCGGTGACACTCGGGGGGGGGGGGAGAGAGAGAGCCGCAGCTGTGGGATCCGCCTGAGGGGACGGACGAGTTCGCGGAGTCTGCCGAGGCGTCGGCCGATGGCTCTGAGATGTCTGGACAGGCCCCGCTTCGCTTTCCACTTCTTCCGAGCCGCGGTGACGCGCAGGCTGAGGTTGCCGAGGGCGGTGTAGTACGGAGTGACCGTGAGCTTCCCGGTGGTCGCGGTGAGGGGTGGTGCCAGGCTCTCGGCCTGGCGGGCTCCGAAGCGGCGCTGGGTGCTCAGCCCCTGGGTGCGGACGTTGAGGCAGGCGGGCGTTCGGTCCGGACGGTCCGGATGAGCCGCATCGTGGGTGAGTCCGCCTTTGCGGGGAACGCGCTCCGCATGAACGAAATGCTGCCCCTGGCCGCGTCCGGGTTCCCGTCGCTGCTCCTGATCGTCGTCGGTGTCGTGCTCGTTTTGCTGATCCTCGGCGCGTTCTGGTGGGGATCGCGCCGCGCGGCCCGAGGCAAGTCCCCGGGCCCGGGACCGGTCGCCCGGCCGTCGGCCGCCGCCGCGCGCCGCGAGGACTCCTGGGACACCCCGGACGGGGACACCGGCCGCCGGCGCCCCTGACCGGCCCGGATCCCCGCGGTGAAAGCCGGCTGCGCGACCTGGCCGACCTGGGCAGATGACGGCGCCACCGCATGAGCCGGGGAGGCGGGAGCAGGTCCCCGGCCGGTAATCCGGAGGAGGATTGTCAGTGGCGTGCGGCACAGTGGTTGGAGGAGTGGACGCCGGCGTGACGCCCACCGACCCGCGAGGGGACACTCCCATGTCGTATGCCATCCAGGCGGAGGGCCTGGCCAAGCGTTTCAAGGACACAAAAGCACTCGACGGAGTCGATCTGGCGGCTCGATCCGGCACGGTGCTCGGACTGCTCGGCCCCAACGGCGCGGGCAAGACGACCGCCGTGCGGATCTTCGCCACGCTGTTGCAACCCGACGCGGGACGTGCCTGGGTGGCCGGGCACGACGTGGTGGAGGAATCCGCCGCGGTACGGACACTCGTCGGGCTTACCGGGCAGTACGCCGCGGTCGACGAGAACCTGACCGGGACCGAGAACCTGCTGCTCATAGGGCGTCTCCTCGGCATGTCGAGGCGTGAGGCCCGAGCCCGCGCGGATGAGCTGCTGGAGCGGTTCCAGCTCAGTGACGCGGCCGGGCGGGCGGTCAAGACCTTCTCCGGCGGCATGCGGCGCCGGCTGGACCTCGCCGCCAGCCTCGTCGGACGGCCGCAGATCCTCTTCCTCGACGAGCCGACCACGGGACTCGACCCGCACAGCCGCGGCGAGCTGTGGGACCTGCTCCGCGGGCTTGTCGCCGACGGTGCCACGGCCCTGCTGACCACGCAGTATCTGAACGAGGCCGACGTGCTCGCGGACGACATCGTCGTCATCGACAAGGGCAAGGTGATCGCCGAGGGAACGCCCGACGAGCTGAAGTCGCAGGTCGGCGGGCAGGTGCTGGAGCTGCGGCCGGTCCACGGGGAGCAGCTGGCCTCCGCCCACGCCCTGATCGTGGAGGCTGCCGGGCCTCACACCCGCATCGAGGGCGAGATGATCACCGCTCCCGTGAACGATCCGGTGCTGATGCCCGCCGTCGTGCGAACACTCGACCGCGCCGGTATCGCCGTCGGTGAGCTCAGCCTCCGCAAGTCCTCCCTCGACGAGGTCTTCCTCGCGCTGACCGGCCACAAGGCCGAGCCGGGGCAGCAGCCGAACGGTTCCGGTTCCGATGCCGGCACGGGTTCCGGTACGGACGAGAGCGAGTACGAGAAGGCGGTGAGTTCGGCATGACCGCCACCACGGCCGCGGCGCCGCTCACGAAGTCCGGCAGGGTGCGTCCCCTCGCAGGGCTGCAGCAGACGTTCACGATGGCCTGGCGCTCCCTGGTCGCCGTGAAGCACAACCCGCTGGAGCTGGTGGACTACAGCATCACGCCGATCATGTTCGTGTTCCTGTTCACCTTCGTCCTGGGCGGGCAGATGGCCGGCTCCCCGGAGGCGTATCTGAAGTACGCCCTGCCCGGGATCATCGTGCAGAACACCCTCTTCATGACCATGTACACGGCGATGGCGCTGAACACCGACCTGACCAAGGGTGTCTTCGACCGGTTGCGCAGCCTGCCCATAGCGCGGTCCGCGCCGCTCATCGGACGGATCACGGCCGACCTCGCCAAGCATGTGTGGGCGATGCTGCTGATGATTGGTCTGGGCCTGCTGCTCGGCTTCCGGGTCACCGGCGGCTTCGGCGGGTTCCTGCTGGGCGTGCTGCTGGTCGTCGTGTTCGCCGCGGCGGTCTCCTGGGGCGCCGTGCTCATCGGCATGCTCGCGGGCGACGCCGAGAAGGTGCAGGCGTTCGCCTTCACGATCATCTTCCCGATCACCTTCACCAGCAGCGCGTTCGTCATGGTGGACACGATGCCGGGCTGGCTTCAGGCATGGAGCGACTTCAACCCCGTCACTCACCTGTCGGACGCCTTCCGCGGGCTGCTGCTGGGCGGGCCCGTCGCCGAGCCCGTGATGTGGTCCCTGGTGTGGGCGGCCGGGATAGCCGCCGTGTTCTACCCGCTGGCGATGCGGGCGTACCGGGCGAAGGTCTGAGCCGGTCCGTCACCGGCCGGAGCCGCACCGTACGCAGTGGGCGGGTGGCTCCGCACCCGCAGGCGGCGGGCGGCTCCGCACGGCACGTAGTGCCTTCTCGTGGCGCACGTCGTGGCTTCTGGCACCGTACGTCGCACCTTCTAGCATCGCTCGCGGCGCTGAAAGGACTTTCTGCAAGTTGCGGAAAATCGTGCCGCGACCCTTGACGCCCGCAGCGCGGGCAGCCATGGTCGATGCCAGCCACTCGCAGGCAACGACCACATCACCCGATGTCGCCCCATGGTGGAGGCACTCCGGCGCGCTCGGCGGTTCACCGACGCAGGCGCCCAGGTCGGCTCCCTGCGTGCCGACCCGTTCCAGGAGACGCCATGACGTTGATCTCTCAGCCGAAGGGCGACCCCCAGGAGTCGGCGGCGCAGTGGCCTCTTCACCCCTCGGGCTCCGTGGCGGAGGCGGACGGCCTGGCACTCGACGTCTGGCTCGTGACCATGCCCACCGTCGGGGTGAACGGCACCCTCGGAACGCAGAGCTTCGCGGTCCGTGCCCTGACGGCGGTCCAGGCGATCGAGTACGCCACTGAGCACGCGGGCAGCACCCGGGCGGTCAGGCGCCGAGGAGGAGCGCGCATCTGCCCTCCGGAAGCTCACGCCACGCCGTGGAGCGCATACGGACTCTGAGGCCGGTCGACGCCTCCGGTCCCGCGGATGGGCCGGGAGCGTGTTCGGGTTCTTGACCCTGAGTCAATTTGCCCTGAAAGCAACCCGCGTCGCCCGATCCTGATCTCAAGACGGCCCTTCTTGAATTGACTTTGCGATCACTCACGTCGTTACGTTCTCGCCGGAAGGTAAGAGCACGTTGTGAGAGAGTGATGACACGAATACCGGTGGCCCCATCGCGTGGCCGCAACAGAGCAGTTGGCGCACTGCTCGGAGTGACACTGGCCGTCGGCCTGGTTCCAGGAGCCGCCGGCTACGCCGTGGCCGAGACGCAGCGACCCGCCACGTTCGCTGAGGAGAACACCTCCGACGGTCCTGCCGCCGCGGCGACGGAGGCGCAGGCGCTGGCGCGGGCCAAGAGGTCCGGCGAGTCGGTGGAGGTCATGTCCCTGCGGGGAGAGACCACCGAGGTGTTCGCCACCCCTGACGGGGACTTCGAGGCGCGGGAGTATCTGCGGCCGACATGGACGCGTGCCCAGGACGGCTGGGAGCGCGTCGACACCGAGCTGGCCGCCACCGCGGGCGGCACGGTCGCGCCCAGGTCGGCCACCGTGAACCTGGAGTTCTCCGGGGGCGGGGCCAAGGATCCGCTGGTGCGCATGGAGCGTGCCGGGCGGACGATGAGCCTGTCGTGGCCCACCGCGCTGCCCGAGCCGCAGTTGTCGGGGGCCATGGCGACGTACCCGGACGTGCTGCCGGGCGTCGACCTGCGGATGACCGCGCAGGAGGACGGCTTCGCGCAGCTGCTCGTGGTCAAGTCGGCCGAGGCCGCCAGGAATCCGAAGCTCGACGAACTGCGGCTGAAGCTCGGGTCCGACGGTCTGAAGATCAAAGAGGACGCCCGGGGCGGCCTGCGCGCAGTCGACGGCGCCACGAACGGCACCGTCTTCGAGGCGCCGAAGCCGCTCATGTGGGACTCCAGCCCCGGCAAGTCCGCACAGGCCGGGCGTGTTTCGGGCAAGAGCCTCGCCGCCGCCTCCGGCACCCCGGCCGGTGAGCCCGGCGCCGGTGAGCCCGGCCCCGGTGAGTCCGGCAAGCTCGCCCCGATCGGCGTGGACCTCCCGGTCGGCGGGAACGAGCTGGTGCTGACCCCGGACCAGAGCGTCCTCAACGGCGCCGGCACCAAGTACCCCGTGTTCATCGACCCGCAGTGGTACTCGCCGCGCGCGTCCGCGTGGACGATGGTGTCGAAGTACTGGGCGTCGTCGCCGCAGTGGAAGTTCAACGGCGAATCGGACGCGGGCCTCGGCTACTGCGGGTGGTACTACTGCCAGCCGTACGACACCAAGCGGCTCTTCTACCGCATCTCCACCTCGGCGTTCGCGGGCAGGACGATCCTGTCCGCCGAGTTCGTGGTCCGCAACACCTGGTCGGCCTCCTGCTCGGACCGCACGGTCGAACTGTGGGACACCGACCCCATCTCGGACCAGACGACGTGGAACTCCCAGAACGCGAGCGGGTTCTGGAACAAGCAGCTCGCGTCGGACTCGTTCGCGTACGGCTTCTCGGGCTGTTCCGCCGCCGACGCGGAGTTCAACGTGAAGTCCGCCGTGCAGGCGGCCGCCACCGCCAAGGACCCGTCCATGACCTTCGGTCTGCGCGCGGCCGGCGAGACGGACGCGTACGCCTGGAAGCGGTTCTCCGACAAGGCGTTCCTGCGGGTGAAGTACAACCGCCCGCCGCCGCAGGTGAAGATGTCGCAGCTGACGATGGAGTACGGCGGCACCTGCAAGGCCCCGTCCAAGCCCGCGCGGATCCGCACCCTGGGCACCATCTACGCGAACAACATCACCGACCCCGACGGCGACAGCGTCTCGCTGGAGTTCCAGGCGAAGTGGGACGGCGGTTCGTGGACCCCGGGCCGGACCAAGACGAAGGCCTCGGGTTCGTCCTTCTCGATCAGCCTCCCGACCTCGATCCCGACGAACAAGACGGTCAACTGGTACGTCCGCTCCTACGACGGCGGCCAGTTCTCGCCGTGGTCGAACGCGGGCGACCCGACCGGCTGCTACTTCGTCTACGACACGAACGTGCCGAAGGCTCCCCTGATCACCTCGGGGGAGTACCCCAAGTCCAACCCCGAGGACCCCGAGGACCCGTGGTTCGACGGCGTCGGCAAGTACGGCTCGTTCAAGATCGACGGCGTAGAGACCGACGTGACGAAGTACTGGTTCGGCTTCAACGCCGACCCCAGTTCGAAGAACACGCTGACCACGAGCGGCGGTGCGCCGCAGATCGCGGCGATCCTGCCGGACGAGCCCGGACTGAGGTTCGTGACGGCCCAGGCCTTCGACTCGGCCGGAAACGGCAGTGAGATCCGGACCTACCAGTTCCGCGTGAAGACGGGGCAGCCGGAACGCTCCATGTGGCAGCTCGACGAGGCCGCCGGCACGCCCGCAGCGACGGCCACGGCGAAGGACCGTCCGGCGACGCTGTACGGCGGCCCCACTCCGGGTACGGCCGGCGCCAAGGGCACCGCAGTGACGTTCGACGGCGTCGACGACTACGCCAAGACGGACATCCCCACCGTGGCCACCGACGCCGGCTTCTCGGTGTCGGCCTGGGCGCGGCTGTCCCAGGCGCCCGGCACGGCGGCGATCATCGCGGCCCAGCCCGGCAACCACGCGCCCGGCTTCGAGCTGTACTACTCCAAGACCTACGACCGCTGGGCGTTCAACCAGTACACGGCCGACACCGCCGCCGCGACGCCCGTGCGCGCGATGGCGCCGACCGCGGGCGGGGTCACCGTCGGCAGATGGACCCACCTGGTGGGCACCTACAGCACCGGCTCCGACGAGATGAAGCTGTACGTGGACGGCGTCCTGGTGGGCACGACCGCGTACTCCACGCCGTGGGACGCCCGCCGGGGCCTGCAGCTGGGCGCCGGTTCCTACAGCGGAGCGCCCGGCTCGTTCTTCCCGGGTGACATCGACGAGGTACAGATCTTCGACAAGCCCCTGTCGCAGTCCGAGGTGACGGTGCTGGGCGGCAAGACGTCGCTGAGCGCCGGGCGTCCGGCCCGGATGGTCTTCGCGATGGACGAACCGGCCGCCGCGACCGAGCTGACGGGCAAGCAGGAGCTCGTCGACGTCGTCCACCAGGGCGGCGCCACCGCCGGCGCCGAGGGCGTCGCGGGCGGTTCGCTGACCCTGGACGGCACCGACGACTACGCCACCACCGGCCGACCGCTGCTGAACAACCAGCGCAGCTTCGCGGTGTCGGCGTGGGCGAAACTCCCGTCGGCCAAGCCGAGGCACGCGGGCGTCGTCGCCACGCAGCTGGGCACCACCAAGCCGGGCTTCGAGCTGTACTACTCCAGCTCCTACGACCGCTGGGTGTTCAACAACTACTCGGCGGACTCCGCCACCGGCACACCGGTCCGCGCCATGCAGGCCGAGGGCCAGGTCGCCCAGGCCGGTACCTGGGCGCACCTCGTCGGCGTGCACGACACGGTGGCCGACAAGCTGCTGCTGTACGTGAACGGCACGCTCGCGGGGTCCACGGCCCTGTCGACGAGCTGGTACGCGGGCGGCGCCTTCCAGATCGGCGCCAGCAGGATCGACGGTGCGACCACGTCGTTCTTCACCGGGCAGATCGACGACGTGCGGATGTTCGACCGTGCGGTGTCGGGTGACGAGGTGTACCAGCTGTTCAAGCAGCGTCCGCTGGTCAAGAGCCGCTGGACGTTCGAGACGACCGCCGGAACGGCGCCCGTCACCACCCCGGACGCCGTGAGCACCACCAACCCGCTCACCCTGCACGGCGGTGCCGTCCAGTCCGACGCCGCCTTCATCGACTACGGCTCGATGTCGCTGAACGGCACCACCGCGTACGCGACCGCCGCGAAGGTCCCGGTGGACACCTCCGGCAGCTTCACGCTGACGGCGTGGGCGATGACGTCGTCGACGCCCGGCGTGCCGGTGACCGCACTGAGCGCGGAGGGAGCGAACCGCAACGCGTTCAACGTGCGGTTCGTCCCCGACGCCACCGCGCCGGAGTCGAACCCCGGCCGCTGGCAGCTGTCGCTCACCGACACCGACGACCCCGCCGAGACACCCACCGTGGTGCAGGTCGACAACGGTCTGGGCTACGGCGCGGGCCAGTGGAACCACCTCGCCCTGGTCTACGACGGCTTCACCAAGGAGGCCCGTCTGTACGTCAACGGCAACATCGCCGAGATCGCCTGCAAGGACGACAACGGCGACGGCGAGGCAGACGACACCGGGTGCGAGGACCTGGTCCCCTGGGCGGAGAACGCCCTCGCGTTCAAGTCCACATCGCTGCAGATCGGCCGCTCCCGCTCGGGCACGGCCGCCGCGGGAACGTACTTCCCCGGCCTGGTGGACGACGTGTGGACCTTCCAGGGCGCGCTGACGGACGCCCAGGTCACCAAGCTGTCGAGCACGTGGTTCGACGTGCCGACGAAGGTACCCGGCGACTGACCGGGACCCGCTGACCAAGGGTGCCGGGGGCCGATGCGCCCCCGGCACCCCTTGATTTCCCCTGATCGAAGAAACGAGTTCATTCATGGATGGCAGAGCGCGCTCCTGGCGCGTAGCCGCCCTGGGGCGCAGAATCGCCCTCGGGACATCGGCGGTCATGGTCGCCACGATGCTGCAGGCGACGGCGTTCGCCCCGGTCGCCGAGGCGGCGGGCAAGGGACGCCCCGAGGTCTCCGAACCCGACAAGCCGGTGGCAGGTCTGTCCGGCGCCAAGCCGAAGCCGCGCACGGTCCAGAAGGGCCCGCGCACCCCGAACGAGGAGCCGAAGGCCGACTGGCCCGACGCGGGTTCCGCCCTCGTCACGCTGAAGGAACCGGCCGCCAAGGCCGGTGACCCGGTGACGGCCAAGGGCCTTCCGGTCGCCCTGAACACCCCCGCCAAGAAGGTGAGGTCGGCGACCGGTGGCACCATCGAGGCCAAGGTCGTCGGCCACGCCGCCGCCTCGAAGGCCGGAGTCGACGGGCTGCTGTTCACCCTGAAGGCCAAGGACAAGGCATCCTCCGGCACGGTGGGCGCCACCCTCGACTACACCGACTTCGCCGAGGCGTTCGGCGGAGCCTACGCCTCCCGGCTCACCCTCGTGGAACTGCCGGCCTGTGCGCTGACCACGCCGACGAAGAAGGCCTGCCGCACCACCACCCCGGTGGCCACGGACAACGACACCGAGACGCACACCCTCACCGCCCGGTCGGTGTCCGTGCGCAGCGGCTCGCCGACCCTGCTGGCCGCCACCGCCGACGACGCGGGCAAGACCGGTGACTACAAGGCGAGCCCGCTGTCGCCGTCGGCGACCTGGAGCACCGACCTCAACACCGGTGACTTCGGATGGTCGTACGGCATCCCGGTGCCCGAGGTCCCGGGTGGCCTGGCCCCGAGCCTGGCCCTGAGGTATTCCTCCGGATCGATCGACGGCCGCACCGGCAACACCAACAACCAGTCCTCGTGGGTCGGTGACGGCTTCGAGATGTCGCCCGGCTTCATCGAGCGGCGCTACAAGCCGTGCGCCGACGACGGCCAGACGGCCGCCGACGGCATCAACAAGCCCGGCGACCTGTGCTGGGGCTACGACAACGCCTACATCACCTTCAACGGCAAGGGCGGCGAACTCGTCCCCACCGGGGTGACCGACGAGTTCCGCCTCAAGCAGGACGACGGCACCCTCGTCAAGCGGCTGCGCAACACGACGCTCGCCAACGGCGACGACGACGGCGAGTACTGGCGGGTGACCACCCCCGACGGCGCGAAGTACTACTTCGGCTACAACCGGCCTTCCGGCTGGGCCGAGGGCAAGGACGAGACGAACTCGTCCTGGACCGTGCCCGTCTACGGCGACGACTCCGGCGAGCCGTGCAACAAGACGGCGTTCGCGGACTCCTGGTGCCAGCAGGCCTGGCGCTGGAACCTGGACGCCGTCATCGACGCGCACGGCAACAGGATGACGTACTACTACGGCAAGGAGGACAACTCCTACGGCCGCAACCTCAAGGCCGCCGACGACACCCCCTACACCCGCGGCGGCTACCTGAAGCGGGCCGAGTACGGTCTGCGCGCCTTCTACGACCAGCCACTCGCCAAGGTGGAGTTCACCAACTCCGAGCGGTGCATACCCGACAGCAACACCACCTGCTCGTCCATCTCCACGGACTCCTTCTACTGGTACGACACCCCGTGGGACATGAACTGCGCGGCGGGCACCGAATGCGACAGCGGACGGCTCTCACCGACCTTCTGGACCCGCAAGCGGCTGACCGGCATCACCTCCTACGTCCTGAACGCCGGCGCCTACAGCAAAGTGGACTCCTGGGCGCTGAACCACCGTTGGGGCCAGGCGGACGTCGACTACCAGCTGCTGCTGGACTCCATCCAGCGCACCGGCCACACCGGCGCCACGCCCATCGCCCTGCCGAAGACGACGCTGGCCTACACACAGCTGGCCAACCGGCTGGACCAGACCGGTGACGGCTACGCGCCGTTCATCAAGGCGCGCCTGTCGAGCATCGCTGACGAGCACGGCGGCCAGATCGACGTCAACTACTCGGCTCCGGCGTGCAGCGCGGGCTCCGCGCCCACCCCGGAGACCAACACCACCCGCTGCTTCCCGCAGATGCTGGGCGGCTCCGACACCCAGGCCCCTGAGCAGCACTGGTTCAACAAGTACGTCACCACCTCGGTGACCGCCACCGACCGCACGGGCGGCGCGCCGGACGCGGTGACCCAGTACGAGTACCTGGACGGTGCCGCATGGCACTACGACGACGATGACGGCCTGACCAAGGAGAAGCACAAGACCTGGTCGCAGTGGCGCGGTTACGGGCACGTCCGCGTCAAGACCGGCGGCCAGGGCGGCGCCGCGTATCTGAAGACGCAGCAGGACAGCTGGTTCCTGCGCGGTATGGACGGCGACCGGCTGAACAAGTCCGGCGGCACCAAGTCCGTCAGCGTCTCGCTCGGTACCGGCGAGGGCGACCCCATCACCGACCACGAGTCGGCGGCGGGCTTCACCTACAAGACCGCCAAGTACTCCGGTCCCGGCGGCAGCGTCCTGGAGAAGACCGTCGAGCGGCCCTGGCGCCACGAGACCGCGAAGAAGACGCGCTCGTGGGGCACGGTCACCGCGAACTACACCGGCACGGACGAGTCACGGACCTGGACGTCGCTGGACGACGGCGCGGGCAGCCAGTGGCGCACCACCCTGGTGGACACCACGTACGACACCGTCGCGGGCCGCGTCACCCAGGTCGACGACAAGGGCGACACGTCGGTCACGACCGACGACGTCTGCACCCGGACCACGTACGCCACCAACGCCACCGCCAACATCCTCACCCTGCCCTCCCGGGTGGAGACCGTCTCGGTGCACTGCGGGACAACGCCGGACCGCACCAAGCACGTGGTCTCCGACGTGCGCAGCGCCTACGACAGCCTCGCCTACGGTGCCGCGCCGACCAAGGGCGACGCGACCGCGACGGCCACGCTGACCAAGCACACCGGCACCACCGGCACCTACCTGGAGTCCGGGGCCGGCTTCGACGCCTACGGCCGCCCGACGACGAAAACCGATATCACGGCAACCGTCACGGCCACCGAGACGACCGCGCCGGTGCGCACCGCGCGCACCGACGGCCTGACCGGCACCACCGCCTACAGCCCGGCCACGGGCCTGCCCACGACGGTCACGACGACCACTCCGCCGGCCAAGGCGGGCGACGCCACGACCGCGCAGACGACCATCACCACGATGGACGCGGTGCGCGGCCTGCCCACCCAGGAGAAGGACACCAACGGCAAGATCCGGAACTTCACGTACGACGCGCTCGGCCGCGCCGACAAGGTCTGGCTCGCCGACCGCCTCACCGGTCAGACGCCGAACTACGACTTCGACTACTTCTTCGACGAGGGCAAGCCGGTCGCCGTCCGCACCCTCACCCTCAACAACGGCGGCGGCCAGGTCGCCTCGTACACCCTGTACGACGGTCTCCTGCGCGCCCGCCAGACCCAGGACATCGGTCCCGACGGCGGTCGCCTGATCTCCGACAAGTTCTTCGACGAACGCGGCCTGCTCGCAAAGGAGTTCGCCTCCTACTACACGACCGGCGCACCCAACCGGGAGCTTTTCAAGCCCGTCGACGCACTCGGCGTGGAGACTCAGGTCTGGCACACCTACGACGGCCTGAACCGCGAGACCACCACCAAGAACGTCGCCGGCAACGGTGAGGGCGGCGCCGACCTCGGCACCACCACCACCAGCTACAACGGCGACCGCACCACGGTGATCCCGCCCATCGGCGCCACCGCGACCACGTCGCTGACCGACGCCCGCGGCCGGGTCGTCGAACTGCGCCAGCACCACGCGCGCAGCGCGACGGCGACGTACGACGCGACCACGTACCAGCACACGCCGTCCGGAAAGCTGTCGCAGGTCACCGACCCGGCGGGCAACGACTGGATATACGAGTACGACCTGCTCGGCAACCGCACCAGGGTCGTCGACCCCGACCAGGGCGAGGGCTTCAGCACCTACGACGACCGTAGCCGTCTCATCACCACCAAGGACTCCGAGAACCGGATCCTGTACCGGGTCTACGACCAGCTCGGCCGTCAGACCGAGCTGCGCGACACCAGCGCGACGGGCACGCTGCGCGCCTCCTGGACGTACGACACGGTCGCCGGCGCCAAGGGGCAAGTGGCCTCCGCGACCCGGTACGTGGGCACCGCGCAGTACGTCAACAGGGTCACCATGTACGACCAGTTGTACCGTCCACTGCGCACCTCGCTGACGGTTCCGGCGTCGGAGGGTGCCCTCGCCGGCACCTACCAGGCGGGCACCAGCTTCCACCCCTCGGGTCTGGTCGCGGGTGTCTCCTACTCGGCGGCGGGGGCCCTTCCCGGCGGCTCGTACAGCTACAGCTACGACTCCGCGCTGCGTCCGGTGTCCGTTCTCGGCGACGGCTTCCAGGCCGACACGACGTACTCCAACACCGGCAAGCCGCTGCAGTACGCCTACGGCTCCACCGCGGCCGGTGCGAAGAAGGCCTGGCTGACCAACACCTACGAGTGGGGCACCCAGAGGCTCGCCACCTCCCGCGTCGACCGCCAGGACATCGCCGGCGTCGACCGGCACAGCACCTTCGGCTACGACCAGACGGGCAACATCCTGTCCGTCGCGGACGTCTCCCGCGCCGGAACCGACACCCAGTGCTTCACCTACGACCACCTGCGCCGCATGACCGAGGCCTGGACCGAGGGCGACACCGCCTGCTCGGCCACGCCCGCGTCGGGCGCCGTCGGCGGCGTGGCTCCGTACTGGCACTCGTACACCTACGACAAGACGGGCAACCGCAAGACCGAGACCCTGCACAACGCCACCGGGGACACCACCCGCTCCTATGTCTACCCGCCGGCGGGCGGCCCCCAGCCGCACACGCTGACCGAGGTCGACGAGGCCGGCCCGAACGGCACGTCGAAGACCAGCTACCTCTACGACAAGACCGGCAACACCACCGACCGCGTCATCCGCGGCACCACCCAGAAGCTGCAATGGAACGCTGAAGGCCGCGTCACCAAGGTCACCCAGCCCGTCGAGGGCAAGCCCGACGAGGTCACCGACTACGTCTACGACACAGACGGCAACCGGCTGATCGCCCGCGGCCCGAACGAGACCACGCTCTACGTCGGCAACACCGAGATCGTGCTGCCCAAGGGCGCCACCACGGTCAAGGCCACCCGCTACATCGACCTCGGCGGCGGCAACCAGGCCGTCCAGTCCGACGACGGCACGATCACCATGACCGTCGCCGATCACGTCGGCACCGGCCAGCTCCAGATCAAGACGGCCGATCTCGCCCTGTCCCAGCGCCGCACGCTGCCCTTCGGCGGCAACCGCGGCACCGCGACCGGCACCTGGACCGGCAACAAGGGCTACGTCGGCGGCACCGACGACACGAAGACGACCGGCCTGACCCATCTCGGGGCACGCGAGTACGACGCCTCGCTCGGACGGTTCATCTCCGTCGACCCGGTCATGGACCCCAACGATCCGCAGCAGATCAACGGGTACGCCTACGCCAACAACAGCCCCGTCACCTTCGCCGACGGCGACGGACTGAAGTACTACCCCGTCTCCGGTCCCTGCGTCCCCGTGCCCACCGCGGGCTGCAAGTGGAAGGACGACGGCCCCGGTATCGCGTCGAGCAGCAAGGGCTACTACGACGAGCCCAGCAACAACGGCAACGGCAACGGCACCGGCGCGGGCAGCCCCGCCGCCGACTACCGCTGCGGATACCCGGGCTGCTCGACCGCCGGCGTCACCGGCTACGGCGGGAGCGTCGACAAGGTCGTCGAGGACAGCCTGCCGCACACCGGCCCCGTCCCGACACCGATCAGCTTCTGGGACATCGCCAAGGCCGTGGTGCTGCCTGACCCCTCGGAATGGAAGGCGTGCGCGAAGGACCCGGGGATCAACTCCCACTGCGGCTGGGCCGCGACGGACCTGCCCCTGGCCAAGGTACTGAAGCTCCTGAAGTTCCTACCGTCCGGGGCGGCGAAGAAGACCGACGAGGCCGTGGACGCGGTCAGCAGCTGCAAGTGCTTCCTCGCGGGCACCGGCATCCTCATGGCCGACGGCACGACCAAGGACATCGAGGACGTCAAGCTCGGTGACAAGGTCCTCGCCACCGACCCGGAGACCGGCGAGAGCGGCGCACGCGAGGTCACCGCGACCATCGTCACCGACTCGGACAAGCACTTCACCGAGCTGACGATCGCCACGGAGAACGGCGAGGAACACCTCACCGCGACCTACGAGCACCCGTTCTGGTCGGTCTCGCAGCACGACTGGGTCGAGGCCGGCGCCCTGAAGCCGGGCATGGCCCTGCGCACCGACGAGGGCCGCACGGTCGAGGTCACGGCCACCCGCCAGTACACGGACCACGTCCGCACGTACAACCTCACCATCGAGGGCCTGCACACCTACTACGCGCTGGCCGGCGCGACGCCGATTCTGGTCCACAACTCCGGTCCCTGCCCCAAGGCCATTGTGGATTCCGGGAAATGGGACTACTTCTTCGGCAGAGTGAAGAAGGGCAGTCACAATGCACCACGATCCGCCCAGAACCTGGCCCAGCTCAAGCGGATCGGCATTCACGACACCCCTGCCGGCCGTAAGACCATGATGGATTTCTTCGACGAGCAGGTGGCCCGCACCGACAACGTCATGAAGGAATACACCGACCAGTTCGGGACCTTCCAGATCAAGGACGGGCTGATGGCCGGACCAGGTGGATTCCTGCATGTAGAGTCGACATGGCAGGTCACCGACAGTGGCCTCCGTCTTACCACGATCATTCCTCGCGGAGGTCCGTGATGACCGGTCAGGAGTTCCTGGTTCCGGGCGACGCCGAGATCCTGGAGGCCTTCGGCGTCGAGTCCGAGGCGACCGACGGAGTGGAATCGACGAGGTCTCTCCGCCTTGCAGCGGGGGTGGGTGACGAGGTATGTCTGACCTACGACATTCCTGGGCGCTCGATTCACCTTCAATGGTTCCGGAAGGGCGTCTGCGTGCTCGATATTTTCCGGGAAGAAGCAGTACGACTGTCAGTGAACAGCAGTGAGGGTGTGACCACGCTCTCACTCACCTTCGAGTCAGGCTCGCTGTCGGGCGAATTGCACGTTCAGGTGTGGCCGACTCTGTCGATCAATGACCGGCTCTTGGCGCACTGAGAATCTCGCGCAACAGGACCGGCTGATCCAGAGGGCCCTCGCCAGGAACGTCCTGGCGAGGGCCCTTTCGCGCGGTGGGACCGGTTCGGCTGTCGCCTGGTGGTGGTCAGGACGTGGGCTCGACACCCGGCGGGAAGCCGTGGACCCCCGGGGCGCTGACGGAGTCCTCCGCGATGTCGAGGGGACAGAGGCTCCAGTCCGCGGCGATGCGCATCACGTGCTGCTCGGTCGGCATGGCCGCATGCCAGGCATCCCACTCGGCATCCCCCCAGTCCTCCCGCACCTCCTCGTACCCCACGAGCCCTACGCCGAGTGCCCTTTCGACGGCGGTGGGTTCCCCGACGCGTAGCGGGACCGCACCGCTCATCGCGACGTAGCAGTAGGCGCGGGTCAGCACACCGGATTCGACGCTGGCCCAGGCGTGGTACTCGCCGATGCGGTCCGTGCCGAAGTACTGGAGATCTCCGACCTGTGCGGCGATGGCGAGCAGTCGGTCGGGGAAGTCCGGGTGAGTGGCGTCGGTCTCCTGCGTCAGATGGATCCGGCCGTGGGCGAGCGTCCAGCCCTGAACGGGTCCGGCGACGAAAACCCCTTGCCGGTAGGCGAGTTCGGCGCCGCTGGTCCAGTCGATGCTCCGCCGGTGCCGCAGTCCGAGGGCGTCGGCCACCTCCTCCGGCCCGGCATTCCGCACCGCGAGCCATGACGTCTTGTAGCCGAAGGACATGATCTCTCCCACCGTGGTGCCCTGATGACGACGCGGGGATCATCGCAGACGGTACCGACACCGGCGGTGTGCGCCGCCATCTGTCAGCGCAGTCCGCTGTATGCGGCCATGACGATCTCCATGCCGCGGTCGTCCTCCTGCCGTTCCCGGTCGATCATCTGGTTCATGACATAGGCGACTGTCATGCGTGAGTCGGGATCGCCGGCGACGAGCGAGCCGCCCCAGCCTCCCCAGCCGAAGCTGGTGCCGAACTTGCCGAAGCCCGCCGTCCAGGACATCGGCGTCCCCAGGACGCGGTCGTCACCGCGGAAAACCTCCTGCCATGCGGGCTCGCAACCCGCTGGCGACAGCAGCCGCACGCCGCCGACAGATCCGTGGTTCGCCAGTACCGACTGGATACGGGCGACGGAGCGGGCGTTGCCGAAGCCGTTCACCGCGGGGATCTGCGCACGGCGCCAGGCCACTGAGTTGGCGTCCTTGACCCGGATCGCGGCACCTGTGCTCTTCCGGGTTGCGCCGTCCGGTCCGGTCGGTGCGGCGGCGGCGTACTCGTCGGTCAGTGACGCCGGCGGGATGAGCGGTGCAACGCGATGGTCATGCTCGGCGGAGAGCCCGATATGGAAATCCGCGCCCAGTGGCTCGGCCACGGCCTCGGCGAAGAACTCGCCCAGGCTGCGGCCGGTGATGCGCCGGACGATCTCACCGATGAGGAACCCGAAGGTGAGCGCGTGATAGCCGGCGGCCGTTCCGGGTTCCCATTCGGGGGCCTGCGCGGCCAGCCCGGCCGTCACGTTCTCCCAGTCGTAGAGGTCCTCGACCGCCGTCGGCCCGGACAGGTCCGGCAGCCCCGCGGTATGGGACAGCACGTGCCGTACCAGTACGTTCCTCTTACCAGCCGCGGCGAACTCGGGCCAGTAGGCAGCGACCGGCGCGGACAGATCGAGCTTCCCTCGGTCGGCCAGGATGAGCGCGCACAGGGCGGTCATGGTCTTGGTCGTGGAGTTCACGCCTGTGAGGGTGTCGCGTTCCCAGGCGGCGGAGCGGTCCGCGTCGGCGTAGCCGCCCCAGATGTCGACCACCGGCTCGCCGTCGAGGCAGACAGCGACCGAGGCGCCGACGTCGTCCTTGTCGAGCAGAGCGGCAAGTGCCTCGTGGACTGCGGCGAACCGCGGCTCGCAATGTCCCTTAACATCGTTCATGGGCGTAAGCCTCGGGCAGCGCAGCCGCTTCCCGCCCAACACTTCCCGCGCCGGTTCTGTCGGGTGGGGCCCGACCGCACCTTCCTCATGCTCCGGCGAGGCGCGCCTGACGGCGGAGGTCTGAGCAGGAAGGACGGATACGAGTGCTCGAGCGGCTGAATCAGGCGCTGGACCACCTTGAGTCCCGCCTCGACCGGGAGATCGACATGGCCCAGGTGGCCCGGATCGCCGCGGTGTCGGAGCACCACTTCCGGCGGCTGTTCTCCACGCTCGCCGGGATGCCGCTCCCGGTCTATGTGCGACGTCGCAGGATGACGCTCGCCGCGGCCGAGGTGCTGGCCGGAGAGCGGACACTGCTCGATGTCGCCGTGCGGTACGGGTACGGCTCGGGCGAGGCGTTCGCCCGGGCCTTCCGGTCGGTGCACGGCGTCGGGCCGGCCGAGGCCCGTCGCCTGGGCGCGGTGCTCTCGGCACAGCCCCGCATGTCGTTCCGCGTCGTCGTCGAAGGCAGTACGACCATGCGGTACCGGATCGTGGAGAAGGAGTCGTTTCGGATCGTCGGGAGGAAGGCCCGGGTGCCCCTCGTGCACGAGGGGGTCAACGAGGCCGCCGCGGCGCACGTACAGAACCTGGACCAGCAGGCGATCGCCCGGATGAAGGAACTGTCGGACCGGGAGCCGGAGGGGATCCTGTCGGCGGCGGTGCACTTGACCCACAGCCGGGACGACGAGGCCGAAGTGGACTACTGGGTCGGAGCGGCGACCGGCACCGAGGCGACCGTCGAGGAACTCGACGCCCTCGACGTGCCGGCCGGGACCTGGGCGGTCTTCGACAACCACGGGCCGTATCCGAGCGCTCTCCAGGAGCTGTGGCGAGACGTGTTCACGCAGTGGTTCCCCTCGAACCCGTACGTGAGCCGTCCAGGTCCTGAGCTCCTGCGGACGCGTCCCGTGAAGATCGGCGAGGCTACCGACTCCCAGCTGTGGATCCCTGTTGAGCGGGTCGGCGGGGGCGCCGGAGGGTGAACGCGCGTACCGCGGGCCTGCTCGGAGCCGGAGGCAGCGTGCCCGTCCTGCGCAGTCTCATCGGCTGACACCGTCCGGTATCCCAGAGAGAACGACCTTCCCTCCTCGCGCCAAGGACACGAGCATCACGTCGAGCTGACGGCGCGTGCGGTCGCCGCCGGGAGCCCGGCGGCGGGCTGCGCCCATTTGCTGTCAACCGACCCTCGGAGACGCGGCCTCCCACGGCCGGACCCATGGATCGGGCCACGCCTCGGCCGCGGCGAGCAGCGGGTCGAAGGTCGCGCCGTCGATGCTCTCGCGGATGACGTCGGCGTGACCGCCGTGCCGTGCCGTCTCCTCGATCAAGTGCAGCAGGACCCAGCGGACCGACCACTCCTTGACCTCTGCGGGGACCCATGGAGCCCCCTGCGGCACAGGAACGGCCTGCCCGAGGTCCGGTATGCCGGCGATCACCGCGTCAGTCCGCTCGGCCGCCGCTGCATACGCGGCCAGTGCCTCGGCCAGGTTCTCCTCCGGGGCGAGCTGGAATTCGTCCCCGCCCGACTCGTCCGCCCTTTGCCGCGCCGCGTGTTGCCGCTGAACGACGAGGTCGGTCCAGAAGCCTTCGCAGCGTGCGGCGTGCTTGATCAGCCCGCCGATGCTCAACGAGCTGGCGGAGGCCGCCGCCCGAGCCTGCTCGTCGGTCAGACCGTAGGCGGTGGCCCGCAGCGCTCGCCGCTGATGGGCCAGGTACGCGGTCAGCGCTGTGCGCTCATCGGCGACGGGCGGGACGACTCTCGGCACGACTGGCCCCTCTCGCGGTGCAATGAGTTGCAGCAAGTTT
This sequence comes from Streptomyces sp. NPDC048600, assembly GCF_055587025.1. Taxonomy (NCBI): domain Bacteria; kingdom Bacillati; phylum Actinomycetota; class Actinomycetes; order Kitasatosporales; family Streptomycetaceae; genus Streptomyces; species Streptomyces sp. NPDC048600. The sequence continues at coordinate 340,540 of NZ_JBVJGZ010000001.1, read as the reverse complement.
CATTCAACCCTACCGCCGCTCCCCGTTGACGTACACGGGTCGACCGACCTGCTCCTCGAATCCGGGACCGGCTCGCCCGGCCATGGCCCCGGTGGGGGGAGGAGTTGGGGGTCAACCATCAGCGATGCGGGCAACGTCGGATGGGTGGCGCGGGACTGGCTCTGAGCGGGCGGCGGCGCGTTCTGGGCTTGCGCAAGAAGATGAAACGATTTGCATCGGGAGGGTTGACCATCCCTTCCCAAGGAGAGAGGGTCAGCGGCATGCCCGCACACGTACCGCCGATCGCCGACGAACGCGAAGGCTTGCTCGCCTACCTCACCCAGCAGCGCCAGGCGCTGCGCGCCACGGCCCACGGCCTGACGGACGATCAGGCAAGGACGACGCCCACCGCCAGTGAACTGAGCATCGGCGGTCTCATCAAGCACGCCGCCCGCTGCGAGGCCGGCTGGACCGACCTGATCCTCCAACGGCAACGCGGCCCACAACGGACGGCGGACGAGAGCGACTCCGCCGAGTTCGTGCTCACCGTGGAGGAGACGCTGGCGGAGGTGCTCGACCAGTACGAGGCCGCAGCGCGGGAGACCGACGCGGTGATCGCCGGAATCGCCGATCTCGGCCAGGCCGTGCCCGTCCCGCAGGGACTGCCATGGTTCCCCGCCGACGTGAAGAACTGGTCCGTTCGCTGGGTGCTGCTGCACCTGATCGAGGAGACCTCCCGACACGGCGGTCACGCCGACATCATCCGCGAAACCATCGACGGCGCCACCCTGTTCCCCTTGATGGCCGCAGCCGAAGAGTGGCCCGACCCGTGGTTCCAGCCCTGGCAGGCCCCGACGGGCTGAACAGCGCAACGCAGACCAGGTCGGCCACGGGTGAGGAAGCAGCCGTCCTCACCGCCGTCCTCACCGCCGTCCTCGCTCTGTGGCCCGCCGCGGAATGCGGCGAGAACGTTTGCCATGAAGGCCTGTTGTGGAAAGTAGGCCTTCGTGGTGGCGCGTCAACTGGACCGTGTCCTCGACCCGCTGGGGACGGGACACGGGCCATGGGGGTGAGGACGGTGCCGCCCAGGGGGCCCACGCCGAATCGGTCGGGGGCGGGGGAGAGGGGGCGGTCGACCAGGTGCGCAGGTGTCGGGGGACCAGTCTGCTGTTCGTACTCCTGTGCGGGGTTCTCGTCGGGCACGTACTCCTGTGGCCGGCTACGGGACGGGCCGAAGACCTGCCGGCCGTGCCCGACTGCGCTGCGCGGGGCCTCGACGGGGCGACCGGGCGGGCCCGGGTCACGTTCGACCATGAGGGCCGGACCTACACGAAGGCGACCAGCGACCTGACGGTCACCGTTCCGATGTCCTGGAAGCACGCCGACAAGCTGTTGTTCGGACCGCGGAGCGAGGGATACCGGCTGGCGATGCGGTGTCTGGTACGCGAGGCCTCGCGGTTCGGAACGCGCTGGGAGGAATGGCGCTCGCGCGAACCGGTCGTGAAGCCCGGCTCCAAGTCGGTGACCGTGGAGATCCGCGCCCACACCTGGGTGGACCAGCGGCGGAAGCTCCTCGTAGGGCCGTGGACCGTCGACGTCCAACAGGCCTGGTGGGAGGTGCGGTTCACGCCTCCGGAGAGCCTCGGTGCCGTGCGCTGGCAGAGCGTGGTCGTGGACCCGGGCAGGCCGGGGGTCTCCATGGCGACACCGCGCCCGACCAGGGGCGAGGGCGCCCACGGGCTGGTGTGGACCTCCGTGCGGCCGGAGCGGCCCGTCACCGTGAGGATGGAGGCGTCCTGGCCCCGGCGCTGGTCCGCGCAGGACGACAACGCGCCTTTCGGGGTGGTCGACGCGGCAGGGTACCTGCTCTGGGACCTCCTGGTCGCCTGGGCGCTGTGGCGGGCGACCAACCTCTACCGCCGCGAGCACCGGCTGCTCGACCCTGTCGAGAAGCGAGTCTCGGCCAACCTGAGCAACTGGGGCGCCGCCCTGTTCTGCATCTCCCTGCTGGTCAACACGCCGAGAATGGTGTTCATCGCCGCAGGCGTGTTCGACAACCCCGATGAGTGGGCCGAGCATGCGCGTTTCGCCGTGCACGCGTGGTGGCTGTCCGCGCTGGCGGGGTTGGTGCTGGTCATGTTCGCCGGTGCGGGCCGCCGACTGCTCGTCGTGGGCGGCGTGCTCGCGCTGCCGGCGGCCGTACCCGGGGTCGTGCCGGGCGCGGTCGGCCTGGACGCCCCGACGTTCGTCAGCCCCGAGGCGCATGGCCATGCCTGGTACACCGTGGCGGCTGTGGGCGTGGCTGCCGGCGCAGGGTTCACACTCCTGGTGCTGGGCACCTGGGCCGCTGCCTGGCGGCTGATGCGCGACGGGAGGCTCCTCCGCGACCCCGGTGCCGGATTCCCCCTCCGCAGGGCGCTCGTCATCTCCGCCGGCGGTGTGATCCTGATCGGGGTGTGCCAGGCCATCGCGAAGGAGCGCGACTGGCTGCGGGGCAGCTGGCCGAGTGCCTTCGTCAACCCGACGTACGGTCCCCTGGTGAGCGACGACGGCACCTTCATCCCCCGGAACGAGGGGTACGGGGCCTGGCACTGGGCCGAGTTGCGGAGCGGGCTGCTGTGGTCCGCCGACCAGACGTTCGACTGGTGGACGGGCAAACTGTGGGTCCTGACGGCCCTCGCCCTGTTCGCGTTCCTGCACACGGCCTCGCGCCGGCGTACGGACTACTCCGCACCCACCGGGCGGACCCCGGTGTTCCGGACCGAGCCGGGCCGCGCAGAGCTGTGGTTGATGCTTGTGTCCTATCCCGCCGTCGTGGTGCTCTTCCTCGGGATCTACGCGGCGAACAGTGCGCCCGCGCTGCTGTGGTTCTTCATGGACCTGGCTGCCCTGGCCGTGTGTCTGCGTGTGGGGGCCCAGCGGGCTGTGCTGAGCCGCCGGGCCGGAAGCGGGCCACGGCTCGGGGACATGGTGACCCCGGAAGACCGCACCGTACTGCTCGCGGCGGCACGGGGGCACCGGGAGAAGCTCGCCAAGCTACGCCGGCTCGACCACGGGCAGTCCGACGAAGGCGTCGTCGACCGTGAGCGGATCGAGAGCGAGCTGGGGAACCTGCGGCGTTGGGCGAGCGGGCCGGGTGGGTCGCCGGGGCGGCCGGGGCGGCCGGGGAGCGTGCGCTCCCGCCGGGGGTCACGGTCGTGGACGCGGTTCTCGCGCTCGGCCCCCGGGACACCTGGTGGGAGAACGCGCTACGGGCCACCCGGTACGCCGCGCTCGTCTCGTTGCCCTTCGCCGGGATTCTTACCTGGGCACAGACCTTGCGCGGCGATGCGCTCAACGGCACGTTGTACGGCCCCTTCGGATTCCCCGAGGTCGTGTGGTCCGTCGCCTCCTGGGTGTTCGCGTTCGCCTCGGCGGGCTTCCTCCTCGGTGCGCTGTGGCGTGGGCTCCCCGGACGGCGCGGCCCGATGAAAGCACTGCCTCTGGCGGTGGCGTACGCGGTGCCGATCGGTCTGTTCGCCATCGGCAACCATCTGCTCGGTGAGGAACAGGACGTCCTCGCACTCGCTGCGGCGGCGGTCCTGCTCGTCCTCACCCTCACAGCCCTGGCGATGGACCTCGACACGTTCCGCGGGGAGCGTGCCTTCTGGCCGTCTCGGATCCAACTGCTGCTGTCCGTCTACCAGATGCGCTTCTTCTCCCTGCAGATCGCGTGGATCCTGGCGCAGGTCGTCGCGGTGATCACGCTGTGGCAGTTCTTCGCGGGTTCCGACGCTCCGCCGTCCGGGGGCGGCTCCGTGACGAAGTGACCGGCTCGCGACACCGGAAGTCCCCGGGGGACAGGACGCGTTGGCGCTGTCAGCGGCCGCTGCCGCGGGATGGTGCTGCTCGGGCCGGCCGGCGGTGCTGCCGGTCAGCCCGAGCGGCCTGGGCCCTCAGGCCGCCACTGGTTCGGTCGCGAGGAACTCGTCCACGAACTTCAGGGTCCGACGGTCGAAGTCGGCGTACTGGGCCTCCCGTTCGGCCCCGGCGACCGCGTCGCCGACGAGCAGATTGCCTTCGGCATCGACGCGCTGCGGTCGCTCCTCGGCGTCGAGGAGCAGGCCCACGGAGGAGTGCGAGAACCCGCAGTACGAGGCGATGCCCTCACTCAGGTTGGCTTCGAGGACGGCCTGCATCCCCTGCGCGATGGGATCGTCGGAGGTGGCGCCGGCCAGACCGAGCCAGAGCATGCGCTTGCCGGCCAGGCGGGGCTTGCTGCGGCCGTAGGCGAACCCGTAGTTCCACACCCGGTCGATCCATCCCTTGAGGACGGCGGGCACGCTCTGCCAGTACACGGGGAAGACGGCGACGACGACGTCGGCGGCGAGAATGCGCCGCATATGAGCGTGCGTCTCCTGTGAGTACGTCTTCTCCCGGTTGCCCCAGTCCGGCTGGTCCTCCACGTTCATCCGAGGGTCGAACCCCTCGGCGTGCAGGTCGAGCAGGTCGATGCGGTATCCGGCGGCCTCGAGCCGGGCGGCCGCCCGGTGGGCCGTGTGCGCGGTGAGGGAATCGCTACGGTGGTGTGCGACGACCACGAGGGCTGTTCTGGTGTCACTGCCGTGCTGCGGCACAGTGTCTCCCGATGGGCTCGATGTGTTCGGTGAGTCCAGTACAGCCGCGGCCGCGTAGATGATCCATGGGAGAAAGTCTCCAAAGCATAGGAGACCGTCTACGATTCCCTTATGGATCCCTTGAGTTCGCTGCTGAGCGGCATCCGCGCCGAAGGCTCGGTCGTGAGCCATGCCGTCCTGACGGCGCCCTGGACCATCCGCTTCGCCGACGGCGCACCGCTCACCATGGTCACCGTGCTGCGCGGGGGCGGCACCCTGCTGCTGCCCGACGGCACCCAGCGGGAGATCGCCGCGGGCGACACGGCCATCGTGCGCGGCCCCGCGCCGTTCCTTCTCGCGGACGAGCCCGGCGCCGTCCACCGCCCCCACGCGGAGTACGAGATCAACTGCTTCACCACAGAAGCCCCGTGCTCGGGCCAGGAACTCGGCGGCATTCACTGGGGTGCCGACCAGGGCGGAGCCACGGCGCTCATCGTGGGTGCCTACCGTGCCTCCGGCCATCGCCATGAACGGCTTCTGCGCGCGCTGCCGCCCGTCCTGGTGGTCACCGAGGACGCCGAGGTCTGCGCCTGGCTGGAGAACTCCGCCGCCGACGCCGCCCGGTTCTCATCAGGTTCGCAGGCGCTGATGGACCGGCTTCTCGACTGGGCACTGGTGTGCACGCTGCGCACCTGGTTCGACCAGGCGGGTTCCGACGCTCCGAGCTGGTATCGCGGCCTCGCCGACCCGGTCCTGGCGCCCGCCCTGCACGCCTTCCACGGCCGGCCCGCCGATACCTGGACGGTCGCGTCGCTGGCCGCGCAAGCCGGCGTCTCCCGGGCGCTGTTCGCCAGACGCTTCACCGAGCTGATGGGTCGACCACCGCTCGCCTACCTCACGGAGTGCCGTATGGACGACGCCGAGGCACTGCTTGCGGACACGGACCTCAGCCTCGCGCAGATCGCGAAGACCGTGGGTTACGCCGACGCTTTCGGCTTCAGCGCCGCCTTCAAGCGCCACAAGGGCGTGAGCCCCAGTGTGTTCCGCGCTGCTGCGGCGTGACCCGGGCCGCAGAATCCTGGAGGGGTGGTGTCGAGGCTGTTAGCGGCAGCGACCAGGTGCCTGGCAAGCGGCGGCATGCGGAAGGCCCGAAGGTGAGTGAACCTCCGGGCCCCTTGCATGTGTTCGGCGTCAGACGGCGTCTGAGCGACGGCGCCTGACGACTGAGACGGCCGCGAAGCCGAGTGCGAGCAGGACGCCTGCGACGGTGGCGTACAGGGCGGCGCCGAAGCCGGTGGAGGCGAGAGCGCCGTTGGCGGTCGTACCACCCGAGGACCCACCGGCCGTGGCTGCGGTCGCGGAGGTGGACGGGCTCGCGGTCGCGCCGGAGGACGCGGAGTCGGACGGCGTCGAGGACGGCTGCGTGGACGGCGGCGTCGAGGGGGACGGCGAGCCGGTGGAAACCTGTGCCGGGCGGATCCGGGCATCGGCGAGGGAGTCGACGAACGGCTGGCCCTCCTCCATCTCGTACAGCGCGTGGAGCCGTACCTGGGCGTCCTTCGCGACCTTGGAGCCCTTGTCCAGGGAGAGGTTCAGCTCAAGGATGTCCCTGCCCGCGGCGGAGCCGAAGCCCTTGGGGAGAGCTGGCAGTTCGAAGCGGTTGGGGGCGGGCTCAGCGAGCTTCACGGTCTTGTCGCCGACCTTGGCCTCCAGGCCGAAGTCCATGTCCTCGCCCGCATCGATCACCAGGATGCGGTCGATCTCGGCGGGGAACTCGCCGGGGCCGGTGGCGAGGGTGGACAGCGCCATCTCGGCGTGCTCGCCCGGGCGCAGGACGACACCGGCGGTCGGGTCCAGCCGCACTTCCAGGGTGCCCGGCTCGATCGCCGGCTCGGTGTCGAAGACGACCGTGTTGCGGGCCGGGTCGGCCGTGACATTGCCGCCCAGCGGCTGGGCGGTGAGGGTGAAGTCGCCGTCGTTCGTGGGGTAGCCCGCGCCCAGCCCGAAGGTGACCTTCCAGGTGAACTCCTCGTGTGCCGGGACGGAGAAGGCGGAGGAGGCGTTGCCGGAGGCAGGGAAGAACAGGCCGTGCCACTGACCGTCCTGACGGCCTGTCGCGGACTTGGTGGCCGGGGCGTCCACCGCGGTGACGTCGAAGACGACCGAGTCCTTCAGCATCGGGCTCGGTCCCTCGGGCGTGCCGGGCAGCCATGCCTTGAAGTCCTGTGCCTTGTCGGAGGAGTTGGTGACCGTCAGCGTCATGGACCGGGTGTCCTTGCCGCGCTCGACCTTGCTGTCGGGGGCGGGAGCGCCGAGCGTCATCGTGAGCGGCTTGCCCGTCCCCTCCGCGGCGTTCGCGGAGGCCGGGACGAAGGCGGTACCGGAGACAGCGGCGACCACGGCGGCCGCGGCCACGGTACGGGTACGGCGGGCTGCGGCGAGACGAGCGGACATGAAGACTTCCCCCAAGGAATCACTGGACGCGGCAGAAGAGCGACGTGCGAAAGGCGATCCGCTTCCGACCGGTTCTCGGTTGTCCGAGTCCCCCCGGCGGTCGGCGGTGCACCTATCCTCACCCCAGCTTCATCCATGATCCATAGGTGGTTCGTCACTGCTTCGCAACAGCGCCGGAGTGCTTGATTCCGCAGCTCAGGGCTCGTTCGGGGCGGTCACGACGGGGGCGTGTTCGGAGACGAAGGAGCGGATCTGACGCAGCCAGTCAGTCTCCGTGCTCCGCGCCCAGGAGGATGTCGCCGGATCCCGGCAGGCCTGAGCGACCGGGCGCATGAATCCGGTCATGCGCGTCCACGTACGGGCGGATTCACGCGCCGCACGCTACCCTCCGCCCATGATGGACTCAGGCATGGGCATGTCACGTAGAGCACGCCGACGCTCGCTCGTACTCCTTCTCCTGCTCGCCCTGCTCGCCCTGCTCGCCCTGCTGGGCTTCGCGAGCGCCGCGGCCGCCGCGCCCTCGCCTCCGTCCACGCCCGCAGAGTCCGTCCGAACCGGATCCGCCCCCTCCGCGGCAGCCGTGGCCCGCTGGGGAGACCGTCGAGTCGACGAAGTCTCCTTCCTCACCACCCACAATGCCTTCACCAACTACGGCGACTCCCGCTGGAGTTCGGTGAACCAGTCGGAGTCCGTGCGCGCCCAGCTCGACAACGGCGTCCGAGGCCTGAGCCTGGACACGCACTGGTACGAACGCAGCACCTGGCTCTGCGTCATCAGCTTCGGCAGCGACTGCTACCCCAGCGACGTGTACCTGTGCCACGGCGACTGCAAGACGTTCGCCGGCGTCACGTACGCCCTGCCCCGGCAGACGTTCCACGGCACGATGCAGACGGTCGTGGACTTCCTCGCCTCCCACCCGCAGGAAGTCGTTTCGATCTTCCTCGAGGACTACGTCAGCGCCGACCAACTGCGCCATTCCCTCAGCCGGGTCAGGGGACTGCAGGAGATGCTGCTCCGCCCCGACGACTGGGGCGTCCGGCAGAACGGCTGGCCGAAGGTGGCCGACCTCGTCACCTCCGGCAAGCGGCTGCTGATCTTCTCCGACCGCCCGGACCGCGAACACCTGGGCGTCATGTACGACAAGTCCTGGACGGTGAGCAACTTCTGGAGCCTCGGAGACCTGGGCAACGACCTCAGCTGCGTCAGCCGTTGGGCCGACGTCCCCCTGAACCGCCAAGAGCCCGGATTCCGGCGTCTGTTCACCATGAGCCACCACCGCAACGTGCCCACCGTCCTGACCGCGGCCCTGGACAACGGCGCCAAGCTGAGGAACCGCATCGCCAACGAGTGCCGGACCGCTACCGGAGGCCGGGAACCGAACTTCGTCTCCGTCGACTTCCACCGCCTGTCCGACGGCAGCGGTCACACACCCGCGTCGATCGTCACAGAGCTCAACGCGAGCCGCTGAGCGGCAGTCTGGGCAGACGGACCGCGACTGACACTCGCCAGCCCATGATCAGTGCCAGCGGCTCACAGAGGCCGCGCCGAGGCACAGCGCACAAGCCCGGGTGGGACGCTCGTTTCGTCCTGGCGTGATCCATTGCCGTCCCAGCGCCGTCTTTGGCCTTCCTTCGAGCACTTGACTTCAGCTCGTGTTATGTCATGTGCACAACATAAATGGAGGAGGCTCTTTGTCCAGACTGACGCGCCCGGCGACGGCCCTGATCATCGCCCTGACTGCCTTGGCCGCGGCCCTCCCCGCCGATGCCTCACCAGGGGCTCCCGCGCAGGCGTCGTTCTCCCCGCACACGGTCGATGCGTCGCTGCCAGGCGCGGCCTTCGCCGTGGCCGGCGACGTTGTCGGCGACAACCGGAGGGAACTCGTCGTGACGGGATTCGGTCACTTCCAGACCGTCCCGGGAGGGCCGCCCATCCCACCGGCGGCCGGCAGGCTCGCCCTGTACCAGCAGACCGGCAGGGACGCCGGCACCTGGTCGAAACGCCTGGTCTTCGACACCGACGCAGCGATTCCCTTTCCCAACGAACCCGCTGTCGCGGACGTCGACCGCGACGGTGACCGCGACGTGGTGGTGCCGGGCGGGTTCATCCGCTGCACACAACTGTGCGGGTCCCTCACCTGGTGGGAGCACCGCCCCGGTGGCGTCTGGAAGCGGCATGACATCGTGCCGCCGGGCAGCTCGGCCCTGTTCTACCACCGTGTCGTGCTGGTCGACTTCGACGGGGACGGCCGCAAGGACCTGGTGACCGTCGGAGAGTCGCTGGAGCCAGTCGTCAGGATCGAGGGCCGTCCTGCGGCCGGCGCGTGGATCCAGGTCTTTCGGGGCGTAGACGGACCCGAACGCTTCAGTTCGGAGCCCGTCGATCTCGCGCCCGGCGGGGGCGCACTCCCGGTCGTGGCGGATGTCGACTCCGACGGCGATCTGGACGTCGCCTCCGCGCAGTACTTCGAGCCGGGTGCCGCCTTCATGTGGCTCGAGCGCAGCGGGGCCGCCAGCGCGGAGCATCCGGTGGGGCGCTTCACGCCGCATGTGATCGACACGACCCAAGGCCGGGCGATTCAGCTGCGGGCCGTCCGAAACCTGTACGGCGACGGGCGCACCGTCTGGGTCGGCTCCAATCACACCAACACCGTGTTCCCGCCGGGCTCGGCCGAGCCCGCGTCTCAGGTGGTCTCGTTCTCCGTCCCGGCCGACCCGCGTGCCCCCTGGGCCCCGACCGCGCTGTCGAGCGGGATCGTCGCGCGAGGTCGGCCCGGCCAGGCCGCACCGGGCGTGTTCGGCAGCGGTGACATGGACGGAGACCGTGACATCGACCTGCTGGTGTCCGGGGACGGCGACGATCGGTTGTTCTGGCTGGAGCAGGTGGGTGACCGCCGTTTCGAGACCCATGTCCTGGCCACCGGTGCAGGCCAGGCGGGCGGGGCGATGGTCACCGACCTCGACCTGAGCCGGCCGCCCCGTAACGAGGCCGTGTTCACCGTGTTCGAGTCCGACAGCGTCATGGTCTGGTCCCGGGACTGAGCAGGCGACAGCCGATGGGGTACGGGCCGTCCGCACGTAGATGCTCGTGCGGGCGGCGGGCGGCGGGCGGCGGGCGGCGGGCGGCGGGCGGCGGGCGCCGGAACGTGGCGGAGCCCGGGAGTCGTATCCAGCTCCCGGGCCCCTGGGGATGCCACCCAATTGCACACGCCGGTGGCGTTTAAGAGGACGGATCAGTCATCATGCCGTCGTGTTCTGCCTTTGAACTACCGCACCGCGTAAGAGGTGCAGGCGAGAGTCGAACTCGCATCCGACGGCGCTCGTCCGTCCCCGCTCGATCCGGCGATCGGCGGCGAATGCTGAAGCTGGAGCGAGAGTCTGAGATTGATACGGCCTGCCTCTGCCAGGTTGGGCTACCCCGGCCTGTGATGCGTTGTGCCGGGGGGAGGACTCGAACCTCCACTGTGACCGTGTATTCAGGCTGAACTTCAGTTTCAGCTTGCGCTCATCACGCGAGCCGGTCCTCATTTCCGGCCCGCGCCTGGTTGCGCACCCCCACGCTCGCACGCGGGGGCGATCGGGGATGCTACCTGTTCCCGGCGTCAGCCGAACAGGTAGCCGAACACCGCGTCGCCGACGCGCTGGTCCGTGACGTCGACGCCGTTGGCCTCCTCACGGGCGAACTTGACCGCCTGCTGGAGCTTCTCGACGCGTTCCACCAGCTCGTTGACCCGCCGTGCGGGGAGTGCTCCGGAGAACTTCACCGTCGTCCAGTACCCGATGGGCACGTCCTCGTAGTACACCTCGACCTGCGCCGGGTGCTTGTCGGTCGCCTCGGCCTTGACGTGGTTGCGCGGGACCTTCTTCGTCCGGATCGTACGGACCGGGTCCGTCTTCCACCAGTCCGTCGACGGGTCGAGGGCCCAGGACTCGGCGGCGTCCAGCACGGGCAGCTTCTTCACGAAGGTGTGCAGATCGGTGAGCTGCTTCTCCAGGAAGAGCAGATAGCTGACGGGGACGTCCGAGACGACCGTCCGCCCGTCGACGGTGACGTCCGCGCGGGCGGCGCAGTTGGCCCAGTCCTTGGTCGCCGTGACGTCGAACAGGCGGGTCAGCGACGCGGACATCTCGCGCAGTACGTCCTCCGCCTGCACCTGTACCCGTGTGGACTCGGGCGGCAGTTGCTCGCCCTCCTCGTCCTTCGGCTGGTACGTACGCGAGATGCCGGCCAGCAGAGCCGGCTTCTGCACCTTGTGATGAGCCGTGGTGATGTCCTGGAACGACTTGCTCTTGACGCCCTTTTCCACGGCGATGATCTGGTTCAGCTTCGCCACTGCGATCCCCCTTCGAACAGCAGGAACATACCTCACCGCGTACTCCCGCGTGCGAATGATTTTCTCCGGCCCCCCGGAGAGGGCGGGTGACGGGCGAACGAGCCTGACCGATGACGCGGTTGACGTGGGCGAGGGCGGTGGCGGCCGGAGGGTGCGGCATCCCGGCCTGCGTCGCGTGCCGCGTCGCAGGCGTGCGGCGGTGGGGACGAGCCGCGATAATGGGGCTTGTCGTGCAGGGAGTTGAGGAGGCGGGAGCGTCCGGTGTCGTTACGCTATTACCTATATGTGAGCGACAGCAAAGTCGACATGCTGCTGGCGCAGATCGACCCGGCACTCCGCCAGAAGCGCACCACAGAGGTGAACGTCAGCCTCAAGGTCGTGGGCGGCAGGCGCGTCGTCGAGGACACCGGGGAAGAGGAGCGCGGCGCGCGGCTGGAACGGCTGGTGCGCTTTCTGGAGGACCAGGAGGAACTCGGGACGGTCGACGATCCGAGGCGGTTCTTCCGGGGGGTGCTGCGGCTGCGCTGGGGCCCGTTCCCCGCGGACCCGAGCCTTGTGTGGTTCGGTGGGGCGAGCGTCCGTACGGTGGTGGGGCTGGGCGGTTCCTCGCATCATGTGCTGGGTTCGCCGCCGCCGTCGGAGCCGGTGCTGCCCCGGTCGCTGACGCCCTCGCTGCTCGCCGGCCTGGCGGGTGACCCGCAGATCCAGGCGCTGGTGGACATGATCGCCGCGGAGGAGGACCGGCCCAGGCGGACAGGAACGCCGGCGGCCGGGCAGGCGGTGCAGCGGGCCAACGAGCTCATGCCCGGTCCGGCCCAGCGCGTGGAGTTCGTCGCGAAGCGCCTGTTGCACGTGCCCGGTTCACCGGACGCCGGGCCCGCGGTCCTGCTCGGTACGCCCCTGTACGTCGCACTGGTGGACTAGGCGGTGTGGGCCCCGGGGGAGGTCGTGCTCGGCGTCTACGAGGTGCGGGAGGTGATCCGCACCGGTGGGATGGGCCTGGTCCACCGGGTCCGGCACCGCGAGTGGGACATCGACCTGGCCGTGAAGACGCCGCGGCCCGAACAGGTGGCCACATCGGCGGACCTGGCCGACTTCGAGAACGAGGCGGACGCGTGGGTGCGGCTCGGCGCCCACCCTCATCTGGTCAGCTGCGTCTATGTGCGGCGTATCGACGGTCTGCCGCGGGTGTTCGCGGAGTGGGTGGACGGCGGCACGCTGGCCGACGCGGTACGCGACCGGCGGCTGTATCGCGGCGGCCGCCAGGCGGTGCTCGGCAGGCTCCTCGATGTCGCCGTGCAGGCCGCGTGGGGTCTGGAGCACGCGCACCGGCGCGGGCTCGTCCATCAGGACGTCAAACCGGCCAACCTGATGATGGCCGGCGACGGCACCGTGAAGGTCACCGACTTCGGTCTGGCGCGGGCCCGTTCGTCGACGCCGGGCCCGGATACGGCCGGGCCGGGCGCGGACCCGTCGGTCACCTTCGCCGGAATGACCCTGGCCTACTGCTCTCCCGAACAGGCGCGGGGCGAGCGGCTGAGCACGGCGAGCGATGTGTGGTCATGGGCGGTGAGCGTGTGGGAGATGTTCGTCGGCGGACCGCCCTCGTATTTCGGGCAGGCCGCGGCCCAGGTCTTCGAGCAGTTCCTCGTGACGCGCACGGACGATCCGGTCATCCCGCCCATGCCCGAACCCCTGATCGAGATGCTGCGAAGCTGCTTCGCCAGGGACCCCGCGGCACGCCCGTCCGGCCCCGGCGACATCGCCCGGGAGCTGATGGGGATCTACGCCGACGCCACCGGCGAGCCCTTTCCGCGTGAACAGCCCACCGAGGCACAGCTCCTGGCCGACGGCCTGTCCAACCATGCCTTGTCCCTGATGGACCTGGGCGACCCCGAGCGGGCCGATGAACTGTGGGACCGCGCGCTGCAGGTCGAGCCGCGCCATCCCCACGCCACGTACAACCGCGGTCTGCGGCGGTGGCGTGCGGGTGCGATCACCGACCGGGACCTCACAGCCGACATGGAAGCGGTCCGCGCCGGCCAGGGCGGCCGGGAGACCGGCACCTACCTGCTGGCCCTGATCCATCTCGAACGCGGCGACAGGGACAGTGCCCTGCGGCTCCTCGGCGAGCTGCCGGACACCCCTGACGTCGTCGCGGCACGTGCCGAGGCCGACCGGCTGGCTCCCATGCGCCCGCCCGCGGTCCTGCAGCGCAGCACCCTGAAGCGGCGGCCGGTGTTCGCCGTCAGTGCCCACGGGCATCTGGCGGCGGTCTCCCACCAGACGCTTGACCTGCGTGTATGGGACCTCGACACGGTTCGGCCCGTGCGCGTGCTGGCCGGGCACGAGGCGCCCCTGCAATCGGTGGCGATGAGCGCGGACGGCCGGGTCGCGGTCTCCGCCGACGAGAGCGGCCGGGTACGGCTGTGGGACACCGCCGACGGCAGGTGCCGGCGCCGCTGGGTCCTGCCGCCGCACGGTGTGGAAGAGGTCGCCGTGAGCGGCGACGCCGCGACGGTCGCGGTGTCCGGGACGGACGGCTCGGTGCGCCTCCTCGGCGACACCGTGCGCGTGCTCAGCGAGCCGTCCGAGCATCACGACTACTCGTTCGGCAGCGCGCTGACGGTCGTCGCCGACGGGCAGCGGGTGGCGGCCTTCGACGGATACCGGTGGCTGCTGCGCGTATGGGACGTGCGCAGGGGGGAACTGCTGGGTGCCATGGACCGGTTGAACCGTCGCTTCGCGTTCAGCCCGGACGGCCGCTACGCGCTGGCGCTCACCGATCGGAACACCGTACGGCTGATCGACCTGACGACCATGGCGGTGAGGGACCTGGGCAGCTCGGACGCGTGGGGCGGCGGCCCGGTCGCGGTCAGGAACGACGGACGGATCGCACTGTCCACCGACTACCAGTTCGGCCTGCAGCAGTGGCTGCTGGAGGGAAACCGGTGCCTGTCGACGATGGAGGACGCGAGGGGGAGCGAGGCCGCGGTGAGCGCGGACGGCCGCGTCGCCCTGCTCAGCATCCCCGACGGAGAATCGGTGGGCGTCGTCCGGCCGGCGCCGGCCGGGCCTCCGGCGCCATGGAGCTACGCCCGCCCCGGCGCCGCCTCCCATCTCATCGAGGACGCCCGCACCGCGGCCGCCGGCCTGGAACGGGCGGCCGAACTCCTCGACGACGGGCGTACCGCGGACGCCTTCGACCGGCTCCGGACCATCCGTGCCCTGCCCGGCCACCGACGCCATCCCCGGCTGCTACCCCTGTGGCGCCGCGTCGGCGCACCCGACCGCCGCTCCGCCTTCGCGGGAGCGTGGCGCACCCGGACGAACCGGCGCCTGGCCCGGGGCCCGGTCGCGTTCACCGCGGACCTGCGTCAACTGGTCGCGGGTTCCTACTCCGGCGACGTCACCGTGCACGACCTGCGGACCGGCGACGCCACACAAGCCGACGAAGGGCACGGCGCCGAGGTGCGGAAGACGGTGATCTGCGCCGACGGCAGGCACGCCCTCACCACGGACACGCGCGGCGGGCACATGGTCTGGGACCTGGCGACGGCCCGCCGTGCCGCGACCCTCCACCGCCCGCACGGCGCACCGTTGCGACTGGACCCGCCGGACGGCCCGCTGACGCTCTCCACCCACAACGGCGGGCTCAGCGTGCTGTGGGACCGCTTCGCACAGCGGCCGTTGCACGCGTTTCCCGGCCCGGACGACCGGGCGGCCGTCGTGTCGGGAGACGTCCTGGTCGTCGTGAGCGGCGACGGACACACCGAAGTCCTCGACACCCGGGACGGTCAGCGGCTGCTCACCGCACGACTGCCGCTGTACGGCGACACCCTGCACGCCGCGGCCACCCCTGACGGACGCGTCGTAGCCGCCGCCCACGGGCCGTTCAGCACCCCCGGCATCGTCTGGCTCTGCCACGCCGATCTGCCCCGGGTGCTGGAGGTGAGGGCCGGTCCCGACACGATCACCTGCCTCGCGCTGACCCCGGACGGCACGCTGCTGCTGACCGGCTCCCTCGACCATTCGGTACGACTGTGGGACGCCCGCACCGGCAGCCTGGTGTGCCCCCTGGAAGGCAACACCACACCGGTCTTCAGCGTGGCCCTCTCCGCCGACGGCTGCCACGCCGCCTCGTGCGACAACGAGGGCACCGTGCTGTGCTGGGACCTGGACTGGGAGTACACCCGCCCACCCGGATGACCCGCCGATCACCGGAAACCAGCAGGTCGGGCAGGTGCAGGGGATGTCCGACGCACGCTGTGACGATGCCGCGGTGCGGGCGTGTCCTTCCCGTTGAAGATCACAGCGGCCGACGTGGAACCCGCACGGGAGCCAGACCGGGCAGCACGTCGTCCGGTGTGGGCGAGCAGTGCTCCTCCAGCCAGTACAGATAGACCCGAAGGTCCGTCTCCAGACTCCCGGAGTCCGCGCCGCCCGTGATGTACGCCGCGAAGTCGCGAACACCCTCCACCACGCGCTGTCCGGGCATCCACGCGTCGAAGGCCTCCCACTCGCGCGACTGCTCTCCGAGGTACTCCAGCACCCGCCCGCGGTCACGCCACCACTCCCGGACCAGTTGCGGCGTCCACCACTGATCCCCGTCACAGTTGTAACCGCCCCACGGATCCGCCTCGATGGCTCCGAGCACGTTCCTGACGTCGTCGGACGTGCGCGGCTGGCGATAGACGTACTCGCCGAAGTGCTCGCCCCCGTAGAGGACATGGCCGGGTGCCTCGAGCCGCCCTGTCGCGCAGTTGTCCGTCTCGCCCCCGTACACCGGCCCCGGGACGTTGAGCCAGAGTCGGTCCTCCCACAGGCCCGTATAGCTCGGGTGGGCCTCGAACAGGACCGCCGTCGCGTCGAAGTAGAGCGTCATGCGGGGCATCGTATGGCTGGTCACGCCGCCCGGGCCGAGCCGGAAGACTCCCGTCGCGGTCGGCCGCACCGTCCGCGCCCCGTCGCGGTCGCGGTCAAGGGCATCAGTGGGGATTCTCGTAGTGAGGGCTCGTTCCGCCGCATACCGGCCCCGGCGGGTCAGCGCCGGCAGTGCGGGCTGTTCACCGATCCCGGGTCGGAGGTGTCAGCGATGACCGGGTTCGAAGCCTCGGCGATCTTCAAGCTCGACCGGCAGGGGTTCAATCTGCGGCGGGGTATCTCCATTCTGCTGGTGATGCTGCTCCCGCTGGTCGTCCTGGGCGCGCTGGGCGAGGAGAAGTACTTCGTCAGCGTGGCGCTGGCAGCGCTGTTCACCGGCTTGTGCGACCCGGGCGGCCGCTACTCCTACCGCGCGCCGCGACTGGCCGTCATCGCCCTTTCCGGGGCGTTGCTGACCGCGCTGGGTTACTGGCTGGGGGCGCAGGCATGGGGGTGGGTGGTGCTGGCCGCGTTCGTGGTCACCGTGCTGGCCGGCCTGGCCGTGACGTACGGTACGCACCGGTTCGTCGCGGCGTTGCTGCTGAACGTCTGGTTCCTCATCGCGCTCGCGCTGCCCAGCGCGTACCGGGCGGACGGCGTGCACACCAGTGCCTGGCCGCAGGCACTGGCCTGGCTGGTCGGGTCGGCGTTGATGATCGGCTACATCGGTCTGATGTGGCTGGCCGGCGGACGGTCCGGGCGGCAGCAGACCGGCGCGGAACTGCTCCCGGGGGACACCACGCCGATGCCGCTGAGCCGGAAGGTGATCATGTACGCGGTGATCCGGGCCGTCGCCGTGGCGGCCGCGGTGGCGATCGCGTTCGGGCTGGAGGTGCCGAACGCCGACTGGATGCCGGTCGCCGCGCTGGTCGCGATGAAGCCGAGCCTGGAGCAGTCGACGCTGGTGGCGGCGCAGCGGCTGACCGGGACGGTGATCGGTGCCGCGCTGGCGGCGGTGGTCCTGCTGGGCCTCGACAACAAGATCGCGATGGGTGTGATCCTCGTGGTCCTGGGCGGCCTCGCAGGGGCGATCCGCGCCGTGAACTACACCTGGTACATCGCGGCGGTGGCCGGGACCGTGCTGATCGCGGAGGGGCTGCCGCATCCGACGGACCTGGCGGAGGAAGCACGGCGGATCGGCTTCACCTTCGCCGGGGTGGGGATCGCCGTCGTGGTGACGTACCTGGCCGGACTGCTGGCCAAGCGCACGGCGACGAGCGGTCGACCGCCGCGTTCCGCCGCTCCCGCCGGGCACACCGGGCGGCTCTGACCACCTCGGTGGGCGGCGGCAGGTCGGCAGCCAGGAGCCCACCAGGTCGCCCCGGCGTCTCCCGCGTCGGGCCCGCTCGCCGTCATCGTCCCTGGTCTCCGGCCTCATCCTCATCACGGGACGCATCGGCCGTGCGCTTCTGGCGCTTCTGGCCGCGGCGGACGGCACTCACGACGACCTTGACGGCGAGACCGAGGATCACCAGGTCGGCGAGCATCTGGACGGTGACCACGAGCCGAGCGGTCTCCGTCCTGGCGGTGATGTCACCGAATCCGACCGTCGAGAACACCGTGACGGTGAAGTACAGCGCGTCGCTGTGGGACAGCGGCTCGCCGAAGCTGGCGGGCGACAGCGCGGCCAGCGCGACGTAGCTGGCGGCGAACAGCAGCAGGAAGTACGGGATGCTGGTGGCCAGAGCCTCGACGGCCCGCAGCCCCGGGTGCTTGGAACGGACGATCGAGCGGACCTGGGCGGCCACCAGCGCGACGAAACCCGCCAGCCCGACGAAGAGCATGGTGACGGTCGCCGCCGTGGACGAGTGGTCCAGGGGCAGCAGGTAGTACAGGGTCACCAGGACGGTGGCCGAGCCGACCGCACGGGCGACGGTCCAGAGGATCCTCCGGACCGAGGGCCTGGCCCGGCCGTGGGGCGTACTACCACTGCCTGGAGTCACGATGGTCGCCTTTTCGTCGTGGGCGCCGCCCGGAAGGACCTGTGGCGGTCCTGCCCCATGATGCCCGTGGCCGAGCCCAGGGCGGTCCGGCCTACGACCACGATCGGCCAGACCGATGGCCGAAGCCGCTCCCGCGGACGGAGCCGGAACAGGAAGGGACCGCGCACAAGACCGCGGCGGCCGCCGGCACGGCCTGATCGAGGAGGCCGAACGCGCCCACCCGTCGCCGCGGGTACACGGCCCACGACCCCAGGTACGCCGCCCCACCCGGCCACCCTCCGTGCCCGTCGAGCACCCCGCTCGGCCGCCTTTCGTCCGGGCCGCGCACGGGCCCTCGCCCCACCCCGCCGGGCTGAGCGCTCGCCCCGAGGTCCGCCCGGTGCTCCGTCCCTCTCCCGCATGACGCATCCTCCAGGCTGATCACCGCGGGCAGCGGGGACCCGTCACATGGCAGCGACATGCGTGCAGGGGCCGCGGTCCTGTATCCACCGTCGCACGGCTGCCAGGACGTGGCAGATCCAGGGCGAGGACAGGGATCGAGCCGGGAGGCCGTCGGCGCACGGGGAGGGAACCGTTGTCGCCTGCTTCGTCGTCTCAGACATCCCAGCCGTTCACTGGTCCCGGTCTTTCGGTCACCCGCTGCCCCGCCATCGCCTGGCGTCAACACGGATCAAGGGACATGAAGTTCGAGGGAGGGACATGGAATCCGGCATCCGTATCACGGAGTTGACCGCGGGTCAGGAGGACGTCCTTCGAGAGGTGGCGAAGGACTGGGCGGCCGTGGACCGGGCGACCGGGCCGGGGGACCGCGCGGCAGCTGAGGACGGGGTCCGGGCCGCCTACCGGGCGTGCGGTCTGGCGCCGCCCCCGTTCATCGTCTGGCTGGGCTCCCCCTGGGCCGGTCTGATCGGACAGGCGATGCTCCCCGTCCTGATCGCCTCCGTCCTGGGTGACCGGCCCGCCCGCGTGCGTGCCCGGTTTCGTCGGCGGTTGCGGCGGGAGCTGGTGCCCGGGCGACACTGGATCCTGCGGCCCGAGGTCTACGACCGGGCCCGGGACCAGGTGTCCGAAGCGGTGGACGCGCGGGTCATGGAACTGCTGCGGGAGCCGAAAGTGGCGCCTGACAGCTGGCGGTTCGTGGTCCACTCCCATGTGCAGGACCAGGTGAACGCTCAGCACCTCGGGGTCCTGAGCAGCTGGACCGACAGCGACGGGTACATCCGCTCCGCCCGGTACGACCTGGACGTGGTGGCGGCCGTTCAAGCGGAGCTGCTCGCGCAGGTCGCCGAGCAGGCGGGCGTCTCCCCGGTGCCGGAGGGGGTGCCGGCGCGGCTGCCCGTGCGCTGGTGGCGGGGCCGTGCCCTGTCCGGCCTCGGCGTGGCGCCGTACATGTGGGCCGACGCCATGGAACGCCTCGGCGTGCTGGGGATGGACGACCTCCACGGCGAGCAGCAGGTGGCCCGGCACGCCGGTTATTGGTGGGCCTTCCGTGACTATGCGGTCCTCACCCCGCGCCCCGATGTTTTCCGGCGGGACGCGCAAGGGCGTCTCCACTGTGCCGACGGGCCGGCCGCCGTATGGCCCGACGGCTGGGCCATCCACTCCTGGCACGGCAGGAGGGTGCCCGCCACTCTGATCGCGGGCAGCTGGGACACCGCTCGCATCCTCGCCGAATCCAACGTCGAGGTCCGCCGGTGCGCGATCGAGCGGATGGGGTGGCCCGAGTTCATCGTGGCGGCGGGTCTGAGCCAGGTCGGCCGCCGTGAGCCGGACCCGGGCAATCCCGGGCAATGGCTCAGCCTCTACGAACTGCCCCACGAACGCGGCCGCGTCCGGGTGCTGTTGTGCACGAACGCCTCGGTCGAACGAGACGGCACCCGCCGCCAGTACGGGCTCACCGTGCCTGCCGACACCCCGGACGCCACGACCGCGGCGGCTGGTCTGCTCGGCCTCACCCGAGAGCAGTACCTCACCATCGCCCGGGCCACATGAGGAGGGCTGCCGGAGCGGCCGCCTCACGGACCGGATCACGCCCGAACCTCGCACCGCCCACGAACCGGAGAATCCCATGACCACCCAGCGCCCCACACTCGGACACGTGACCGCTCTCGCCGGCGTCGACGTCCTGGACCACCTCGATCTTCAGGCGGCCATCCCCGTCTCCGACGGGTTTCAGCGCCAGGGCGACATCGGGCTCATCCCGGTCGGCCTGATCGGGTACGAGCCGCCGAGGGCCGCGGGGCTCGTCCCCGCCGCCGGGATACCTCTGGTGTCCTCCGAGGACGGCGGGAACACCCACCTGCTCGTGGCCGACGGCCCGGTCACCTGGGCGCCGAACAGCGGCGAGGGCCCGGACGTGGGCTGCTTCACCGTCCACGAGGGCGCCACGGCGTACGTCCTGCACCCCGAGCACGGCGCCATGGGCCATGCTCCGGGTACGTACCTGGTACGCCGTCAGGTCGAGCTCGACGACCGGGTGGTCCTGGACTGACCGGGAGGAGGATCGGCCCCGGCATCACTCCTGCGTCCGACCCTTCGACCGACGGGTGCCGTGGCTGTCGTGGTGAACGGCGGCGGGGCTGCGGCGTGTCGGTCCGGGAGCGGCCGGCTCCTCAGGGCCGGCTCTTGCCCGGGGCCTCCTCGCAGACGATCTCGTCGCGCGGGGTGTAGTGCGTGCGGAAAGGCTCCCGCCGCACTTCCCGGCCGTCGTCGTGGAAGACCCGCTCCACGGTGACGTCGAACCCTTCCAGCGGGGTCTGGGGCACGCACTGCTCAGCGGTGTTCACCTTCTTCGACGGCTCCCGCACCTGGGTGCGCGGCCCCTTGACCGAGGTGATCTCGTCGTACTTCTTCGTGCCGAGGAAGGTGACGGTGACCGAGGTGTCGGTGGACTCGGCCTGGATGTATATGGCGTTGCCGGAGTCGTTGGTGAACCTCAGGTCGAGGCTGCCCCAGGCGACCGTGGCCTCACGGCCTTCGGGGTAGCGCTCGATGTAGAAGGAGTGGGCGCCGTGCTCGACCGGCTTCACGCCCGCGAAGAACATCGCGTTGAAGACGGTGGTGGCCACGGCGGAGACGCCGCCGCCGGGTGCCTTGGCGAACTTGTCGTCGTAGATCATGATGCCGTCGACGAAGCCGTTGGCCTCGGTGCGTTCGCCGACGGTGCGGTTGAAGCTCCAGGTCTCGTTCGGCTTGACGAGGGAGCCGTTGATGAGCTCCACGGCCCGGCCGATGTTCTTCGTCCGGTAGGGGGCCGGTTCGAAGTTGACCGTGAAGCTGGACATCTTCTCGGTGAGCCCCAGCCGGGCCGCGTTCGCGCGGGTCACCTCCGGCTGGATCCGCCGTGTGGTCACCTCGCCGGTGCGGGCGGAGTCCGACTTGGTGAGCAGGGGCAGGACGGCCTTGCCGAGGGCCTTGTCGGTGACCTCCACGGCGGGTGTGGCGTCGGCGGCCACGACGACCTTGTCGCCCTCGAGCGCCAGCTGGGCGTCTCGGGGTGTGGCGGGGAGGCCGTTCAGGGCGTCGGCCACCGGGGGCGCGGCCCGCAGCCCCTTGGTGTCGAGCCGTGGGGTGAGCTTGCCGGTGTCGTCCGGCCGCAGGGTCAGGTGCTCGCTGAGCACGGCGGGGGTGAGGGTGATTTGCCTGCCGTCCGCGGTGAGGGTGACCGGCGCCGACATCGCGGGCTGTGCGAACTCGCGCACCGCCCGCCGTACCTCCTCGGCGGTGACCTTCGGCTCGGTCTTCTGCGCGGGCAGCGCCGTGACCTGGTCCGCAGGGCCGCGCAGGAAGGCGTCGCGTACGGTGCCGACCGCGGCGTCCACGTCCAGGGCGTACCCGCGGTGCGGGGCGACCTGCTCGACGCGGCCGTCGTCGAAGGAGACGGCGCCGTCGCGGACCTTCTCGTCGAGCGACTTCGCCAGCTTTCCGAGGGCGGCACGGGCCTTGCCCTCGTCCACCTGCACGACCGGTTCGATCTCATCGCCCGAGCTGAACAGTCCGCCGATCACGCCGATCGGATCCGCATCTGTGGACACCGCACGGTCGAGGGTCTCATCGATGTCGAAGCCGAGCCCCGCCTGCCGCGTGTCGAGCGTGCCCGTGCGGTCGCCGACCTTCACCGCCAGCTCCCGCGGGCCGGCCTGCCCCAGATGCCGTTCCAGCTTCCGGGCCGCTTCCTCACGGGTCAGGCCTCCGACGTCCACGCCGTCCACCGTCGTCCCCGACCGGATCTCGCCGCCGGTGATCAGCAGCCCTGCCAGGTACAGACCGCCGACGCCGACGGCCAGCGCGCCGCCCGCCAGGGCGACGGGCGGGCGGGAGGCGGTCCGGAGGAGGGCGGGTATCGGAGGGCGCATGGGGCTCCTGAACGATCGACGTGATGTGCACGCGATGTCACGGCACTGAGTGCGAGAACAGTCGGTCAGGCTACGCACAGATGGGGATTAAGGGGTATCGCTCAGATCACACTGGGGTGTTTAGGTCAGCTGGGACCTTGAGGTTCAAAAGGGGCACTGGATCCGAGCTGGGAGCGCTCCCGTCGGCGGACCCAGGGGTGAGCCGCCACCATCGGCCTCAGGAGCGCCCGCCCATGACGCTGCGCAGCAGGTCGACGATGGGCTGCACCGGGACGGTCGTGTCGAAGGCGCGCTGGACGCCGAGCCCGATGCCGAGGCTGAGCAGGGTCAGGGCGGCGGTCTCGGCGGGCAGGGTGGGCGTGATGCCGAGTTCGTCGGCCTGTGCCCGGATCAGGTCCGCGAGGGTGTCGGTGACGGTGCGCCGACGCTGGGCGAGCTGCTCGCAAACCTGCTGGTCGCGGCGGTTGGCGGTGGCGAACTCGACCTCCAGCGAGGTCCACGAGCTGTCGCCGATGGTCTCGTCGGCCCAGCGGGCGAATCCCGCGATCCGGTCCTCGAAGCGGGGAGCGTCGCCCATCGCGGCGGCCAGCCGTGTCACCTGTTCCTCGGCGATGCGGTCCAGCACGGCCAGGCACAGCTCGTTCTTGGTGGCGAAGTTGGAGTAGACCGCACCCTTCGAGTAGCCCGCCGCCTCGGCGACACGCTCCATCGACGTCGCCGTGAAGCCGTCGCTCAGGAAGAGCGTGTACGCGGTGTCGAGGACGTGTTCGCGGGTGCGGGCCTGGCTTTCGGCCCGGGTCAGTCTTGCCACCCCCGGAGGATACCGCTAGCTTTCGGATTCCCTTGGAATCTCAATACCGGGAGAATCTATGGCGGGGACTCGACGACGCGGGCTGGTCATCGGGTGCGGCGGCACCCTCGGCTTCGCGTGGACGGTCGCGGCGCTGGCCGCGGTCGAGGAACAGCTCGACTGGGACGCCCGCACGGCAGAAGTGCTGGTGGGGACCTCGGCGGGAGCGGAGATCGTCTCCGCGCTCGGGTCCGGCCGGTCGGTCACCGACCTCCTCGCGGCACTGCGGGGCCGGTCCGAAGCGGACCCGCTGCTCCTGCGGCACGTCGCCACGCACCCGGGCGCCCTGCCACCGGTTCCGTGGCCGGGACTGCCGGGCGCCGGGCTGACGGCGGCGGCAGCGCGGGGCCGTGTCTCACTCGGGTCGGGGCTGCTGGGTCTCCTGCCGCGCGGCCGCGGGGACGCGCAGTGGCTGCGGGCCTTCGGTGCCGCCCTGGCGGACGGCCACACATGGCTCGCCTCGTCACGTACATGGCTGGTGGCGACCGACACGCGCTCCGGCGGACGGGTCGCGTTCGGATCGCCCGGCGCCCCGGCCGCCGACATCGGCAGCGCGATCGCCGCGTCGTGGGCGATCCCGGGCTGGTTCCCTCCCGTACGGATCGACGGGCGCGCCTACCTCGACGGCGGGATGGTGTCGCCGACGTCGGCCGACCTCGTTGCCCCGCTCGGCCTGGACGAGGTCGTGATCGTCGCCCCGATGGCGACGTCCGGAGGTGCCCCCGCCACCGGGCTGAGCCGCCTCGAGCGCGTCGCCAGGCGCTGGATGACCCGGACTCTGGACGCGGAGGAACACCTGCTGCGAACAGCGGGGACCCGCGTCGTCCGGATCGAGCCGGGCGCCGAGGAACTGGCCGTCATGGGCTTCAACTTCATGGACATCGGCCGCCGCCCGGCCACCCTCGCCGTCTCCCTGCGCACCGCGCCCGACCGTGTCAGGCGAGCCATCGACAGGAGCACCGCAGCATGAGCACCCACTACGAGGTCGTCGTCATCGGTGCCGGCATCTCCGGCGTCGGCGCGGGGGTCCACCTGCGCGAGGCGGGGATCCGGGACTTCCTGATCATCGAGGCCGCCGACGACTTCGGCGGCACCTGGCGGGCCAACACCTATCCGGGCTGCCAGTGCGATGTGCCCTCCCGGCTCTACAGCTACTCGTTCGCGCCGAACCCGGACTGGACCAGGGTGTACGCCCATCAACCGGAGATCCTCGCCTACGTGAAAGGCGTCGCCGACCGGCACCGGCTGCGCGAGCACACCCGGTTCGGGGTGCGCATGACCGAGGCGCACTGGCAGCCCGGCGCGGCACGGTGGCGCATCAGCACCGACGCCGGCGAATTCACCGCACGCTTCCTGATCGCCGGTGCCGGGCCCTGGAACGAGCCGCGGATCCCCGCCGTCCCGGGCCTCGCGGAGTTTCCCGGCGAGGTGTTCCACTCCGCGCGCTGGAACCACGACTACGACCTGCGCGGCAAGCGGGTCGCGGTGCTCGGCACCGGGGCGTCGGCCGTGCAGTTCGTCCCGGCCATCGCCCCTCAGGTCGATCGGCTCCATCTGTTCCAGCGCACCGCCCAGTGGGTGCTGCCCAAGCCGGACCATCGCATACCGGCGGCCGAGCGGTGGGTGATGCGACGCGTGCCCGGCGCCCGGGCCACCGTGGCCGCGCTGGAGTACCGGGCCATGGAGACGCTGGGCCGCGGATTCCGCAGACCCTCGCTGATGCGCGGCGTACAGGCCGTGGCCCGCGCACACCTCCGGGGCACTGTGCGGGACCGTGAACTGCGCGGCAAGCTGACCCCCGACTACACCATCGGCTGCAAGCGCATCCTGTTCTCCAACCACTACTACCCGGCCCTGACCCGCCCGAATGTGGACGTGCACGCCTGCGCCGTCCGCGAGATCGACGGCACCACCGTGCTCGGCGCCGACGGCAGCAGCGCCGCAGTGGACGCGATCATCCTCGGCACGGGCTTCCACATCCTCGACATGCCCCTGTCGAACCTCATCCACGACGGCGCCGGACGTTCCCTGGCCGACCACTGGCGAGGATCTCCCGAGGCGTACCTCGGCACCGTCACCGCCGGGTTCCCCAACGCGTTCCTGCTCCTCGGACCCGGCCTGGGCACCGGACACAGCTCCGCCTTCACCATCCTCGAAGCGCAGCTCGACCTGGTCTGCGGCGCGATCCGCTCGGCGCGCGCCGGGGGGTGGGCGTCGGTCGACGTACGCCGCGCCGTCCAGGCCGCCTACAACACCGAACTGCAGGCCGCCCTCGCGGGCACGGTCTACAACACCGGCGGATGCCGCAGCTACTACCTCGACGCCAACGGCCGCAACAGCTTCAGCTGGCCGTGGTCGACCGGTCGGCTCCGCACACGGGTGGCCCGCTTCGACGCCCGCGACTTCACCGTCGTCCACACCACCGACCGTCGGGAGCTCAGCGCATGAGCCGCCCTGCCATCGACATGCGCGATGACCTGCTGAAACGGCGCCGCCTCAGCATCGAGCCTTCCTGTCGCGGCCTCGTGATCGTGGCGTCCAGGTCACCGGCCTGCATGGCCGTGTGAGTCGGCCCAGCGGCTCTGGGGAGGGTGCGGGAATGCCTCCGTGATGAGCCGACCCGCCGCGCGGAGGCACGCACGCGTGCGAGATTATTCAGCCATGAGCTCACGCACGGTCCCGATCAGCCGGCCGATCACCATACGGAGGGCCGTCGCGCGGGATGCCAAACGGCTCACGCGCATCGTGCGTGGCTCAGGCGCCTACGAAGGCAAGTACGCATCCGCGGTCGCGGGCTACCGGATCGGTCCTGATTACATCGAGGCCCACCGCACCTTCGTGGCCGTCGGCGCCGACGAGCAGGAAGGCCGCCTTCTCGGGTTCTACGCGCTCGTCCTCACTCCGCCGGAGCTCGACCTTCTGTTCGTCGCCGACGACGTACAGAAGGGGGGTATCGGACGGCTGCTCGTCGCCCACATGCGGTCCGAGGCCCGCGCGGCCGGGATCGACAGTCTCAAGGTCGTGTCGCACCCTCCCGCCGAGGACTTCTACCACCGCGTCGGCGCGGTGCGGACCGGGACCGTGTTCGCGAACCCGCCCGCCGTGCCGTGGGACCGTCCCGAGTTCGAGTTCCGCATTCCTCCAGAATGACGTGATGTGCCGGCGATCGGGCCACCCGCCTCGTCTGCACGGTCGCCGCTCCGCAGGAACCGCTCGACGGCCGCGTGCTACGCCCCCGCCGACGGAGCCGGTTCTCGGCGGTGCTCAAGCCACACACGACTCAGATCGTCCCAGACGGTCTGGTAGCGATCGAATATCTCGCGCACGTGGTCGTGTGTGAGCTCGTCGACTGCCGTTGACGCGAGCAGGTATTCGAGGTCGTCGGCGAGGCGCTGGAATCGGTACTGCGTCTCCTCCATCAACACCCACCGGGAACGCCAGTTGAAGAACGGTTCGACGGCGCCCAGCAGTGTCCCCAGTGCCACCAGCGCGAAGGCCAGGCCGGCCCAGGTGTTGAGGTTCTGAAGGCCAAGGATGATGGTGGACGCGGCGGAGAGGGCCAGTGTCGCCACTCTGATCACCGAGGCGCTTCTGCGGAATCGCTGCTTCCTGAGGCGGGCGTAATCGTTGCCCTGGCGGATCTTGCCCAGCAGGAATACGGCTGTCTCGCTCGGGCTGAGACCTGCGCCCGGTCCGTTGTTCGCCTGCATTCCGCCCCCACAGTCCGTCGTCACTCCGCTTGCATGCGGAGCCCACCCTGGCACAGGGGCGCCGGTCAAGTGCCTACTGTCTCTGCGGGGCAGAGCGCGCCGAGCCCTCGGGGCGCAGGACCTCGGCGGCGCTGGTCGTCGACCGCATCGTGTCCGGCGGCGGGACCTGGCCCCGACTCGCAGCACGGGAGAACGTCCAATCCGGCCGCCCCAGGTACGTCAACCGTCGTTCATACTGACGTGCCTGTTCGGAACACCCGTCGCCGAGGGCCGGTTGCGCCCTTGCCTCGCCGAAGGACGCGGCTCAGAGGGTCGGGAAGAGCAGAGTGAAGAAGAGCCACAGCAGTACGGCCCAGAAGCCCGCCGCCGCCAGCGACACGAGCAGGGAGCTGCGCCACTTCAGTACCAGGAACGGGAAGAGCACCAGGGCTGCCCAGTGACCGGCGATGTCGATGGTCAAGCGGGCGGCCTCGCTCAGGGATCTCGCGCGTCCCGTGGCGATACGGCGAAGCAGCCGCTGGGAGACGAAACCGTACAGGCCGAAGACGACCGGGAAGAACCACAGCGGTGTGATCGTGACGAGCTCGGACTCCGAGAACTCGTCGAACATGACGAGGTAGATGAGCCCGGCCCCGACGACCCCGCCGATCAGCGCGGCGAGGTAGAGGGCGGTCAGCGCGGTCGGCTCGGCGGCGCCGGCCGGTACAGGGACGGGCGAGGCGTACGGAACATCGGGCGGCGGGACCGTGGCGACCTGGTGGCAATAGGGGCAGCGGACGGCCTGCCCGGCGCGGTCGGCCGGAGCCGAGATCAAGTGCCCGCACGAAGCGTGGAACTGCAGCTGCTGGCCTGGGTTCACGCGTAGCCCCTCTCCAAGTACCGCATGCGATGCCGCTCGGCGTCGGTGACGGGTCGGCGGTTCGCATCAGAATCGATCACAGGAGGGGACGCCGCCCTCCGGACATCCGGTTGCACGGAATCCTGGTCCCGAAGCCGGGCCGCCGCCTCCGGCCACACCCGGCGTGAAGGCGACGTCGAGACGCGTGAGCCCGCGGAAGTTGAGGCTGCGCTGCCACTGCGGTGCGGTGCCGTCCAGGCGCAGGCCGGGGAGCCGCGTGAGGAGCGCCTCCAGGGCGATCGCGCCCTCCAGACGGGCCAGCGCCGCACCGAGACAGAAGTGGGGACCGTGCCCGAACGCCATGTGCCGTCCGCCGCCGGGCCGTTCGAAGTCCAGTACGTGGGGATCGGGATAGGCGGCCGGATCCCGGTTGGCGGCGCCGCACACGAGGAGCACGGTCTGCCCTTCGGTAATGGCGCGGCCCGCCAGGTCGAGGTCGTGGCGCGCCCGGCGGAGCATCAGCTGTACCGGGGCGTCGTAGCGCAGGAGTTCCTCGACCGCGGCGGGCATCAGCTCGGGCCGACGCCGTAGTTGGTGGGCCGCGTGAGGGTGGCTGAGCAGGGCGAGCGCGGCGTTGCCGATGAAGTGGGTGGTGGTCTCATGGCCGGCGATCAGCAGCAGGGCGCAGTTGGCGAGGAGATCGTCGGCGTCCTGGTCGGTGTCCTGTGCCTGGGCGGTCATCAGCGCGCGCAGGGTACCGGGGGCCGGCGGGGTGTCGTGGCGGGTCAGGAGTTCCCGGAGGAAGGCGAGCGTGTGGGCCATGCTCTGCGAGGCGGCGCGGTTGCCGTCGGCGTCGAGCCGTGAGTTGCCGATGGCCTCGGCGATCGGCTCGGACCAGGCGGCGAGCGCTGGGCGGTCCGCCTGCGGTATGCCGAGGAGGTCGCAGATGACGGTGAAGGGCAGTGGACGGGCGAGGTCCGCGACGATGTCCATGCGGCCGGTCGGCGCGGCCCGGGCGATGACGCGGTCGACGGCTTCGGCGATCCGGGCGCGCAGCGTCGCCACCGCCCTGGGCGTGAAGGCCTTGCTGAACAGACCCCTCAGGCGGGGGTGTTCGGGGGCGTCGCTGTAGAGCATCTGTCGGCTCAGCACTTCGGCGAGCGGCCGCAGTTCCTCGGAGACGGCCGAGATGTCGGGGTAGCGCACGGAGGAAAGCCTCGGATCAGCTGCCGCGGTGCTGACCACCGCGTGCGAGGTCCCGATCCACGCGCCCAGGGCCCGGTCCCAGACGAGGTCGTCGGTGTCGCGCATCTCTGCGTAGAAGTCGTAGAGACGCTCTTGGACTTGAGGGCGAAGGGCCCGCAGCAGCGTCGGGGATGTGCGCATTGTTGGATGCTAGTGGTTCGAGGCGGAGTGCCGAGTCTGGTCTCTTATCCCCAACTCAACTCAGGAGAAGGGGCATTGAGCCATCAAGTCCTCCCCGGTCAGTATGATTCCCGCGCCACTGTGAGTCCTGGGGAGAACGATGCTGTTCGGCCAACTGACGACCGCTTGGGAGACCGTCCCGTGGGAGGAGGCGGCGCGGCGCTATCCGTTCCTCATGGGCCCGGACCTTGAGTTCGATGCCTTGTTCGGCGAGGAGCCGACGCACGTTCTCGTCCATTCAGGCGACCTGACTGTGGCCGGTGGTGTGGCCGTCGGCTGTGGCATCGACGACGTCAGCGCGCGCGAGGACGTGGAAGAGGTCCATGTGATCGACGGCAACCTGACCGTCGAGGGCGCGCTGCACTTCTACAACGAGGGGTACTACCCCACCCTGTGTGTCACCGGTTCCGTCGCGGTGCGGAAGCTGCTGTGCGTGAGCGAGTGCGTCCTCTTCATCGCCGGTGCACTGAGAGTTGAGGAGCTCCTGGTCACCGACCTGTACGAGGCGGGTCTCCTGTCGGCGGAGGGCCCCTCTTCCGTAGGCACATGGCTGCAACTCGAGGTCCGCGGGCCTCTGGTCCGTCTGGGTGTCGGACAGGAGTCTGAGCGGACGCGGATACTGCGTGCAAACGGCGAGGCGGATGCCGGGGCGGCGGCAGCGGCGTTGCTGCCGGAGTTCTTCGACGGCCAGCGTGTGGACGTGCGGAAGCTCGCGGCTGCGGCGGTTGCCGGACACCCGGTCACCATTGCGGCCGCGCGGGAGAGCTGAGCTGCTGTCCACCCACTCGCGGGCGAAACGGCCGCCGGACGGCCTGAGCCGGCTGCCCGGACAGTACAAAGGTGCCAACACCCCCTTCAATGCCCACTGTTCGCCTGACAGACCACCTCGTCCAAGACGAGATCACCACGGCACGGGGGCGAGCCACAACCCGTGCGGAGGGCATGGCAGGATCGCCGTCATGTCCCTCAGTGTTCCCCGCCTCAGGATCGGCTCGACCGAGATCATCGCCCTCGCCGACGCCGAGGGGCCGTTCTTCTCCCCGCGCGCCGAGGCCTTCCCCGGGGCCACGGCCGCCCAGTGGGCGGAGGCCGACCGCTTCGACCCGGGCGCGGTCGACGCCGAGGGCCGCTGGCGGCTCCAGTTCCGCGCGTACGCGATCCGCAGCGACAAGGGCCTGACCGTCGTGGACGCCGGGATCGGTCCGGCGGACAGTCCGGCCGGTTCGTGGGCGCCCGTGCCCGGTGTGCTCCCTGAGTCGCTCGCCGCCGCGGGCATCGATCCTGCCGACGTCGACACCGTCGTGCTCACACACTTGCACACCGATCACGTCGGATGGGCCGTTGTGACCGAGGCGGCCGTCCCGTCGACGGGCGGCGCGGTGGACGGCACCGCATCGACGGGCGGCCGCCGCCCGTACTTCCCGAACGCCGAATACCTGCTCCAGCGGGCCGAGTTCGACGCCCTCGACTCCCTCAACCCACAGCTCCGCGAAACCCTCACCGACCCGCTCGCGGCAGCCGGCCGGCTCCGGCTCCTCGACGGCGACACAGCGCTGCGCACCGGGCGCGCGGTCGCCACGCCCGGTCACACGCCTGGACATCAGAGCGTACTGATCGCCGACGGGCGCGAGATGGCGCTCGTCACGGGCGACCTACTGGTGCACGCGCTCCAACTGCTCCACCCCGAGCTCGCCTACGCGCACGAGGCCGACCCCGAGGCGGCCAGGCACTCCAGGGAGCGCATGCTCGCCCGCGAAGCCGCCACCACGTTGCACCTGGCGACACCGCACCTGACGGAGCCGTTCCTCTCGTCGTGATCACAGACGTTCGAGGGGCCGGTCAGGCCATGAGGGCGCGCAGACGCTCCGCCGTCTCGCCTGGTCCCCGGCGAGCGGTGGACCTTCACCCGCCGCCGAGCACCTGACCGCCGCGCCCCTCTATCCGGAATGCCGTATTCGCACTCAAGGTCGGGTGCGCTTCGGTAATGATGGTCGGGTTATGCCGCGCTTCCGTGCATTTGACCGCCACCGCTCGGCTCAGCATCCCTCTCCGCGAGGGACGCCAGGCCGGGCGGTCGTCGTTGTCCTGGTCAGTTCCGCGCTCGTCGCAGGGCTGCTCCACGCGACGACGGACTCCACCGTTTCCCGGCCTGTGCTGGGGATCGCGGCAGTGGTTCTGGCTGCGTGCGCCGACTCGGTCGTACGCTCCGGATCATCCCGCGCGGTCGGTCTCGCCCTCACCGCCGTACCAGTGCTGCTGCCCGATTGGCCGACACTGACGAGGACGGACGTCCTCACTGCCCGACTGGACGGGCATCTGCGGCTCCCGGCCGCCGTTCATCACCAGCCCCTGTCCATGGCCGCGTTGAACCTTCTCGCCGGACTGGCTCTGGTCCTCCTCCTCGGCGGCACAAGCCGTCTGCCGTCCCGGCTGGCGTATGCGGTGACTGGCAGCGGGCTGCGCTGGTGGACGTACCCGCCCTACGTGTTCCGGTTCCTCCTGCGCCGCACGGACGCACTCCTGCCGATGCTGCGCGGCGCATCCCGCCCGGCCGTCGCACCGCCGCGACCACACGGGCTCGTGGGTCTGCTCCATCGCGTGCAGCCCTGCGCTCCGTAGCACCACATCACTCGACCACACCATGCCCTCGAGCACGCCCTTGACTCCGGCGTGCCCTCACCGACACGGGGAGTGTCTGCTGTGCCTGCCGTACCGGCCAGACCCGCACCACACCAACACGCGGAACCACATCCGCCGTCCCGCCCGATATCTGCATCCGAAGTTCCCCTCGTCCTGGGCGCCGAGAGTGGAAACGACCTGGGAGGTCACGTCGTATGAGCGCAGCGGCGAAGGGGACGGCCGCGGTGCGGTCGGGCCTCAAGAAGCTCTTGGGACGTGCCGGATTCGACATCGTGCGCAGTACCAACAGCCGAGGCGGGGTGGACGACTTCCTTCCCTTCGAGGCGACCATGCGGGCAGCCCGGTCATCCGGACTGTCGGTCGGTGACTACATCGACGAGGTCATGAACGGTACGCCGGGCGCCACCCAGGCGACGATCGACGAACTGCGCGGTCTCGGTGTCTTCGCCGCCGCGCCGAGCACGGTGCTGGAGATCGGCCCCGGGTCCGGCCGGTACCTGGAGAAGACACTGAAGGAGTGCTCACCGGGCCGCTACGAGATCTACGAGACGGCGGCGCCCTGGGTGGACTACCTCGTGGACACGTTCGAGGTCGTGGCCCAGCCGACCGCCGGATGCAGTCTCGCTCCGACGCCCGACGGGAGCGTCGACCTCGTGCAGGCCCACAAGGTCTTCAACACTGTGACGTTCCTCAGCGCCTCCCGCTACTTCTTCGAGATGGCGCGCGTCACGCGCCCCGGCGGTCGGATCGTCTTCGACGTGATGACGGAGACCTGCCTGGACCCGGCCACGATGCGTGCCTGGGCGACCAAGGGCGGTGCCGGACACGACTCCTACCCGGCCGCCATGCCGCGCCAGGCATGCGTGGACCTCTTCGCGACCCTCGGCTGCGCCCTGGAGGCCAGCTTCCCGGCCCGCATGGGCTTCGCCTCCACCGAGGTCCTCGTCTTCGGAAAGGGGGCGTGACGGTCGGTCGGACCGGGTGATCCGTCCGTCGGGCGGTTCGGCGCGGACGCGGCAGGAAGGGGTGAAGGCGTAGGGGTCGAGGGTCGAGGACACGCGGCGGGTCCGCGAGACCGGGGTCACCGGCCGCGATCCAGGCGGCGATGTCCCCGGTGGCGGCCCCGCTCCTCCAGCGCGGCTGCCAGGACGTCGGCCGGGTGCGCGGGGTCGTGGAGCAGGCGGGCAGGGCTGCCGACCGCGGTGCCGTGGCCGTCGACCGTCGCCGCGACCCAGTCCAGGAGTCAGTGCCTGCGGAGCGTCCCGACCGCGGCGAGAGTACGCACCGCCGCGCCCTTCAGCGCCGGCTGGCTGCGCACCAGACGGTGTGCGGCGCGGACCGGTTCGCGCCGCAGCCAGTGCAGTGCGGCGCCCGCGCCGGGCGTGCGCACCACTCCCTCATGGACGGACAGGTCCGCCGTCTTGAAAGCGTTCTTGTAGGCGGCGTCCCCCCTGCCGAAGTCGAAAAGCCGGATGCCCGACGCGGCGGAGGCTTCGATCATGCGCAGATAGAGAACCCGGCCCGGCGAGTAGGCGGCCAGGGCCCGGTCGTAGGAAGGGAACCAGCACGAGAAGACCGTACGGGAGCGCAGGCCGAAGTGTGCCGCCACGGGCCGCTCGCCCGCGTAGAGCACCGACAGGACCCCGGAGCACTCGGGATGGGCCGTGGCGGACAGTTGGCGCACGAGGTCGGTGATCCACGACCGCGTGAACGGGTCGCGGCGGCCCGTACGGCGGTAGTGCGCGGACTTCCACGCGATCAGGGTGTCCAGAACCGCCGGATCCCGCTCCTCGTACACGAAGCGCACCGGGCCCAATCGGCGGTCCATGCGCCGCTCCTGGGCTCGCGCCGCCTTCAGAAAGCCACGTGAGCGGGCGCGCAGGTGGGCCTCGTACTGCCCGAATCCGGACGTGAGATCGATGACAGGTGAGGCGAACCTGCCCGTCGTGTAAGGGAGAAACAGTTGCTGGCCGCTCTCCAGGTGGTTGAACTCCCAAGCGCTCAGGGAGCAGGCGCGCATGAGGTGCTGCGGGTCCAGACGCGCCTCCGGGCGCACGACGGCGCCTTGGCAGTCGGAGACACCCAGGCCGACCGCGCCACCATGACCCCAGCGCCCCCGCTGAAAGGGGAAGTAGCCGACACGTTCGCCGTCCTGATGAACGATCGCCACCTGCGTGTCGGGGCGCACACGGCCGACGGCCTGGGTGAACGGGGCGCTCATGAAGGGGTTGGTGGTGGCCGCACCGGGCGGTGCGCTCTGAAGCTCGCGCCAGAGGCCGAGATCGGCTGAGGTCATCTCACGGGGGTGAACAACATGGATACGGGTGGTCATGAAAACTCCTGGCCGCGCGTGGTCGCTCTGAGGACGCCGCAGTGCAGGGCAACACTCCGTGCGGCGTCCGGGAAGGTGGATCGGCTGCGCGCCGGGGAGGGCCCCGGCGTCCGACCGGTGCGGCCGGCAGGAGTTTGACGACGGCGTACTCGTCGTCGTCGGGCGGCACGGTGCAGCGGCCCGAGTCCGCTGAAGCGGGCCGGAACCCGTGGGCGCAGGTCAGGGCGCGAAGGCAGTGCGCCACGACGCACAGCACTTCCTGCACCCGGCCGGGAAGCGGCGTCCGGGGCGATTCGGCGGTACGCAGAGCCCACACCGTGACCAGGGCCGCCCCGGCGTACACGGCGCCGCCCGGCCCGCTGTGGAAGCCGGCTTCCGGGCCGCCCACCCCCGCGCTCAGCAACGCGAACCAGCCACAGGCAAACACCTGCGCGAAGGCCATGATGGTGAGATCGCACGCCAGAGGCCGGGAGCCGGACGAACGCAGGAGACCGCCCACGAAGAGGACGACCGCCACCTCGGCCACGCCGGCGGCCGAAGCCGTGCCGCCGAACGCGGCGTGATGACCGACGGCTGCCAGCGCTGTCGCCCCCACCGTGAACGAGGCGGCAGACCCCACGCCTGTCGCGGCCGTGCCGCCCAGGGGGCGGCGGCATCCAGGGATTGGCCAGAGAAGTGAACGCGCCGTCATGACCCGCCCATCGTCTGTTCTCGGCCGCCGTCGAGAGCTGTGAACAGCAGAACTGCCCGAGGGGAACGTCCGGTCGAGGCTTCACGGCATCGGGCGAACGGGCGGCTGGGGGAGGACCGGGAAGAGTCCGGAGGCCCCTCACGCGGCGGAGCCGGCGCGACCGCCGCCGAGCGGAGGCCCCTGCCGTGAGGGACCGCCAGTGGTGGAGTCGGGTACCGCAAGCTTCCGCAGAAGCCGGGCTAATCGTCGAGGTATCGGTGTCTGACGTCGCCAGGCAGGATGACGAGTCGCCCCTCGCGGACCTGCCATTCGGCGGTGCCCTCGATCTCGTGGCCGGCGAGGAACAACCCCCTGACACGGTCCCCGTCGGCGTCCGCCGGGATCCGCGCGATCTCCCTGATCTGGCCGATAAGCCAGTCCACGGCCGACTGCCGGATGTCGGCGCCGTAGAAGACGTAGTACGTCCAATTGATGTGCTGACGAGGTGCGCCCCATCCGTGGGAGTAGTGCTCGTCCTCGTGAGACGAGATGATCTCTTGGACGGCGGCGAGCTGCTTGTCGTCGCACTCCAGCCATCCTCTGACCGACACATAGACGCCCACGGGCGGGTCCTGTCCCTTCTCGCACAGGGGCACGGCGATTTCGATAGCCCCACGAGACCGGTGCCTCCGGGCCAGGGAACGTCACGGGCGGCTCTCTCGCCTGCTGAGCACCGCACCCTGATCAAGCGGGTGGCCTCGCAGATGAAAGGTGCGTCGTTCACAGTGGGGGACTTGCCGCACGGCACCTGGAGACCGAGAACAATCGTAAGTCGCCCACTAATGTCGGGGGCATGACGACTACCAATGCCGGCAGTGCCTTCGATCTGCTCCGTCTTGACGCCGTGACCGATCAAGAGGCGCTGCGCCGGGTCTACGAGCTCCCCGGCGACGCGGCTGTGCGCAAGCAGATGACCGAACTCACCGACCAGACCCGGCGGTTGATCGGATGCTCATCGCTGGTCTTCGTCGCCAGCGCGGACTCCGAGGGCAACTGTGACGTCTCCCCGCGCGGCGGTCCCGCCGGGTTCGTCGCCGTCCTGGACTCACGGACGGTGGCGATACCGGACGCGACCGGCAACAAGCGTCTGGACACCCTGCAGAACGTCATCGCCACCGGACGAGCCGGGCTGCTGTTCGTCATCCCGGGGCGCACCACGACGCTGAGGGTGAACGGCCGGGCCTGCGTCTCCACCCGCCCGGAGTTGCTGTCCCAGCTGACCGCC
This sequence comes from Streptomyces sp. NPDC048600, assembly GCF_055587025.1. Classification (NCBI taxonomy): domain Bacteria; kingdom Bacillati; phylum Actinomycetota; class Actinomycetes; order Kitasatosporales; family Streptomycetaceae; genus Streptomyces; species Streptomyces sp. NPDC048600. The sequence goes on along the minus strand of NZ_JBVJGZ010000001.1, from coordinate 304,208 downwards.
GTGGGCAAGCCGCCCGCCAGTGCGCTGGTGATCGGTATCGAGGAGGTCTACCCGCACTGTCCCAAGTCGCTCCTGCGCAGCGGGGCGTGGAAGCCGGAGCAGTGGCTGCCCGCGGATGCTCAGCCGTCCTCGGCCGAGGTGACGCTGGCCCAGCTGCGGATGCCGGAGTTGACGATCGCCGACATCGAGCAGGCGGAGGCGGATTCGCTGAGGTACAGGTACGAGTAGACGGCTGCCCGGCGGCCGCTGACGGGCCGGCCTCCGCCCGGCCCTCGGACGACGACCAGGCGTGTTCGGGCCCGATGATGCGGTCGGCTGTCAGGGGCCGGGACTACCGGGACCGCTGGTACCGCATCGGCGCCGGGCGGGTGCTCGGCTCCGGACAGCGGACGGCGTTCAGCGGGCAGCAGGTGGGAAGCATCTGCGTCCATGGACGGACCCCGTTGTCAGGCAAGGTGGCTGCGCCCGCGTGAGTACATTCGCGGTCCATTCGTTCCACAGGCCGGACACAGGCGGCCGCACCCTGTGGTCGTCGTCGTACCTTGCCGTGCGAACGGCAGCAAAGTGGGCGGCGGTGGCAGACCGCCAGGGGAGGAACGCATGGGGCGACCGAACTCGTCGGACAGGCCTCGGTCGCGGACTCCCGGAGGGATCGCGTACGAGGTGCTGGGGCCGGTGCGGGTGGTGCGCGAGGGCGAGGCGCTGCCGATCCGGGCGCCCAAGCAGCTCGCGTTGCTGGCCGTGCTGTTGCTGCAGGGCGGGGAGCTGGTCGGCCGGGCGGAGCTGGTCGACGCGCTGTGGGGTGTGGATCCGCCGCACGCGGTGGACGGTCTGGTGGCCACCTACGCGGCCCGGCTGCGCCGGGTGCTGGAACCCGACCGGATCCGGCGTACGGCACCGCGGCTCCTGATCAGCAGCGGTACGGCGTACGGGGTGCGACTCGAGCGGGACGAACTGGACCTGTGGCGGTTCGAGGACGCGCTCGCCGAGGCACGGCGGGCACGGCGCGGGCGGCGGATTCCGAGCAGCCGGGCGGCCTACGAGCACGCTCTGGCGCAGTGGCAGGGCGGCGACGCTCTGGCCGGCATACCCGGGGACTACGCGCAGGCCGAGCGCGGCAGACTGGGGGAGCTGCGGCTGGCCGCGGCCGTCGAGCATGCCGAGGTGCTGCTGGAGCTGGACGAGCAGGCGGAGGCCGCTCAGATCCTGGGGGAGCTGGTTCGCGACTTTCCGCACCACGAGCGGCTGAGGACATTGCTGATGCTCGCCCTGTACCGCAGCGGGCGGGTACCCGAGGCGCTGGCCACGTTCCGTGACGCGCGCAAGGTCCTGGTGCGCGACCTCGGACTCGAACCGGGCCCGGAACTGACCCGGACGCACAGCCGCATGCTGTGGTCGGACCCGGACCTCAGCCGGTCGCGTCCGGCCGGAGCCGTGGAGGTGCCTGCCGAACTTCCGCGGGACATCCCGGACTTCATCGGACGGGAGCCCGAGCTCAACGGCTTGACGGCGCTGCTGGAGCCGCGCTGGACACCGACCTCGCCGGGGCCCTGCGTGGTGGTCACCGGTGCGCCCGGAGTGGGCAAGACGACGCTGGCGGTTCATGCGGCGCACCTGGTGAAGGAGCGCTTCCCGGACGGTCAGCTCTATGCCGAACTCGGCGGCGGAGCGGACCTGCCGACGGATCCCGCCGAGGTGCTGGGCCGGTTCCTCGAGGATCTGGGGGTCCCGGCGCGCGGTGTTCCCGACGGACTGGAGCGCAGAGCGGCACGCTTCCGGACCCTGTCGGCGGAGCGCTCCGTGCTCGTGCTGCTGGACGACGCCTTCGACGCCGCGCAGATCCGGCACCTGATGCCCGGTTCCTCCCAGTCGGCCGTGCTGGTCACCAGCCGAGCACGGCTCAGCGACCTGCCGGGCAGGGCCTCCGTCCTGCTGGAGGAGCTGGACGACCTGAGGTCGCGCGAGCTGTTCCGGCGTGTGGCGGGTGAGGCTGGTGTGGACGCGGAGCCGATGGCCGCGGAGGCGGTCGTGCGCGCCTGCGCCGGGCATCCTCTGGCGCTGCGGCTGCTGGGAGCCCGAGTCGCCGACCATGGAGCCGGTGAACTTCCGTTGCTGGCGGGCCGGTTGACCCGTCGCGGGCCCCGCCTCGCGGAGTTGACGGCCGGCTGTACGTCGGTGACCGCCGGGTTCCGTGTGGTGTACGAGCGGCTGAGGGCGGGAGCGGGCGGTGCGGCGGACGCCCGCTGCTTCCGTACTCTGTCCGCCCTGGGGGCCGCGGAGTTCGGCGCGTTCGCGGCGGCGGCGGCGCTCGGGACGACGGAGGACCGGGCGGCCCGGTCACTGAACGAGCTGAGGGAGCTGCACCTGCTGCGGCCCGGCACGGCTCCCGGCCGTCATCGCTACCACGACCTGCTGCGGGACTTCGCCTTCGGACAACTCGGAGCCGACGAGGCGCAGGAGGCCTCGCTGGCCCTGCTGCGTGTCGTCGCCGCCTACGAGGAGTTGGTGCGGCACGCCGACGCGATCCTGCGGCCGGGGCGTGCCGGCGCCGTCACCGAGTCGGCCGCGCCACCGAACGCGCTCGGTCTGCTGCGGGAGGAACGGACGACGCTGGTGGCGGTGGTCTGTCGCGCGGCACGGCTGGGTGTGCTGGGGGCCGAGCGTCTCGCCGAACTGACCACGACGATCCGGTCGTTCCTGCACCGCAGCGGTCACTGGGACGACTGGGAGGCGCTGGCCCGAGCTACTCTGCGTGTCGTGGAACAGGAGGGCGGGGAGGAGAAGCGGCCCCGGGCGGCGGCGCTGGCCCGGCTGGAGCTGGGCACGCTGGCCAGTACCCGCAGTAGCCTCGTGGAGGGGGAGCGGCAGCTGCGCCTCGCCGTAGGTCTGTTCCGGGCCGCGGGCGACTCGCTGGGCGCCAGCAGGGCGTTGAACAACCTGGCCATCGACGGGATCGCCCAGGGCAAGTTCGAGGAGTCGGCCGCCTGGCTGGAGGAGGCGTTGGCCACCCAGCGGGCGGCCGAGGACACCCTCAGCATCGGGATCACGCTGGACAACCTCGCGCTGCTGAACCTGCGTCAGGGTGCACTGCGCGAGGCCCGGGCCTTCGCCAACCAGAGCATCGCGCTCTGCCGGCGTACGGGCTCTCCGCTGCTGGCCAGCGTCCCGCTGAACATCCTCGGTCTGGTGCTGAGTGCGGAAGGCGATCTGTCCGGCGCTGTAGGGCGCCAGAGGGAGAGCGCTCGGCTGGCGCGGGAACAGGGCAACCTCTACCGGGAGGCATGGGCGTGCTTCGACCTGTCGGTGGCACTGCGGGATTTCGGTGACCTGAAGGAGGCCACGGACACCGGCCTGGAGGCGTTGCGGCTCAGAAGCGAGATGGGGGACACCGAGGGGCAGCGCAGTGCGCTGGAGTCGCTTGCGGTGACCCATGACCAGGCCGGTCTGCTGGAGGCCGCGGCCGAGTGCCGTCGGCGGGCCGGCGAGCTGGCCGACTGAGGCAGGACCCGTCGGCGGGGCGCCAAGGGAAGCGGGTGGGCGTCGGCCGGGCTCCGTCCGGCGTGGTCCAGAGCAGGGACGCCTGCCCTGGACCACGCCCCCGGCGGAGCGGGCCGACCCGCGGTGTCAGGCGACCATGACCGGCAGCCCCAGGGCGTAGGCGATGGCCTCGCCGCGCCTGCGCAGTCCGAGCTTGGCGAGGACATTGGACACGTGGTACTTGACGGTGCTGGTGGTGACCGACATCAGCTGGGCGATCTCCGCGTTGGACCGGCCCTCGGCCAGCAGCCGGAGCACCTCCCGCTCGCGGCGGGTGAGTTGGGCCTCCGCACCGTTTCGCGCCATCGCCGATGTGGCGGAGCCGCCGGCGAGCAGGTCCATCATCCGTCCGGTGACCGACGGGGACACGTACCCGTGTCCGCCGGCCACCGCATGGATCGCGGCGGTCAACTCGTCGCCCGCGTGGTGGAGGTCCAGCACTCCCCGCGCGCCCGCCGCGATCATCTCGAACGCCGGCCGAGGGGCACGGTCCGCCACGAGCACGACCGTGCGGCATCCCGGTGCCGAGACCTCCCGCACCGCCTCGGCGGGGTGCGCGACCGGAGGGACGAGCAGGACGATCGGCCGTTGCCATGCCGTCAGTTCACGTGTCAATGCGGAGTGTTGGGGTTCGTCCAGGACGACTTCCACGTCCCGTAACGCGCTCAGCCTGTCTCGGACGCGCTGGGTGGCGAGGGTACGCGGGAGGCACAGGGCCACCGGGATGCGGACTTCATGGTCGTCCTGACGCCGCGCCGGTGCGAGTCGTACCGAGGGTGTGAGGGGCGAGCTGCGGTGGAGCGCGGTCATGAGCCTGCCTCCTCGTGGTGTCCCGGCGTGGGCCTCGGGGAGTCGGGTGGAGCGACGGGTGGTCGTGCGCTGCAGGCGAACCGGCACCAGACGGTCTTCGTGCCGTCGGTGTTGCGGCGGTAGCCCCAGTTCTGGGCGAGAGCGGCCACGAGCCGCAGGCCGCGGCCTCCTTCGGTGATGCCGGTGATGCCGGTGGCGCCGGTGGGGCGGAGCACAGGGGGCTCGGGGGAGTGGTCGGTGACCTCCAGTGCGAAGGAGGCCTCCTGCACGAACAGTTCGAGGCTGACGGGCCCTCGCGGGGCGTGCCGGATCGCGTTCGTGACCAGCTCGCTCGCCACGAGCAGGGCGTCGTCGAGCGCGTCGGTCCGGTCCAGTGCGCGCAGTGACGTGGCCACCAGGTGGCGTGCCCGCGCGGGGAGGCGGTCGTCGGGTGCTCTGTGGAAGGAGGCTGCGGCGACGGGAGGCGATCCGGTGGTGGGCGCTGCCGTTTCGTGTCGCGCGGCCTCGGACGAAACGCGGTCCATGTGCGTCACGGTCATCGTTTTCCCTGGGATTGGTTGGTGGAGTGAGACGGCGACGACCATCACCGTCTCGTCGAGCACCACACCTCATACCGATGTGGCGCCGATCGGCTTGCATCCCCCATAGCAGTACGGTCTGTCGCGGTGCAGAACGTACCGTGACTGCTCGATCACGGCAACTGTTGTGGGGAATCTGAGCGACTCGGCGCGTTGTCAGTATGAAGAGGTTCGAGGTGCCCGCATGTCGAGCCGCACTTGCGGTCGGCGCATTGTGGTGGCGTTCCCCGATGGCTACGCTCGCGAGGCTCACGCCGTTCGGACGTGGGTATCCTGAACGGTATTCAAGGGCTGGAGGGGGTGGCGAGGGATGCCGGAGACCGGGACGTTGCCGACGTTCGCGGAGATCCTCGACGAGCTCTGCCGCCGTCCACCGCACCGCGGTGGCCGCCTGTCGAACACAGAGATCGCCCAGCGGGTCAACGCGCAGGGCGGCAGCATCACCGACGGATACGTCTCCCATCTGCGCACGGGGCAGCGCGACAACCCCACCCTGCAGACCGTCCAGGACCTGGCGGCCGCACTGGACGTGGCCCCGGCGGTGTTCGTCGGAGGCCGACGCGAGCGTCTCGGCGACGAGCGGCCGCGTGACTCCTTCCCGCGCAAGCTCAGACAGCTCTTCGCGGTCGTGCATCCCGCGGGGCGTGGACCGTACACGCCGGAAGAGGTGTCCCGTGCCTTCGCCGACAAGCAGGACTACGGCTCCATCTCCGCCAGTTATCTGCGAGAACTGGTCAATCCGCCTGCCGACCGGCTGCCCAATCCCCGGCTGAAGCACCTGCTGGGCCTGGCGGACCACTTCGGGCTCTCCGACGAGCAGGGCCCTCAGGCCGCCTACTTCCTCGACGACCGGCTGGCGGAGACGATCGACGCGGAACTCGACGACTACGTCGCCCTGCGCGACTCGGGCGTGATCGAGTTCGTGACGCGTATGGCCGAGGAGGCTCCGCACTGGAGTCCCGAGGTGCGCCGGCAGGCGGTCGACGCCTTCGTCCAGGCGGTGCACACCGGTGACCCCGCCTGGGTGTTCCCGGCCCGGAAACAGAAGTGACCCGAGGCGCCGCCCGCGATGAGGAGGCGCCTACTCGTGTGGTGGGACTTGGCGATGTGCGGCGACCGGAGCACCGTTCGGTGAATGGACCGTGAATGTACCGGTCCTGCCCTTGACCGGACCGGGGCGGCCCCGGGCGGAGCGGTGAACCCCGAGCACTGTTCCGATGGCGCGATGCGCCCGCCGACACCCTCCTGAGCTGGGACGACGTCGGGGAATCGTCGGCAGCCGGCCGGATCTCAGAGGCGTTGGCGCTGCGCCCGGACGCCGATCGCGACCGGTCCCGCGCGTCGCGACGGCGACCGGCGGCAGGTGAGTGCCCCGTTCCGCTGCGGCTGATCCGTAGTAGCTTCGGCGCGTTGCGTGTCGTGAGCAGGTGTGGTGATGATCCGTCAGGGGGCATGCGCGGTTGGACCGGCGGGAGATGGAGCGGCTGTGCGACCGTGTGGTCGACGGCATGGACGTTCCGCAGGACACCGGCTACCGCGCCATGTGCCAGAAGCTGGGCCAGACCATGAGCGAAGTCCTGGGGGCCTCCGTCGAAGTGCGGTTCTTCACCGGCCGTGGAACCCCGCTCACCGGGGCGACGGCGCGGCGCGCGGACGGAACGTATCTCGTGTTCTGCGTGAAGACGCGCTCCTGGTACCACCGACTGGGCATCCTGCTCCACGAGTTCGCGCACATCCTGCTCGGGCACGAGCCCGTCGACGTGGGCGGTGAGGACACCGTCCGTCAGTTCGCCCCCAGCCTGCCGCGGAACATGGCCAGGGTCATCGCCCGGCGCACCATCCACTCGGCCGTGGAGGAGGCGGGCGCCGAGGAGCTGGCCGATCTGCTGATAGAACGGCTGACCGAGCGGCGTACCGCGCACGGCCCGGGCCTGCCGGGTGACTCCCCGCACGTGCTGCGGGCGGCGGAGGACCTCGGGCTGATGGAACGCAGACGCCGGGCCGACTGACCTTCACCGTCCATGTGCCAGGGCGCGCAGGCGCTGCGCGGAAGGGAGTCCTGTGTCTCCTCAGGAGAAGGCGTCCATCGGCACGGCGCTGCTCGGCGCGGGGCTGCTGCTCTTCGAGGTGTGGTGGTTGCGCGGCAGCCGGACGTTCCTCGCCCGTGCCATGTGGACCTGTGTCGGCTTCGTCGCCCTGGCGTTCGTCTGCGACGTCCCGTCGTTCTCCGAGTGGGCGGGTGAGGCCTCGGGCGTGCCCAACATATCCAGGCTCGGTGCCTATGCCTTCGCGCTCAGCTCCGTGGGGTCCGCCCAGATCCTGGCCCTGGCCTGGAGGTTCCCCCTCGGAGAGGTGCGGCGGCGGCTGCGTCGCCTGGCCTTCGGGTGGGGTGCCGTGATTCTCGCCGTCGTGCTGCTGTTCGCGGCGTCGGACGTGCCCGTCGAGCGACCCGACGACTTCCCGGTCGCCTATGGTCACCAGCCGTCCGTCGCGGCCCTGTCCACCGTGTACTTCTCGGCCCTCGCGGCAGGCAGCCTGAGGCTGAGCCACTGGATGGTCTCGTGGGCCAGGGGCGCGAAGTTCGCCCGCTTCACCTGGCTGCGGATCGGCCTGATCCTCTACGCCTGCGAGACGTTCACCCTGTCCCTGTGGGCGCTGACCGGGCTCGGGTGCACCGTCCCCGCCTGGTTCGGCCTCGGCGTCTCCGGCCGGCTGTACAACCTGGGCGCTTCGGTGCTGCTGCCCCTGGTCGGGGTACTGCTCTGCGGTGCCCTCCTCGTCCCGGTCGCCGCGCCACGGCTCGTCCTGCTGCGGGTGTGGCTGAACCGGTGGCGGGCGTTCGTGCTCCTGCGTCCCCTGCACCGCCGCCTGCTGGCCGGCTCGCAGGGCCATGTCCTGGTCGCCCCCGGCAAGCGGTTCGACCCGCACCACCGGGTGCGGCGCATGGTCATCGAACTGAACGACCGATGGGCGGTACTGAGCCTGTTCTACGACCCCGGTGTGCGGGAGTCCACGGAACGCGCGGCACGGGAGCGGGGTCTGCCCGACGCCGTCGTCGAGGCCCTGGTCGAAGCCGCTCAGCTGCGGGCGGCGACCCGGGGACGGGGGGACGGCGACGGATCACCCCACCCCGTCGTCCACACGGCCCCGGACTCCGAGGCGGTCGACGGCAGCGGCGGTGTCGACTCCGAACTGCGCTGGTGGATACGGGTGGCCCGTGCCGACCGCCACCCGCTGTCGGCCGAGCACATACCCGGGCGACGTCGTGGCTGACCGGGCACCGAACCGCGGCCCCGGCCGCCCGGCGGGGCCGACGCTGGTCTTTCGGCCGGGGCGCCGCCGCGAGGCTGTGCCTAGTGTCGAAGCCGTCCCCCGAGGGCGCGATGACGGAGGTTGGAGTGCGAACTGGGCGGTACGCACTCGACTCGCGCCCCCGGACCGGTGTGTGCTGTGGAACCCGTCGGGGTGCGTCCCCCTTCCCCGGCCGGGCCGCCGAACACCTCTCGCGGGTCGACCGCGGGCATGGGACACCTCCTGGCCCGTGGCGTGTCCCGCGTCCTGCGGCGGCGAAGCTCGCGATGGACATGCCTCCTCATCGGACACGGCACGGGCCAGGAGCCCGGGACGCGAGGGGAGTACGGCGATGAGTGACCCGGTCCGCGACCGGATCCGTGCCCACGTCGGCTCCCGCGTTCCACGTGTCGTGATCGGCGACGATCAGCCTGTCCTGACGGGGGGCGTCGATCCGGTGTTCGCCGTGGAACTGATCCGCTTCCTGGAGACGGCGTTCGAACTGCGCATCCCGGACTCCGAACTCCGTCTGGACAACTTCAGAACGATCGACGCGATGTGCGCGCTCGTCGACCGTGTCGCGGCTCAGGCGACACGGACGTGAGCGCGCCCCACGGGGGAGCGGCGGGTGACCACGGGGACCGAGGAGGTGGAGCAATGGTTCCCGGGCTGGACCGCCGCCGGGGACCGCGCCCGGCTCCTGTGTCTGCCGCACCTGGGCGGCGGTCCCACCGCGTTCGCGGGGTGGCCACGGCTCCTGCCCGGCATACAGGTGTGCCCCGTACGGCTGCCCGGGCGCGGGCCCCGCTACCGTGAGCCGGCCCCGTCCGGCGTCGACGACCTCGTGGAGTCGCTCGGCCGTGTGCTCTTGCGTGCGCCGCTGCACACCGGCCCGCTGGGTGTCTACGGGCACGGCCCCGGCGCGGCGGTGGCCTTCGAACTCGTGCGCGCGCTGCGCCGGTCGGGCGGGCTCCCGGCGCAGACCTCTCTGTTCGTCGCCGGCCGTCCCGCACCCCACCTGGAACCACGTTTCGCCCCGATGAGCGAGCTGCCCGACGTGCGCCTCACCGCCCTGCTGTCCGCGCTGGGCGGCACCCCGGTCCAGCTGTTGTCGGACCGGCATGTCACGGGTCAGGTGCTGACGACCGTACGGGCCGACCTGCGGCTGCATGAGACCTACCGGTACCGGCCCGAGCCCCGGCTGCCCGTGCCGGTCACCGTCTTCGGCGCGACGGACGACCCACTGGTCACCTTCGAAGAGGCGGCCGCATGGGAGCAACTCACCGCGCACACTTGTGTGTTGCACATGCTGGAGGGTGGCCACCTCGCTGTCCTCGACCACCGGAGCACCGTGACGAGGGCCATCACGCAACTGCTGCGCCCGCCGCGGTGAACCGGGCCCCGCGGAGCGCCGCCCCCCGTCGGCCATCGGGGCGAGCTACAGCGGCAAGGCTATGTCGTGGCGCGCCAGGCCGCGTTCGGGTTCCGCGAGGTTCTGCCCGGCGGCCGGGGCGCCCTCGGACGGCCCGGCGGCTCGCTGCAGACCGCTCAGGAGGTGGCTGCGGGCGGTGATGCCGAGCTTGTGGTAGACGCGGTGCAGATGGTTCTCCACCGTGCGTACGGAGACGACCAGCCGACCGGCGATGTCCCGGTTCGCCAGGCCGGTCGCGGCGAGCGCGGCGACCTCACGCTCCCGCGGCGTGAGCGGGTCCAGGTCTTGCTGTCCGGGGCGGTGCGGGGCCAGCCACGGCGGCAGTGCGGCGCCGAGCGCGCGCAGTTCCGCACAGGCGGCCGTGGCCGCACGCCCCTTGCGGTGCTGCCCCGAGGACTTGAAGACACGGGCCGCCTGCGCCGCGGCCTCGGCGGCGAGCGGCAGCGCGCCCATGGCGCGGAACCGTTCGGACACCGTGAGCAGGGCGGCCGGATCGCCGTCGGCCAGAGCGCGTACGTGGCCGCCGATCAGTTCCAGGAGGCCGCCGCACCGCCGGGCCGCGCGCAGCAGGTCCGGGTTCGCCCGGCGCGGGGCGGCGCCGGCCGTGACGCGGGCGGCGAGATGCAGGGCGATCAGCGCGCGCACGGCCCGGCCGGCGGCCCCGGCGCGTTCGGCCACGTGCAGGGCCCGGGCGACGGCCAGGGCGTGGTCGCCGGCGTGGGCCCGGACGAGGGCGCCTTCGCAGGCGATCTCGTCGTCGGCGAAGGGCGGGAGCCCGTCGGCTGTCGCGCGGACCTCGACGAGGGCACGGATCGCCTCGGCGGTGCGGCCGGACTCGGCCAGCGCCCCGGCCAGTTGGGCCAGCGGGGTCGTCTGCCAGGCGGGGAACTCCGGCGGTGTCGGCGCCGCGACCACCCGCCGCAGCAGCGTCACCGCCTCCTCCGGCCGACCCGACAGCCGCAGCACCCTGGCACGGGCGATCATGTCCTGCGTCGGCACAACCCTGTCACGGGTGTCCGCGTGCGGGCCGGCCGACGTGTCGGCGGCGCCCATGAGGTCACCGAGCAGGTAGGCGCAGTGTGCGGAGACGGCGTCGGTCATCGGCCGGGGGCCGGGTTCCCGGTGCGCCGAGACGGCCTGGTGGCGTCGGACCAGGGCCAGGGCTCCGGCCGGGTCGCCCAGTTCGGCGCGGGCGAACGCCACCGTGGTCACGAGCATCGGGACGACGGCGTGAGACGGGGGTTCTGTGCCCAGGGCGGCCTCCCCGATGGCGACCGCCTCGGGGAGCCGGTCGGCGAGCACCGCGAGCTCCGCCCGGCAGGCGTCCAGGACGCCGCTGTCGTCCGGGCCGACGGCGGCGACGGCATGGGTGAGGACCGCGTCCGCTTCGGCGACACGCCGCAGACCGCAGGCCATGTTGATCACGCGGGCGTGCACGGCGGCGTCGTACTCGGCGCGTGGCACCCTTGCCCCCGCGCCGAGGCCCGCGGCCAGCACGTTCTCGGCGTCCTCGGCCTCTCCTGCGCCTGCCAGCGCCCGGCCCAGCAGGAGTGCCGCCCTGACCGGACCGGCGATCCGTCCCTGCGCTGCCGCCCGTGTCAGGGCGTCGCGCACGATCGCGACAAGTCCGGCCGAGTCGGGTGGCCGCGCGCGGACGACCGTGCCCGACTGCGAGTCCCGCAGTGCTGCCAGGCACATCCGTGCGGCCAGGGCGAACTCCCGCCGACGCAGCGCTACAGCGGCGGCCGAGAACAGCTGCTCGTGGGCGGGTACGGCATCGGCCTCCAGCCGCAGTGACACCACGCGCAGCAGATCGTCATCCCCTCCGGCACCCGACCGTTCGAGCGCGTCGGCGATCTGGCGGCGCAGTCGCCGGGCGGTGAGATCCGACATGGCCGAGACGAGCACCGCCTGGCTGAGTGGCGACGCGAGTCGCAGACCGAGCCCGGCCCGTGCGCGCTCGACACGTACGAGGCCGCGCAGGTCCAGCGACTCGGCCGCCCTGGCCAGACCGAAGTCCGAGACGGTCTCCATGTCCAGCCTTCCGGCCACCGCGAGCATGTGGACGAGTTCCTGCTCCTCGGGGTCGAGGTCGCGCAGTCCGACGCGTACGACCTCCGACAGACGCCCTCCCGGATTCCCGCTCAGGCCCTGCCAGGTCCAGGTTCCGCCGACGCGGCGCAGGGCACCCTCCTCCAGCTCGTGCTCGACCAGTTCCGTCAGCATCAGAGCGTTCCCATGGGTCGTGTCCCACAACTGCTCCACGGTGGGGGTGCCGACGTGGCCACCGAGACGCGCTCGCAGGACGGTGCCGAGCGCGATGGAGTCGAACGGCGCGACCTCGACGCGGTCGACGAGTCTGTCCACCCAGAGTTTGTCGATGCCGGCCGGTGCGGGCGCGCCCTGGCGCGTGACGGCCAGCACGCCGATCCGCCGGGCCGCCACCAGCCGGTGCAGCCGGTCGCCTGCCGCCGCGTCGGCCAGGTGGGCGTCGTCGATGCCCACGAGCGGGCGAGGGGCGCGAGCGTCGTCCCGGGTGGCCGGCTCCACGAGGTCCAGGCACTCGTCGAGCGAACCGAAGCCGCGTGCCGGGGTTCCGCCGTCGAAGCCGGCGCCGCCGACCGAGAGGACGGTCCTGCCCTCGTCGGCGGCGTGGCGCAGTGCGGTGGTCAGCACGGTGCTCTTGCCCACCCCGGCGGCGCCCACCACCAGTGCGCCGCGGTCGTGTTTCAGGGCGTGGTGAATGGCGTCCAGCTCCTTGTCACGAGCCGCTGTGCGCCAGCAATTGGCCTGGTCCGGTGGCATCTGGTGTGTGACCCCCACTCAGAACGGCGCGGTGCGCCATGACTTCTGGGAAGCCGCCCGCGGCCCATGCGACCGTCGAGCGGCACGGGGCAGGCCTGCCAGGAATCAGGGCGCGGTGTGAGTCCGGTCGCTCTGAGGGGCTCCCCGAGGCTCTTCGGGCGCGACGTGTGTCCGACGGCGCCCGAGCAGCGGTGCGACTGTACCCGGCGGCCGGTGCGCACCGTCAACTCGCCGTTGGTCGGGGATGACCGGGAGTGACGGACTGTGCGTCACGCTCGGCGGCCGGGGACCGCCCGCTCACCGGCCCGCGGCTCAGGCGTCCGTGGCCTCTCCCCGAGGCCCTGGTGCGGCAGTCTCCGGGGAGAGGCGTATCCGGCGGCTGTGGGCCCGGGCGACCCCTGTCCACCAGGCGAGTTCGTCGTCGATGGTGCCGTTGCCGTCTCTGGTCCGCTCGGCCGACCCGGCGTCGGCCCCGGAAGGTGTCAGCCGGCGCATGCCGCTGTTCCAGAGTTCAAGGGCCGCGGACAGTTGGGCCGCCTCGACCATGGCGTCCAGCTCGTCGCCCCGCAGCCCGCCGTTCCGGCCCCGCTCCTCCTCGGCCTGTCGGACCGCCGGACTGAACAGCGGATTGAGCGTCGCCCGCCAGTCGTTGAGCTCGATCAGTGCCCGGCGTACACGGTGGTGAGGGTCCAGCGTTCGCCCGTGCGCGACCATCACGTTGTCGGGTGCGACGGTGCGCAGCGCCTCGTGCAGTGGCCTGAGGGCGAGGAAGGCACTCCATTTGGCCACGCGGTCGCGCAGCCGCAGCACGGCCGGTCCCGCGACCGGGACGGTCAGTGCCAGCAGAAGCAGGACGGTGGCGATCGGCAGGAGGACGTCCGTCGCCACACTGAACAGCGGCTGCATGTCCAGATCCAGCCAGGTCCCGACGATGGTCCCGATGCCCAGGGTGACCATGGTGGTGATGACGACGCCCGTGGACCCGTACAGGCGCAGCCCCCAGCGCAGCCACGGAAGCGCGGTGAAGTCACCGCTCCTGGCCCAGGTCAGACACCAACGCCCCAGTACTCCGAAGGCGATGGCGTTGGAGACACAGAACAGCAGGAGGAACGCGGAGATCGTGGGCAGGTGGGCGTAGTGGGTGGGGAAGTCCGTCGGCCGTTCCTCGGGCACCGGCGACACCGCGAAGAGCACCCAGAAGACGATGTTCGCCGCTGCGTAGACGGCGATGACCCAGCGGACCGTCAACCACGCGCGCGGCGCGGGATACCGCCACACCAGCGCCAGACACAGCGACGAGGCGCCCGCGCCCGAGGCGAGGCTGTAGGTCAGGATCCGGCCGATGTTGGGTATCCCGGTGTGCTGCGCGGTCCACACGGACGCCGCCGGTACCGAGAACGTCATCGACACGGCGAAGCACGAGACCATGGACAGCATGGCCCAGGTGCGTGGACTGTGCCGCATCGACCGGGCGTGCCAGAGCTTGTACACGAGGAGCACGGCCGCGACGGCCAACAGCCCCAGGCCGATGAGGTTCTTGACGTAGGCGCCCACGACGCGCATCTCCCGAATGATTCAGAGCCGCCCGGCCAAGGGTGTGCGAAGTCGCAGCCGGGAACGGCCGGCACGAGCCCCGCGCCGGTATGGGCCGGGCAGGAATCGACGCTACTGATGTGTCGAATGAACGGCAAGTGTTGCCACACAAGTACGAGGGCGTCATCCTGTCCGACGGCGCTGCCGCACACTCGGCGACGGCGCTCCCGACACCGATGCTGGAGGCCATGCGATGCCTGCCGACTCCGCGAACCCGGTGCCCACCGTCGCGCCGCCGTACACCCGGCGGCTCGCCCCCGACGTCTACGCCTACATCCAGCCCGACGGCGGCTGGTGCCTGAACAACGCCGGCTTCGTCACCGGCCCCGGCCCGACCGTTCTCGTCGACACCGCCGCGACCCGGGCACGGGCCCGTGCCCTGGCCGAGGCGATCGCGGCCACCGGCGCACCACCGCCCGCCCACGTGATCAACACTCACCACCACGGGGACCACACCCACGGCAACGGCCACTTCCTGCCGGGCGCCACCGTGATCGGTCACCTCAACTGCCGCCGTGAGATGCTCGCCACCGGCCTCGCACTGCAACGCGCGTGGCCGGGCGTGGACTGGGGCGAGATCGTCGTGTCCCCGCCCTCCGTGACGTACACCGACCGCATGGTGCTGCACGCCGCGGGCACCGAGATACACCTCGTCCACCCGGGGACGCCCGCCCACACCACGGGCGACACCGTGGTCTGGCTGCCCGAGCGGCGCACGGTCTTCGTCGGCGACCTGGTCTTCAACGGGATCGCGCCGTTCCTGGTCGAGGGTTCCCTGGACGGCTCCCTGCGCGCGCTCGACCTGCTGCGGTCGCTCGACGCGGACGTCGTCGTACCCGGTCACGGACCGGTGTGCGGGCCGGAGGCCTACACGGCGACCGAGCACTATCTGCGTACCGTACGGCGCCTCGCGGCTGCGGGCCGTGCCTCGGGCCTGACGGCCCTGCAGATCGCCCGCGCCGCCGCCCGGGAAGCGGCGGACAGGGACGTACTCGACCATCCCGAGCGGCTCGTGGCCAACCTCCACCGAGCCTTGGCCGAGCTGGACGGTGCTCCGGCCGGAAGCCCGCTCTCCCTGCCGCGGATCCAGCGGGACGTCATGGACTTCACCGGCGGAGCGCCGCTTGTCTGCCACGCGTGAAGACGCGCGTTCCGCACGTGCCTGTCACCCTGCAGAAAGGACGGCCTGTGCGCCGAGCCGCCCGCCAGACTCCACCCGATGGTGAACTCCCCGTCTCGCTCGACAGTTTCGTCGGCAGGGACACTGAACTGGACGCCTTGCACGGGTTGTGGAGGCAGTGCCGGCAGCTCACGCTCGTCGGGCCGCCGGGTGCGGGAAAGTCGCGGCTGGCCGTGGAGTTCGCCCGGCACCAGCGCGGCGCCTTCGACCAGACCGGATTCGTCGACGCCGGCCCGCTCGGCACATCCGCAGAGCTGGTGGCGGCCGTCGCCGAGTCCCTGCTGGTGCGTGAGCGGCCCGACGAGCCGCTGCTGGACACGGTGTGCGCCGAGTTGAGCGTCCGCCGGGCCCTGGTGCTGTTCGACGGCTGCGAGGGAGCCGTCGACCCGTGCGCCCGGCTCGTCGAGACGCTGCTGCGGCGCTGCCCCAACGTCCGGATCCTGGCGGCCTCCCGGGAACTGCTCGGGGTTTCGGGTGAAGTCACGTTCTCCGTGCGGCCGTTGTCGTTGCCCGAGAACGGCGTCACGGTGGGCCCGCCGGCACGGCAGGGGCTCTCGGACGCGGTCCGCCTGTTCGTCGACCGGGCCCGCGAGCAGGTACCGGGATTCGAGCTGAGCGAGGCCAACGGCCGGGCGGTGGAGGCGATCTGCGTCATGCTGGACGGGATCCCGCTGGCCATAGAGCTGGCCGCGCGTTGGGTACGGCTCCTGAGCTGCGAGGAACTGCTCGCCCACCTCGGCGACAGGTTCGACCTCCTGACCGTCTCCCCGCGCACCGCCGACGACCGTCACCGCGACCTGCGCTCGGCGCTGGGGTCGAGCGTCGTCCGACTCGACCCCCGCGCCCAGGCGGTCTTCCGGCGCCTGTCCGTGTTCGCCGGGGGAGCGGACCTCGCCGCGGCGACCGCCGTCTGCGCCGGTGACGGCGTGCCGACCGGCTCCGTGCTGAGGACGATCTGCGATCTGGAGGCCAAGTCGCTGCTCGACGCACGGCCGTTGACGGATCCGGCGGGCCGGGACCGGCCCCTCGCACGGTTCACGATGCTGGAATCGATCCGCCTCTACGGCTTCGAACAGCTCACCGCTTCCGGGGAGACGGACGCCACCTTCGACAAGCTGGCGGGCTGGCTCTCCAGGCTCGTCGAATCCCTGCCCGAGCCGGTGATCGCCTACGCGGACACGTTACGGCTGCTGGAGGAGGACGGCGACAACCTGCTCCGGGCGGCCGAGTGGGCGACCGGGAACGGCGACGGGCGACACGCCCCGCTCATCGCCGCGGCGGCCAGATGCGCCTGGGAGCGCGACGATCCCCAGGCCGCCGGACTGCTGCTGACAGCCGCGCTGGCCCGCGCGCACGACGCCCCCGCCTGCCGCGGCCTCGTACTGCAGCAGGCGGCCTGGCTGGAGTTCTGCCAGGAACGCCTCGACGCGGCACATGCCCTCGCCCGGGAGGCGATCGGGATCGAGCGGGGCCTGGACCGCCCCCTGATGCTCGCCGAGGCCCTGGGCCTGCTGGGGCTGGTGCGGCTGGCGCGCGGCGAGTTCACCGGCGCCCACCGGAGCATGGAGCAGGGCCTCGACACCGTGAGGCCTCTGGGAAACCTGCGGCACACGGCACGCAGGCTCCACCACTGCGCGTGGGCGGCCCTGCGCGCCGGGGAGCGGGAGCGGTCCGCCGCGCTGCTCCAGGAGCTGTCACCGATCCTGTTGACCGAGACGGAACCCGCGCTGCTGGCCGCCGTGGAACACCTGGGCGGGATGGTGGAGCTGGACACCGGTGACCTGGAGCGGGCGGAGTCACGCTTCAAGCGGTCACTGCGCGCCGACCACCCCGACCGGTACGGCACGCCAAGGGCGTTGGAGGGGCTGGCGATGGTCGCGGCGCGCCGGGCGCAGGCCGAGCGGACCCTGCGACTGCTCGGCGCGGCCGCCGCGATCCGCGGATCGCGTGCGGAGCCGGATCCCGTCTGGCGGCGGTCCGTGGACACGGCCGCGGGCGAGGCCGGCCGGCTGCTGGACCCGGCGGCGGCCGAGGCGTTGCGGGCCGCCGGAAGCCGGATGACCGCAGGACAGGCGGTGTCCCTCGCGGTGCACGACGCGCCGGCCGAACCGGCCGGACGCGCAGGCGTCGGCCATGACCTCACGGAGCGGGAATGCGAGGTCGCACGGCTGGTGGCGGACGGCATGACGAACCGGCAGATCGCGCGGAGGCTGGACGTGTCCCCCCGCACGGTCGACGCGCACCTGCAGCACATCCGCGACAAGCTCGGTCTGCGCGCCCGGGCACAGGTGGCGGTGTGGGCCGCGCGCCGCCTGTCGTCCGCTCCGGCGCGCCCGGACGCCTGGTGCGAGGGGCCGGGACTGTGCCTGCGGTAGCTGTGCGCGAGCTGCCGGGTGCGACGTCCGCCGGCCGATAGGCCACGAAGCGAGCTGCCGTCATCGGTGATTCACGCACTCCGGCCGTGCGGCGTAAGCCGGTTGGCCGTTCCCGGCGCGCTGCGCGTTCCACCGATGCCGACGCGGCCCGGCACGGGCACGGTGTTCACGTCACACCACCACTCCGTGTGGCCGAGGGGGCAGGTACGTGGACGCAAGTGTCATCGTCGTGGGAGCCGGGCCGGCGGGACTGATGCTCGCCGGCGAACTACGGCTCGCCGGAGCCGACGTCATCGTTCTGGAGCGCCTCGCCCGGCCGTCGGGCGTCTCCCGCGCTCTGGGACTGACCATCCGCACCATGGAGGTGTTCGACCAGCGGGGACTGCTGGAACGGTTCGGACGGCTCGACAGCAGCACTCGGCAGTACTTCGGCGGTGTGCCCGTCGACCTCGCCGCACTCGACAGCGTCCACCTGGGCGACAAGACGGTCCGCCAGGCCCGAATCGAAGAGGTGCTGGAGGAATGGGCCGCCGAACTGGGCGCGGACATCCGGCGCGGCCATGAGGTGCTGTCCCTGGCACAACGCCCCGACTGCGTGGAGGTCGAGGTGCGCGGTCCGCGGCAGGCACGACTGCTGCGCGCACGCCACCTGGTCGGCTGCGACGGCGCCCGCAGCATCGTGCGCCACGCCGCCGGCTTCGGTTTCCCCGGCAGGGAGCCGAGCCAGAAGATGTACGTCGCCGAAGTACGCGGCGTCGAGAGCCGGTCGATCATGCGGGGCGACGCCAGGGTGCGGGCCGAGCGCGTGCCCGGCGGCAATGTGCTGGCGTACGACCTCGGCGAGGGCATCACCCGCGTCTTCGCCCACGAGCGGGCGGCACGGCCCGACGACCGCACCGAGCCGCCGGCCTACGCGGAGGTCGCGGCCGCCTGGCGGCGTCTGACCGGCGAGGACATCTCCGCGGGGGCACCGCTGTGGACGATCGCCGTCGACGACGCCACACGTCAGGCCACCGAGTACCGCCGGGGCAGGGTCCTGCTCGCCGGACACGCCGCACACGTCCAGGTCCCGGCCGGTGGCCAGGGTATGCACGCGGGCATCCAGGACTCGGTGAACCTGGGCTGGAAACTCGGCGCGGTGAGCCGCGGCAGCGCTCCTGAAGCCCTCCTCGACACCTACCACAGCGAGCGCCACCCCGTGGGACGGCGACTGCTGACGAGCACACGGGCACAGGCACTGCTGTTCCTCGACGGCGAGTACCTCGAGCCCCTGTGCGAGGTGCTCACCGAACTCGCCGGGTACGAGGCCGTCAACCGGCATCTGGCCCTTATGGTCAGCGGACTCGACGTCCACTACGACGTCGGCCCCGGCGACCACCCGCTCCTGGGCCGCCGCATGCCCCACCAGACCCTCAAGGGTCCGGCCGGCACAACGAGCACCGCCGAACTGCTGCGCCCGGCCCGGGGCGTACTCCTGGACCTGGCCGACGACGCCGGGCTGCGCCGCGCCGCCGGCGCCTGGGCGGACCGGGTGGACACCGTCACCGCTGTCCCCGAGGCCGACGGGTCGCCGGACCCACTCGGCGGCACCGAAGCGGTGCTGATCAGGCCGGACGGCCATGTCGCCTGGGTCCAGGGCTGCCCCCGCGCCCTGCCCGAGGCCCTGGAGCGGTGGTTCGGCCCGGGCCGGGAGCAGGACGCGTGAAGTCGGAACCTACGAGGCCGGGGCCCGCGGAGCCCCGCCGGCACCGGACGAAGGAGAGAAGGCGGATGCGCACCAACCTGATCGTGGCACGCATGGACCCGACGGCGAGCGCCCGAGCCGCCCGCGTCGCGGCCGAGTTCGACAGCACCGACCTGCCGCGGCGGATGGGCACGCTGAGGCGCGAGCTGTTCATGTACAAGGGTTTGTACTTCCACGTGCAGCAGTTCGACGAGAGCCAGGGATCGGAGGCCTTCGAACGCGCCTGGACGGACCCGCGCTTCGTGCGTGCGCGCGGCGAGGCCGAGCCCTACTTCGAGCACTACGACCCGCAGAACTGGCGCTCCATCCGAGACTCCATGGCCACCTGCTTCTACCACTGGGAGGCGCCCCGATGACCCCCCGAAGAGTGGCCGTCACAGGGCTCGGCGTACTGGCGCCGGGCGGCATCGGAGCCAAGGACTTCTGGAGGCTGCTGGCCGAGGGCCGTACTGCCACGCGCAGGATCACCCTCTTCGATCCCTCTCCCTACCGGTCCCAGGTGGCGGCGGAGGCCGACTTCGACCCCGAGCGGCACGGCCTGAGCCCGCGCCAGGCACGGCGGCTGGACCGGGCGGCCCAGTTCGCGCTGGTCGCCGTGCGCGAGGCGGTGCGGGACAGCGGCGTCGAACCGTCCGCCACGGACCCGCACCGCGTCGGGGTCTGCGTGGGCACGGCCGTAGGGTGCGCCACGAGCCTGGAGGAGGCGTACCACGAGGTCAGCGACGGCGGCCGGGTGCACCTGGTGGACCACAGCCGTACGACGCCCGAGCTCTACGACCACTTCGTGCCGAGTTCGATCGCCGCCGAGGTCGCCTGGGCCGTCGGTGCCGAAGGACCCGCGACCGTGGTGTCCACCGGCTGCACCTCGGGCATCGACGCCGTCGGCCACGCCTGCGAACTGATCCGCGAAGGCTCCGCCGACGTCGTGGTCGCCGTCGGCACGGAGGCGCCGATATCGCCGACCGTGCTCGCGAGCTTCGACACGGTCAAGGCGACGACGCCGCACAGCGGGGACCCGGGCGAGGCGGCCCGGCCCTTCGACCGCACCCGCGACGGCTTCGTGCTCGGCGAAGGCTCCGCCGCCGTCGTCCTGGAGGACCTGGATCACGCCCGCCGACGCGGCGCTCAGGTCCACGCGGAGATCGCCGGCTACGCCAACCGCTGCAACGCCTTCCACATGACCGGCCTGCGCGCCGACGGCCTGGAGATGGCCCGGGCGATCAGGGCCTCGCTCGACGAGGCCCGGCTGAACCCGCAGGACGTCGACTACGTCAACGCCCATGGCTCGGGCACCGTACAGAACGACGTACACGAGACCGAGGCCTTCAAGGCCACTCTCGGTGAGCACGCCCGTGTCACGCCCGTCAGCTCGATCAAGTCGATGGTCGGCCACTCGCTGGGCGCGATCGGGACGATCGAGATCGCGGCGTCGATCCTCGCCATGGCACACCACGTCGTACCGCCCACCGCGAACCTGCGCAGCCCGGACCCGGCGTGCGATCTGGACTACGTACCGCTCGTCGCCCGCGAGTGGCGGACGGACACGGTGCTGACCGTCGGCAGCGGGTTCGGCGGCTTCCAGAGCGCCATGGTGCTGACCCGGCCGGAGAGGCGGACCCGATGACCTCCGCGGTCGTGGTGACCGGCATGGGCGTGGCGGCCCCCAACGGGCTCGGCCTGGACGCGTACTGGGACGCGACCCGCTCCGCCAGGAGCGGTATCGCCCGGGTCTCCCGCTTCGACCCCGGACCCTATCCGGCGCAGCTCGCGGGGGAGGTCCCCGGGTTCGACGCGCGGTTGTTCCTGCCCGGCGCTCTGCTGGCGCAGACCGATCACATGACCAGGCTCGCGCTGGTGGCGGCCGACTGGGCGCTGGCCGACTCCGGCGCGGACCTGCGGCAGCTGTCCGCGTACGACGTCGGCGTGGTCACGGCCGGTTACGCGGGCGGCGTGGAACTCCAGCAGCGGGAGCTGGAGAAGATGCGGAGCAAGGGACGGCCGCGCCCGAGCGCGTACCTCTCCTTCGCCTGGTTCTACGCGGTGAACACCGGACAGATCTCCATCCGCAACGGGCTCAAGGGAGCCGGTGGTGTGGTGATCGGTGACCAGGCGGGCGGCCTCGACGCCCTGGCGCAGGCGCGGCGCCACATCCGCAGGGGCGGCCGGATGACCGTCGCCGGAGGTGTCGACGGCTCACTGTGCCCATGGGGGTGGGCGTGCCGGCTAGCAGGGGGGCGAGTGTCCGCCGAGCGGGATCCGGACCTCGCCTATCTCCCCTTCGACCGCAGGGCGCGGGGGCATGTGCCGGGAGAGGGCGGGGCCCTGCACATCCTGGAGGAGCGCGAGGCCGCGCGGCGGCGAGGGGCCAGGATCTACGGGGAGATCGCCGGGTACGGCTCGACCTTCGACCCGCCTCCCGGCAGCGGGCGCCCGCCGGGCCTGGGCAGAGCGATCCAGCTGGCCCTGGCCGACGCCGGGGTGGAACCGGACGGGATCGACGTGGTGTTCGCCGACGCGGCCGGATGGCCGGAGCAGGACCGCGCGGAGGCCGAGGCGATCAACGAGGTGTTCGGGCGGTGCGCGGTGCCCGTCACCGCACCCAAGACGATGACCGGCCGCCTCAGCTCCGGAGCGGCCCCGCTGGACGTCGCGGCCGCGCTGCTGGCGCTGCGCGACGGTGTCATCCCGCCCACTCTGAACTCCTCACCCGACCCGGACCACGGGATCGACCTGGTGACGCGGAGTCCGCGCCCCGCTCGGCTGCGGGCCGCGCTCGTCCTGGCCCGCGGCCACCCCGGCTTCAACTCCGCGCTGGTCGTACGCGCGGCGCGGTGAGACAGAGACAGACGGACCCAGACAGAGACAGAGACAGCGACAGGGACGGACAGAGACTGTGACAGAGAGGTCCACCATGCCTGACCGGTCATTCACCATCGACGACCTCGCGGTGATGTTGCGCGACAGCGCGGGAGACTCGGACGAAGCCTGCCCAGGCGGCGACATCCTGGACACCAGCTTCGTCGCGCTCGGATACGACTCCCTCGTCCTGCTCGAGACGGTCGTCCGCATCGAGGACACGTACGGCATCACGCTCGACGACGCGGCGCCGGCCAAGCCGGAGACGCCCCGGGCGCTGATCCAGGCCGTCAACGAGATGCTGCGGGCGGAGCGATGACCCGGCGGCCGCCACGGGTGGCGCTCGTCACCGGCGCCACCAGAGGCATCGGACTGGCCACGGCGCGACTGCTGGCCACGCGTGAGCACCGGGTGTTCATCTGTGCGCGCGACGCCGGGGACGTGGCGGCCACCGTCGGGAAGCTGAGGGCGGAGGGCCTGCACGTCGAGGGCGCCCGGTGCGATGTCACCGTGGCCGAGGACGTCCGGGGCCTGGTCGGCGCCGCTGTCGAACGCTTCGGCCCGATCGACGTGCTCGTGAACAACGCGGGCCGCAGCGGCGGCGGGGTCACCGCGGACGTCACGGACGAGGCGTGGTCCGAGGTGATCGAGGCCAACCTGACGAGTGTCTTCCGGGTGACCCGTGAGGTGCTCACCTCGGGCGGTATGCGGGACAGGAACGACGGCAGGATCATCAACATCGCCTCCACGGCCGGGAAGCAGGGCGTCGCGCTGGCGGCCGCGTACTCGGCCTCCAAACACGGTGTCGTCGGTTTCACCAAGGCGCTGGGCAACGAACTGGCCTCGACCGGCATCACCGTGAACGCGGTGTGTCCCGGGTTCGTCGAGACCGCCCTGGCCCGGGAGGTGCGCGCCGGCTATGCCGCCGCGTTCGGGACCTCCGAGGAGGCCGTGCTGGAGAGGTTCCGGGCGCGGATACCGCTGGGCCGTTACAGCACACCCGACGAAGTCGCCGGCTTGGTCGGCCATCTGGTGTCCGACAGTGCCGCCTCGATCACTTCCCAGGCGATCAACGTCTGCGGGGGCCTGGGGACCTTCTGAGCCGCCGGCCGCGGAGCGCCTGCCGCTCCGCGGCCGATGAGAGGAGTACTTGATGCAGTTCGACGGCGAGCGGCGAGCCGAGCACGGGATCACGGTGCCCGCGCCCGCCGACACCGTGTACCGGCTCCTGGCGGATGCGGAGGACTGGCCACAGGTCTTCCCGCCGACCGTCTGGGTCGACCGTGCCGGGGGATCGTCCGCCCGGGAGGAGCGGCTGCGGATCTGGGCGAGCGCGGGCGACCGGCTCACGGGCTGGGTCTCGCGCCGGTGGCTCGATCCGCGGGCGTGTCGCATCGACTTCCGCCAGGAGGTGCCCGCACCGCCGGTGGCCGCCATGAGCGGCAGCTGGCGAGTGGAGCCGCTCACCGACGACACCTGCCACGTGCGGCTCCTGCACAGCTACCGAGCTCTCGACGACGACCCCGCCGGCCTGGAGCGGATCGAGCAGGCGGTCGACCGGAACAGTCGCAGCGAGCTGACCGCCCTGAAGACGGCCGCCGAGCGTGCCACGGCACCCGGCGACGGGTCGCGCCTGGAGATCGACGACAGCGTGCGGATCGACGGACCGGCCGAGGAGGTCCACGATTTCCTCCGCCAGGCCCAGCTCTGGCCCGAACGTCTTCCGCACGTGCTCTCGGTCGCCCTTCGGGAGGACATGCCGGACCTGCAGACACTGGAGATGCGCACCCGTGCCGCGGACGGCAGCGTGTCGACGACCGTGTCGGCCCGTGTGTGCCTCCCGGACCGTCGCATCGTCTACAAACAGACCCTGCTGCCCCCGCTGCTGGCCGTGCACACCGGCCGCTGGAGCATCGCGGAGACGGGCCGGGGCGTGACGCTGAGCTCTCACCACACGGTCGTCATCGACCTGGCGGATATCCCCGAGCTGTTCGGCGCCGACGTGAGCCCCGAGACGGCACGTACGATCGTGCGCGAGGCCGTGTCCGCCAACAGCCGTATCACGCTGGACCACGCCCGCCGCCACGCCGAGCGGCAGCGCTGACCGTGCGCCGGCACGAGGTCGGCGACGGTCAGCGCTCACCCCGCTTCAGTGCGTTGTCGGAGGGCGTGAGTCCTTCGGCGATCCGCGTGACGCACGGCGGCGCCTTGGACAAGGCCTGCGCCCGACGCTCTTCCTGGCTGTTCGTCAGGCGCTCCAGCAGTTCGTCGGCGAACTCCTCGGCCTCCCGCTCCTCGGACCGGGTGTGGTCGGTCCGCCCCGCGATGATGCGCGCCATCCTGGCCGGCAGGTTCGGGGCGAACTGGCGAAGGCCCGCCTGCCGGTCCAGGACGACGGGCTCGTGCCCCAGGTACAGATGCGCGAGTTCGTGCAGCAGAACCCCGAGCCGGTGGTACCAGGACGGTGAACTGACGCAGTACACGACGTACGAGCCGTCCCGGTAGCGTGCCGTCGCCCCGCTGAGCCGTGCTCCGCGCATCGGGACGAACCTGACCTCCACGCGTTCTTGCAGGTGCTCGCTGAGCACCTCGCCCACGCGGCGGCAGGCGTCCTTCGACGTGGCCGTCGGGGGCAGGGCGAACCTCTCGATCAGCCGGTCGATGAGTTCACCTCGCTCGCTCTGCTCCATGACGCCTAGTTCACTGGTCCACTCGTAGAACCGCACGACCCGCTCATATCGCCGATGGTCTCTCTTTCGAAGGCGGACAGGTACATCCTCACGCAGCTTCACCCCGGATTACTGCCGTGTCAATGGACCGGCGATGTACTCCACGTGAGTATGAGAGGCGGGGTGGTGTGCTCCCCGCCTCCCCGGCGGTGCGTCAGGCCAGCCCGTACGCGCGGATCACCGTCTGGCGTACCTTGTTTCCGTTCGAGTCGCTCGCCGAGACCCGCAGCGACACGTACGAGGAACGGTCCGAGGGGTTGAAGACCGCGACCTCGGCCCGGTTGCCTTCGCGCTCCCGGACCCAGGCGTGCCTCCAGGAGGCTCCGTCGTCGTAACTCACCTCCACCGAAAGGTCCTTGAGTGTCGCCTCGGGTGCCCCGGCCTGCGATTTGATCGTGACGCCGAGCGTCTGCCAGTCGAAGGCGCGGCCCCGGCCCAGCTCGTCGAAGTCCGAGCTGACATCGGCCTGGAGCAGCGGCAGCCAGTCCAGGCCCTGAGGCCGTTCGGAGCGGAACGTCCACTCGGTCGTGATCCGGTTGGCCGTGGTCGCCCAGTCCGGTGACCGACGGGCATCGAGGGCGAGTTCATAGGTGCCCGGGTCGGCCGGCATGGCGAACCAGCCGATGCCCGGCAGCGGTGCCTCGCCCAGTACCTCGCCGTCCCGCGACAGCGTCATCCTCGCCTGCACATGGCGCAGTTGGAACACCGCCGCCGAGCCGTGGTCCGGATCGGTCGGTGCGAACGCGCCGATCACCGCCGCCAGGGTGTCCTCGGTGCGGTAGACGCCGTTGACGTAGCGGTGCAGGTCGAGGTCCGGGCGCAGGACGCCCCGGTTCCATACACGCGACACGGAAGTGCCCGCCGTGTAGTGCCCGATGCCGGAGACGCCGCCGTCGAACGCACCCGGGAACGGGGTGCCGGTGGCGCGCTGGAACAGGTGCTCCGACCAGTGCGTCTCGAACTCGGCCGTCCCGGGGGAGTACAACTCGGTGCGGCTGCCGGGCAGCGGGACGTCGTGCAGGATGCCGAAGATCAGCCCCTGCATCGGCATGTACGCCGGACCGGCGGAGCGGGCGCCCAGGGCCGGTTTGCCCTGTGCCCGGTAGTCCGCGCGCACCTGCCCCAGTCGGGAGTCCCGCACCGGGTAGTCCAGGTTCTCCGGAATGCCGCCGCCACGGGGCCCGTGGGCCAGGTAGTAGGTGTACGCCGATCCCTTCGCCGGCAGCATCACGGCTGTGTGCCCCAGAACCATTCGCTCGGGGTCCGCCGCCACCGGGACCGCGTACATCGGCGCCCGAGTGACGGCGCCCAGGATGAGGTTGCTCTGGGACCGCCCGTCGTCGGCCAGCATGCCGAGGTTCAGCTCGGTGTAGTAGCGCCGGGCATCGGGCCGGTCCACCCGGTCGACCACTTCCTTGCCCCGCCGGGCGTCCAGCACGACCGTGATCCCGTCGTGGTCGACGACGGTGTGCGGCTGGGACTCCAGCGTCAACGGGGCTTCCGCGGCCGGGAGTTCCGCGTCACGCGTGGAGATCGAGCCGGTCACCGCGTAGACCCCCTTGGGGAGTCGGACGGTGGCCTCGCCGTCGCGCAGCCGGACGGGCGGATCGGCGTACGCGATGCCGTTGCGCTGGAAGAGGTACACGCCCTGCACGAGATCGTCGCTCGCGGGCATCCCGTCGCGGTCGATCGCCTTGATCGTCACGTCGTACGACTCGGGCTCGACCACGACGCCCACGGCGGTCACCACGCGAACCCCGTCACCCTCGGCGGTGACGCGCCCGCCGAACTGCCCTGCGGCCCGCTGGTGGAACGCCGACGCCTTGAGGGTCGCCGTCACGTCCGCCGTGCCGTGTGCCGGGACGGTGACCCGGTCCGCGGAGAGGGTGAGGCTGCCGTCGGGTGCGGGTTCGGTGGCGGACTCGTTGGTGAGGGAGGCGGCCAGGGACAGCGTGACGTCCGTGCCGCCGGTGTTGCGGTACCGCACGGTGCGGCGGGCATCCGGGAGCGCCCGCTGAGGATAGGGGAGACGGCCGAAGGACAGGGAGACCGTCTCGGCGTACACCTGCTGCTTCGTCGCGCGCGCCGCGTCCAGACGGCCGGATCCGGTCCCGAACACCGGCTGCCCGGCGGCCGGATCGGCGGACGAGACCAGGGCCGCCTTCAACCGCCGCCCGCTCCAGTCCGGGTGACGCTGGGCGAGCAGCGCCGCGGCGCCCGACACGTGCGGGGTGGCCATGGAGGTGCCGTACAGGCGGGTGTAGAGGTCGTCTACCGGCTCGCCGAGGCTGGTGCCCTTCGCGCGGGCGGCCGCGATGGCATCACCGGGTGCAGCCATGTCGGGCTTGACGGCCTGGTCGCCCGGGCGCGGACCGCAGCTGCTGTACGTGCTCAGGACGTCGTCGGCGTCCACCGCGCCCACGGCCAGGGCCTCGTCGGCGGCGGCCGGGCCGCTGATCGTCGGGGCCCAGCAGTAGCTGTTGCCCGCGGCGGCGACGAACAGCGTGCCGTAGCGGTCGCTGAGGTCGTTCACCGCCAGTGAGAGCGGGTCCCTGCCGTCGGAGGCCTCGTCGGTGCCGAGGCTCAGGTTGACGATGTCGGCGCCGCTCGAGGCCGCCCACTCCATCCCGGCGATGATCGCCGAGTCGTCGCAGTACTCGTCCGCGCAGACCTTGCCGACCAGCAGGGAGGCGTCGGGGGCGACACCCCGGTACGCGGCGCCCGGACCGCCCGCGCCGCTGCCCAGCGCGATGGACGCCACATGCGTGCCGTGGCCGACCTTGTCCGTCGTCCCGCCGCTGTCGGTGAAGTCCCGGCTGTCCTTGACGCGCCCGCTGAAGTCGGGGTGCGTGGCGTCCAGACCGGTGTCCAGGACCGCGATGTCCACACCCCTGCCCGTGTAGCCGGACTCCCAGGCGGCCGGGCTGCCGATCTGCTTGTTGCTGCGCTCGTCCTTGACCCGCACGCGCCCGTCGAGCCAGACGTGTTCCACGCCGGGCCGCAGCCGCTTGACCGCGCCGCCGGTGGTCAGCGCGGACCACAGTGCCCCGGGCGTGTCGGCTCCGGCCCGCAGGGCGGCGCCGCCCAGCGCGGGCAGCGCCCGGACGGTGCGTAAACCGTGGGTGCCGCGCAGCGCCGGGGGAGGGGCGCCGCGATAGGCGGCGATCGCCCGGGCCGGAACGACTGCGCCCGAGGGAAGCGTCTCCGCCTGTCCGGTGACGTCGAACAGACGTGGATCGAGGCGACCGGACGCGAGCAGGTCCGCGGCGTCCGCGGGGACGACGTCCAGCCGGACGCGGCCGTGGCGGTCCTTGGTGTACGACCTGAACACGGCGACGCGTTCACGTCCTTCGGCGGCGCGGTACAGGGCCTCTGGTGGTGAACCCGGCCGTGTGGTGACCACGACCTGGTCGCCGGTGATCAGCGTGACGATGCGGATGCTCGCCCGCTGCTGCTGCGGCGACGAGACGGAGGGCGACGAGACGGAGGGCGACGAGACGGAGGGCGACGAGACGGGGGGCGACGGAACGGATGGTGCGTTCGCCCCGGCAGGGGCGGTGAGAGTGCCCGCGGTGAGCGCGGCCAGCACGGCGACGACACTGCTGCGGCGCCAGGGACTCGCTCTGAAGCGCATGGTGGTGCTCCCTGTAAGCAAGTGGGGGGTGGTGGCTCCGGCGAAGCGGAGCCCGGAGGGTCAGCACCGAACCCTTTGCGACGTGGCCACGTCAACCATGTGCCGAGTCGTCGACCGGGCCCACCGCGGCCCGCACCTCACCCACCTGGCCCGACGCCGCCGTCCCGGACGGGCAGTCGGGCGGTGCTTCCATCAGGCGTCCATCGGAGTGGCCGGGCCGCGTCCGGCACGCCGACGCCACCGCGTCGTTGCGCGTGGGGGAGGCTGTGAATGGAGCGCGAATGGACCGGCGGCCTGACCGGGCTACCGCACGACGGCAGAGGCCTGCTGACACCAGGACTCTCCCGCAGGAGCGGCGGATGTGCTCCCCGACTCTGCCCTATGAGCGGTTCGCGGACAGGCGTGGGTGGACCCCGGATGGACCGGCAACGGCTTCCAGGCAAAGGCCCTTGACCCCGCGAGGGTCCAGCTCCAACCTGTGAACGCGGGCCCACTGAGCCGGCACGACCTGGTGCTCCCCTCGCCGACGGCCGGGTCGTGCCAGGGCGCCGAGGCGGCCCCCAGCCTCCCGAGGAGTCCCGGTCACGGACCGGTCCTCCCCACCGCGGCCGAGGGAGCGTCGCGGCACGACTGTGGGCCGCGTGGCCCGTCCGGGCCGGTCAGCGGCATTGGCCCGGACCCAGGCCGACGGAGCGTCTGCAAACCAGCCTCTGCCATCCACCGGCGCATTCGGCGCGAAGCCCGGGACAGGCGAAGTGCCTTACAGGTCAGTTCTCTTCGAGGACGTCGGGCTGCTCATGGATGATCTCGTCCCAGAGCAGCTCGAAGCTGAACCGGGCGAGTTCGGTGTCTCCGAAGCCGTCGCGCGCCGAGCGAGCCTGTTCGGGGGACAGCGGCTGGGGCAGTCCGGCCGCGTGGGCCAGTAACTGGACCTGAGCCGCGCTGTCGAAGGTGAGGAACCAGTGCACGGCTTCCTCCAGCGTGCTCCCCACGGTGATCAGCCCGTGGTACTTCAGCAGGAGCGCCTTGTGGCTGCCCAGCGTCTCGGCTATCTCCTCACCCAGGTCCAGTTCGACGGAAGGGCCTTTGTAGTCGTCGTACAGGACCTGGTCTTCGAAGAAGGCCGCGGACTCCTGGTCGAGGGGCTCCAGCAGCCGGCCCAGTGAGCCGAGCGCCCGGGAGTGCACGGTGTGGGCGTGGGCGATGGCCGTGGCGTCGGGCCGCAGCTCATGGATCTTGGAGTGGATGACGAAAGCGCTGGGGTTGACGGGCCGGCTGCCCTGCACCACGAGTCCCTCGCTGTCCACGAGGATGAGGTCGCGGACCTTGACCCGGTTGAACGACACCCCGAACGGGTTGACCCAGAACCAGTCGTGGCGCTCGGGGTCGCGGACGGAGAGATGGCCGGAGATGCCTTCGCCGAACCCGTACTTGCCGAACAGGCGCAGGGCGACGGCGAGCCGCTGCCTGCGGTGGCGTCGTTCGTCGGCGGGGGAGCCGAACGAGGGCGGCTCGGGCAGAGGGAGCCCGGTGGCCGTGTCGGCGAGGAAGGGGGCGGGCCCGGCAACGTGCGGGTCGGTCATGAGGACACCTCGGTAGACGGAGGACGGACGGAAGTGATGTGACCCGACGGGACGCGGCCGCCGGGCGGCGACCGGACAGGTGTCCTGCCCGGCATGTGATCGCGCAGGGAGGCGGCTATCTCCTGGGCGCGGTTCACCATCGCGGGAATGCCGAAGGTGAAGAAGAAGGTGCCGAAGGCGAGGTCGCCCAGGACATGGAAGCGGGGGTTCGATTCGCCTTTGACGACGAGCCGGCTGCTCTCCCGCTCCACGGACAGGCCCCCGAAGGGGTTGTGTGCGGCCACGCCCGCCGTGACCAGCTCGTCGATCAGCGGCCGAGCTGCGGGCGGGAGTCTGTCAACGGGCGCGTTGACCGCGTTGACCACATGGTCGACGTAGAGTCTCCGCGTGTCCGTGTCGGCGGCGAAGCCACCTCCTGGCGAGGGAGAGATGTGCCGCAGGCCTTCGACGATCCGCAGCTGACCCGAGTCAATCAGCCCGAGCAACGTGGCAGCGCTGGCGGGTGCCATGGGACAGCACAGGGCGTGGATGGTGCGGTAGTGACTCCGGAGCAGCTCCGCCTTCTGCTCGTCGGCCAGTAGGGACCACAGGCCCGGGCCGGCGTCCGGCACGGCGGACTGCGCGATACGCAGGGCGAGGCTGCCCGAGTCGACCTCGTCGAGCTGGCGCCGCAGACGTGCCGTGGGATCTTCCCGGCCGAGCGCGGCGATCTCCGCAGCGAGAACCCTCAGATCCTCGCCCACCTGAGCCAGTTCCCTGCCGAGGACACGGGCGGCGGTCGCGAGCCCGACGGACCGTCGCGCACCACCCCCACGGAAGCGTTCCGCGGTGAAGTGCCGCAACCGGTGCGACACCGGGCGCTGACGTACCGCGGGCAGGACACCCTGCCGGGACAGCAGACTGATCGGACCCCGATGGCCGACCGCGGCGAGTGCGAGTACGGCGTCGACAGCCGTGAGCCCGCTGCCGATCACGCCGACCGCGTCCTGCGGGCCGATACCGACAAGAGCCTTGGACACAGGATAGGGATCGGGGACGAACCCGGCAGCGCCGTTGAGCTGGTACGTGTCCTGCGGTGCCCCACGGCCCACACACAGCACCACGTAGTCCGCAGAGAGACGACGGCCGCGGTCGGTGACCAGGACGGCACCGCCGTGAAGGGCCGGCCCGGCACCGACGACCCGCTCGCGTACGACGTTCACCTGCCCGCCCTGGGCTGCGAGATCCCGCATGCTCCTGCGCGCGGAGTGCTCGAGATAGGTGCCGTACACCGTCCTCGGGACGAAGCGGACCCCGGAGTACGGATCGACCTGGCCCCCGGTGACGCCGTCGGCCCGGTCCCTGGCTGCCAGCCAGCGTTCGAAGTGCAGGGGGTCGCCGTGGCGCACCGACATGTCGCCGACAGGGGAGTTGAGCCGGACGACTTCGTCATCGTGCTGATAGGGCCGCCCACGCCACAGGTGAGGCGTCGGCTCGAACACGGTGATCCTTCCAACAGGAGTCTCGGCCTGTGCCAGCGCATCCAGCAGGCACACGGCTGCGGCACCGCCGCCGATGACGGCCAGTTCGACATCGCAATTCGCCATATCGCTCACGCCGTCACGTGGAAGCCGACACATATCGCACGATCCCCGGAATCCGGATCACTCCGTCGGAATTACGCAGCAAATCGATACCCTCGGCGACCTCCTTTTCCAGTTCACCGAGTCGCGCCTGCGGAACCCTTTCCCAGAAGGACCGGAAACCATGACTCCACGACCACCTAACCCAGTCCTCACCGGACAGAAGCTCCAGAGAGTAGGTCTCGTCGCACACTTCGATTCCGGTGTACCCGGCTTTGAGGAGAGCCGCGTCCGGTGCTCCCAGCCAACCGTTGTCCAGGTCCTCGAAGAACGTTTTAGGGTGCACACCGACCGACTCCATGACGGTCCCGAAGATCTCCGGCACGAAGGGAATTCCGTCCTGCTCCGTCAGCCGTGGATTGCAGAAGGCGAATCGGCCGCCGGGATTCAACAAGGGCCGGTATCGTTCCAGGACTTCCGCGGAGTCGGGCAGCCACACGAGGACCATGCTGCTCAGGACGAAGTCGAACCGCGCGCCGTGGAACTCCGGCCGGAAAGCGTCCATGAGCTGCACCGAGACGTTCCCCAGTCGCTGGGACTCCGCCGCTCTGCGTGCTCGCCCGACCATCCCCGGAGCCAGGTCGATCCCCACGACCCGCCCCTTCGGGCCGGTGGCCAGCGCCGCGGGGAAAAGGCACGCTCCGCTCCCGCATCCGACATCCAGGACGCTGCTCCCCGGCTCGACCCGAGCCTTTTCCACCAACCTTCGACCGAGGGGCGTGAAGAAGGCGGCACCTGTTCGGTCGTAATCCTCGGAAGCCCGATCGAAGACACTCGCCAGGGCAGCACTGGACTGCTGAAGCATCAGATTCCCTTTCTCGCTCGTGAGAAGCACGAGGCCGATGTGCGGGAACAACGCCCGCCGCGCCGAGCTGAATCAGCGCATTCTTTTCCCCCACGGTCAGGCCGCTTTGGGTGGTCGCAGACTCTACTGACCGTCCCGATCCCCTGCCCCATTCCTGACACCGCTGACATCATCACAACCGGTGTCAGATCGCGTGGAGCCGGCAGGGATGATCGGAAGGCCTCGCTATTCCGGTGCCTGACCGACGCCGAACCCCGAAGCCTGGCCATTCGGCCGGTCCGTGACGCAGCCAGGGCATGCGAGTCTGCTGCCCATGCGGATGGCCTCCCGGCGAGCGGTGCGACAGCGATCAGCGCATGGCCCTGGTCACGGCGCGGCCGTCGCGCAACTCTCCGAGTGGCGAGCGTCGTTGAAGGGAGCGGTGCCACCCTGTGGCATATCGGTCTTGTCGCTTCGGCAATGGGATGGTTCGGACGGCCCGAGGACGAGCGTGCCGGCCGAGGTGCAGCTCACCAGGACCGTCGTGATGGCTACGGCCGCGACCGCGGGCGTACGCCGGATCCGCCATGCGAGCCGACGTGGCGGCGATACAACACGGTGGTGGGAAGGGCTGCCGACCCGCGAGGCCAGGTGCGCGGCGCCGCCCATCAGGAGGCCGTCCGGAGATCCATCACTGGTGGGTAGGGGCACGGCACGACTGCCTGTGGGGGAGGACTGTGTCCCCCTCCGCACGAAGCCGTCCCAGGGCATACGGATCGCCCGGGCGAGGCAGCCGGACGCCCAGGAACCGGCGAAGGCTCCGCACGGGAAGCGATGACGTCCGGTCGCCCTGGGCTCAGGATCCAGGCCCGTTCGCGGTCAGGCGCGCTGCCAGAGTGCCGGGACGTTCGGCGGTTCCCAGCCGGCCTGGGAGGTGTGGGTCTGAAGACACGAGTACCGCAGGCCGTTGTAGGTCACCTGGTTGCCCGGGGCGTACGAGACGCCGGTGGCCCAAGTGGTCGTAGCGGTCGGAGTCGGTGACGGGGTGGATCCGCCGCTCTTCCGGTACAGACGGATGTTCCGGACGTGGACGTCCGTGCGCTGAGACATGCCGGTGCGGCCGTAGATGCCGCACTTGAAGTAATGGGTGTTGTCGCCACGGTCGTCGAAGGTCCTCTTGAGCTGACCGTTCACGTATGCGGAGACCTTGCCCGCGTCCGCATCGTGCACGACGTTGAGGCGGATCCACTGGTCGTACACCGGGGAGTGGATCTGCGTGGTGGAGTCGTAATAGTTGATGCTGTCGGTGTTCATCGCCAGCGTCATGAAGGCGGTGGCTGCGGAGGCGGCACCGAAGACCTGCTGGACGCAGACCCGGTGTGCGCCCGCAGCGATCTTCATGTCGCATTCGAACTGCGCCGAGCCGGAGGTGTATTCGTCGGCGAACCTCAGCTCGCTGCGGGGTCCGGAGGAACTGTCCGGCCAGAGGACGGGGTCGGTGTCGTAGAGCCAGAAGTGGTGCAGCCCCGTGCCGTCCACGGTGTGCCGGGTCAGTCCGGTCGGCTGGTGGACCTTGTAGTCCGCGCTGACCGCGGTCCAGCCCGAGCCGATCGGTGCGGCGCCCGCGGGGCGCGCTGTCCAGAGTCCGGCTGCCGTCAGGCCCAGCGCGGCGCCCGCCGCCGTACCACCGGCCAGGAATTTCCGCCTGTCCATGGAGCTCCTTCGTTCTGAGGTGCCAGTTGAGGCGCAGTCGCGGGGCTGAATCGACGCTGCGGCGCGGCCCGAGCCGTCTTACCGGGCCGGTGTGCGCGGGTATGGATAGGACCGCACCTCCAGAGGGACCGGCCGACAACGGTGACCACCCGCCGGCGCAGGAATCGTCCGGCCATCAACTGCGCGCCAAACGATGGCCTAGACCAATTCCGTGGTCAAGGCGCCGACGTGAGGCGCGGATCGCCATGCCGCCGCCACCCCCAACGCCCCTCATGCGTGCGGCACCTGTTCACCCGACGGCCGAAACCACCGCGCCGTCACCGTCGCCCCTGTTGAACAGGCCTCCGCAGTGCCGCACCGATGCTGTCACCGCCCCATGTACGCCCACGAACCCCGGCCGCCACACGGAACACATCGCCAACGGCGATCCATTCGCGGTCCATCCACACCGCCCGGAAGCTGGCCGACGAGGCTCGGTCCGCGCGACCCGCGAGGGTTTGGTGGACGATGCCGACGGAGACTTCGTCCAGGCTCAGGCCGAGGCGAAATCGCCCGTCCAGCCACGCACCGAGTGGACACGAGCCGTCTTCGGATACGAGGCATCGCTCTCGGAACGGGGCGCGACCTCGAAGAGATCGATCATCAGGAGGAGCGGGTAGCCGGGAAACGGAGGCAACCGTCGCACGACAACGCCCTCGCATCCGATGACGGTGCCCTGATGTCCCCAGATCGCGGTCCAGGTGTGCGGCTTCGACGCGTCCACGGGCAGGGTCACTTCGGCCATGTCGGTGGTCAGACGCGCGTCCGAATGCGCCTTCACTCCGCATCGCGCACGGCTCTGGGTGTCTCCGACACCTTCGGCGTCGATCTCGAAGACGCAGACCTCACCGGTGTCCTTCTCGGACAGATGCTCGCTTCCCACCAGCCACGCCGCGAGCATGCAGCCCTCATCCACGCTTGCGCTCACGGTCACATCCACCCGTCCGGCCGCGGGCGCCCACAGCATGCGTTGAGGGGTGGGCGTGCGGACCACCAGTCCGTCCGGACGATGCCGGTGGGTTCCTCGCTCAGAGCCAACCGGGCCGGAGAACACCCCGGTCTGCAGGTTGGACACCCGAAGCGGAGCGTCCTCCTCCCGCCAGTCCGACTGGTCGGCGTCGATCCGCAGCCGCAGGCCCGCACGGTCGAAGTCGTAGCGTGCCAGGGAGCGTTCGGGCGTCGTCCAGTGCGGCAGGTAGTGGTCGACCCAGTTGTCCGTTCTGAGCGTCGGGGTGGCGAAGTCGTCCTCGAGATCGGGCTTGCGGGCCGGGGCCTCGGGGAGCCGGATGGTGCTCGTCATGAGCGCATTCTCTCTTGCCGCAACCCCCGGCCCGTCCGGTCGTCGGCTCCCCCTCCGCCCGGAAGGCGTAGCCGTACCCGAGTGTGCGGCTCCGGCGCAGGTCTCGTGGCCCCTCGCGCCGGGCACGCCACCGCGGCGACCGCGCCTACGTCCGACGTCCCCCCAAGTCGCCCGTGAAACGAACCCGGAATTGCTCGTGTCCCGGATTGCCCGAGCCGTAACAATCTAGGATGGAAGGGACGGATCAGTGGTCAGCGGCCGTGGCTGGAACGGGAGTTCCGGCGCGCGGCCTGAGCTACGGGGGTCTCCGCATGCTCGAAATCACGCTCTTCGGTCCGCGCCGGACCTCTGGGGGCATGCGCCGTATCACGGCCGGGGGCAGCGGGACCACGCTGCCCGTGCCGCCGGCCGCGGCCGACCTCCTCGCCTATCTCGTGCTGAACCGCAGCCTTCCGCGCCCGCGGGAGGAGATCGCCTCCGCCTTCTGGGGCGAACTGCCCACGTCGCATGCCCGTCGGCGGCTGAACACCACCCTGTGGCGACTGCGTCAGGCGATCGAACCACCGGGCACGCCCCGCGGTACCTATGTGCTCATCGAGGCCGCGGACACTCTGGGGTTCAATCCCGACAGTGACGCACTGATCGACGTGGCGCGGTTCGAGACCACGGTCGCCTCGCTCTCTCACGGGTGCGACGGTGCCCCGGCGGGTACGGCGCACAGACCCGGGGCGGCTCGCGAGCTCGACGAGGAGACCGTCGCTCAACTCGCCGACGCGGTACTGCTCTACCGGGGCGATCTGCTCGAAGGCGCCTACCACGACTGGGTCATCACGGAACGGGAGAGGCTGCTGGGTCTCTATCTCTCCGCCCTGTCCCGGCTGGTCGGCTGGCACCGGCGGGCAGGCGACCACGACGTGGCCCTGCACTACGCCCAGCTGATCCTCGACCGGGATCCTCTGCGTGAGGACGTTCATCGCACGATCATCCAGATCCACGCGGCCGCCGGACGCCGCACCCACGCCCTGCGCCAGTACAAGTTGTGCCGTCAGCTGCTGGCGGACGAGCTGGGCGTCGAGCCCCTGCCGGAGACCGCGGCGGCGGCGCACGCGGTCGACGACCGGGGCAGTCGGCCACCGCGGCAGGGGGGCGGGGTCCCGGGGAACCAGGTGGAGGTCCTGACCGAGCGGCTGTTCAAGGCGCAGCGCGAGCTCCGCGACCTCACCGCTGTGCTGGAGCAAGTGATCGGCGAGCTGCGTGAGATGACGGAGGCGGGCTCCCGGCGCGACGGGCGGTTCATGCGGGCACCCACGGCCCCGCCCGGCCCTCGCCGGGCGACGAAGACCGCGCGGAGATAGCCCGGCGACAGCGTCGAGACAGCCTCCCTCTACAACGGTCGGCACGCCTCATCACGGCCGTCGCACGTCCGAACGGACGACGCCGATGGTGGGACGACCTCGGGCCGCTGACAGGAGAGCCATTACGTGATCGACGATGTGACCTCCACCCTCAGGGATCTGATCGAGAGCCGCTCCGGTCTCCCCGCGGGCTGGGTGGAGGTGAACTCGCTGGACTCCGGCACCAATCTCACGCAGGACAAGCTGCATATCTGTCTGTACGCCATCGAGGAACACGGCCATGTGCGCAACGGCCCGCTGGTGAGCACGCCGGCCGGGTACGAGCGGCCGCCGCTCGGACTGGCGCTGTCCTATGTGATGACCTTCACCGGAAACCATCTGGAGTGCCAGAAGCGCCTCGCCCGAGTGGCGCAGGTCTTCCATTCCACGCCCCGGCTCGGGGCCGCCGAGCTCAGCCCGGCACTCCAGCCGCTGGTCCAGCAGCTCACCGTGCGGCTGCGTGCGCCTTCCTCGGAGGAGCGGACCAGCCTGTGGACCGCGTACGGCCGGGACTTCCGTCTCGCCTTGTACTACGGCGTCGAAGTGGTCCCGCTGCCCCCGCTCGGTTCCGAGAGCACCACCCGGGTCACGGAGCACCGCGTCACGTACGCGGAGGTCAGGCGGTGACCACTGTCCGGCCGGTGGGTGAGTCCGCGCGCCGCACGCTCCGGCACGAGGTGCGCGCCGTGCACGCGACGTCCGGCGCGCCGGTTCCCGTCTCCGCCGCGTTCGTGGGAGGGCCGCCGACGGGTTGGGAGCTGCGCGTGGTCTCGGCGGGCTCCGTCGCCGTGACCGCGCAGGATGCCGGGCAGCAACCGCCGGTTCCGCGCGTACGGCTGCGGCTCACGGTCGCCCCTGCCGCCGCGATGCATCTGGCGGCACCCGAATCGGTGATCACGCTGGACCAGGGTGTGGTGACGCACCGTTTCGTCCCCCGGCCGTCGATTCTGGAGGTCGTGCTCGTCACCGCGCAGGGACCCAGTGTGGGTCGAACCGTGTCCGCGCACCCGACCAAGGGCGTCGAACCGGCCGCGCAACTGCCCGAAGTGCCCGGCGAACCAGGCTGCTACCGCTCGGCACCCACGGTCTGGACCGAGGACTTCCACCGGTTCGAGATCCGCGTCGACGGAAACCTGCTGCGCAGGGCCTTCCTCGACACCGCCCGCCGGACCACCCGCATCCGGCTCATCGACACCACGACGTGAGCAGCGCTGGAGGCCAGCCGTGATCAGCTATCAGTCACCCGGCGTCTACATCGAAGAGGTCGCCGCCGGTCCCCAACCCATCACGGCCGCGCCGACGAGCGTGGTCGCGATCGTCGGCGCGACACAGCGGGGCCCCGTCCAGGAGCCGACGCGGATCACCGGCTGGTCGGAGTTCCAGGCGGTCTTCGGTGCCCGTCCGGTGCCCGGCGGGTACACCGCCCAGGCCGTCTACGGGTTCTTCGAGAACGGGGGACCGGCGGCCTATGTCGTGCGTGCCGACGACTCCGTACGCGCCACCTGGGATGTGCTGCGCGCAGACAACGCGACCGTCGGGTTCGGTGTCGAGGCGACGTCTCCCGGGAGCTGGGCGAACGAGCTGGGTGTCGCCGTCACGCTCGACACCACCGCAGGCAGCGGCGTGCTCTACGCCGGCCGGGTGAAGCTCGCGGCTGACGACTCCCTCGCCGCCGGGCAGCACCAGAAGACCCTGACGGTCAGCTCGGTCGTCGGCGTGGCCGCGGGTGACCCGGTCCTGGTCGTGACGTCCACGGGCACGCCCCGGGCGGCCACGGTCGAGTCCGTCGACGCCACAGGGTCCCGGCTCACCCTCGCCGTGCCCGCGGGCACGGAACTCGCCCTGCCGGCCAAGGCGACGTGGGTGGTGGCCGCCGTGCCGTCGACGGGCACGGCGTTGAGGCTGGCGACGGGCTCCGGTTTCCAGCGCGGGGACGTCGTGACGGCGGTGACGCCTTCGATGGGCAGGGCGTCAGCGGTCGTGGAGGGCCTGGCGGCCGCCGCGCCCGGCCTGATGCTCACCCTGGCCGCGAAGGTGAACCAGGCCCTGCCCGGCGGCGAGTTCGCCGTGCGCGTCGTACGCCTCACCGCCGATCTGCCGGCGCCCACCTCTCCCGACCCGAAGGTCGTGCCGCTGAGCGCGCTGTCCTGGAAGGACGCTCCCGCACCGGAGGCCGCGGACCTTCAGACAGGGCACCAGGCGGTCACCGCCGCCGGGCTGACGGGTGTATGGGAGAAGGCCAGGACCCGGCTGGAGTTCCCCGCGGACGTGCCGGCCGGACCGGTCGAGGTCGACGTACAGCTGGCGGCCAGGCAGTTCCGGGAGACGGTGACGCTGGACCACCCGTCACGCGCGTCGCTCGCCGAGAGGTACTCGTTCGTGCCGGACGGCACGGTGGTGAAGCTCTCCGGCGCTGGCGGCGACACGCTCTCCCTCACCCGCGACTCCGCGAAGGACGACGGCTGGGCCGCCGCGGCGAGCGACCCCGCCGACAAGGTGTGGACCCAGGTCGACATCGCGAAGCCCGCCGATGCGACCAAGGGCATCGTGGTGCGGTGCGTACGGCCCCCCGAGCCGGGCAGCGACTTCGTCGAGCTCGAACCGGACAAGCGGTACCCCGTCGCCCGTGCCGACCACAAGGGCGGCAATGTCTACGTGGTCTCCGTCGAGGGCACGGCACCCGTCCCCGTGGGAGACACCGGGCGCTACCCGCTGTTCGCGTTCCAGACGACCACCCTGAACCCGCTGCGTTTCGCCCTCAGGGTCACGGAGCGAGGCGCGGAGGCGGAGAGCTACACCCAGCTCGCGATGCACCCGGACCATCCGCGCCACTACCGGAGGGACGGCATCGTCAACGGCGTGTCCCCGCGGATCACGGTGGGACCGCCGGCCGGTGGCGCCCTCACACCGGACACCCTGCCCCGGTTCGTCCGACCCAAGGTGTCCGGTTCCGACCGCCCCGTCACGACCGCCGGCCTCAAGACGGGCTTCGATCAGCTCGAGCGCGTCACCGAGCCCGCGATGGTGATCTGCCCGGACCTGCTGACCTTCGCGGACCCACTGCTCCAGGCCGACGTGGTCGGGGCGATGACCCGGCACTGCGAGGAGTTCCGCCGCATCGCGATCGTCGACGCCCCCGCGTACGGCGACGACAGACAGCTGGCGGAATGGCGCGGCACGGTCGTCAACAGCGTCCAGGCAGCCACCTACGCCCCGCACGTGAAGATGGTCAATCTCGAGACGGATGCGGCCGAGCGCATCGTGACGGTGCCGCCCAGCGGCTTCGTGGCCGGGGTGTTCGCCCGCACGGACCGGGAGCGGGGTGTGCACAAGGCCCCGGCCAACGAACGCGTCAAGGGCATCGTGGGGACGGCCGAGGACTACACACAGCGACGGCAGGACCTGCTGAACCCGGCGGGGGTGAACCTCATCCGCGCCTTCCCCGGCCGGGGCACACGCGTCTGGGGCGCCAGGACGTCCTCCGACGACGCGCTCTGGCGGTACGTCAGCGTCCGGCGGCTGTTCAACCTGATCGAGACGTCCGTCGAGCGCAGTACGAACTGGGTCGTCTTCGAACCGAACACCCAGGACACCTGGCTGCGCATCAGGGTCTCGGTGGAGAACTTCCTGGACCAGCTCTTCCGCAGCGGTGCCCTCGCCGGTACCAGTCCGGAGCAGGCGTACCGGGTGCGGGTCGGGCTCGGCGAGACCATGACCGAGACCGATGTCGACCTGGGCCTGGTCGTCACCGAGGTGGCGGTGGCCCCGGCCAAGCCCGCGGAGTTCGTGATCTTCCGGTTCAGCCACAAGCGGCTGACCGAGTGACGCCTCCCGTGTCCCCGTGAACCGATCGACGCAATGAGGAGGACAGGCCATGGACTACCCGATGACAGCCCTCAACTTCAAAGTGGGATGGGGGGATTCCACCTCAAGCTTCTCCGAGGTGAGCGGGCTGACGATGGAGACGGAGACGGTCGACTACCGAGGTGGCGCACACCCCGAGCAGACCGTGCGGAAGATGCCCGGGCTGCGCAAGTACGGCAGCGTGACGCTCAAGCGCGGGATCGTGCCGATGGCCGGGAACGGGCTGTTCGCCTGGTTCGACCAGGTCCAGTCGGGCGGCGACTTCCGGCGCGTTGTCACCGTCAGTCTGTGCAACGAACAGCAGGAGATCGTGATGACCTGGACCATGAAGAGCGCCTGGCCCGTCAAGCTCGAGGGGCCGGGCCTCAAGGGGACGGGCACCGATGTGGCGATCGAGTCACTGGAGTTCGCCCACGAGGGCATCACGGTCACGATCCCCTGAGCCATGGACAGCATCGGACACCCCTACACCACTGCCTTCTTCCGGCTGCAGATCGACGGTCTGACGATGGCGGACTTCAGCGAGTGCACCGGGCTGGCGGCGGAGACCGGGGTCGAGGAGTACGCCGAGGGCGGTGAGAACCGCTTCACGCACCGCTTCCCGGCCAGGGGTTCGGCACCCAACCTGGTGCTCAAGCGGGGCGCCACCGCGGACCGGGGGCTGTGGGACTGGTACTCCGAGTACGGCCGCCTCGGCAGGGTCGGCCCCCGGGACGGCCAGGTGCAGCTGCTCGGCATGGTGGACGGGAAACCGGCGCCCGTGCGGGTCTGGTCGTTCCGGCGCGGCTGGCCGGTGAAGATCGCCGGTCCCGACCTCGACGCGATGTCCGTCGGCGTCGCCGTCGAGTCAGTCGAGATCGCCCATCAGGGACTCACCCTCGTCACCCTCCCCGGCTGACCGCACGTTGCTCGGCCCCCCTTTCCGTACCCCCGCTTCCCGCAGCGCACTTGACCCGAGGAGACCCCGATGGCCGTTGTGATCGGCGAGATCGTGAGCGAGGTGACGCTCACCGGCACCTCCGCCGCCACCGTTCCGTCCGCGGGACCCACCACGGGCGGCGGCGGTGCGGCGGAGGACGAACTGGTCGAGCGGGTGGTACGCCGGGCCACCGAGCGGGTGCTCGAACAGCTGCGCAGGGACTGGGAGGCCTGAGGGTGATCCTCGAGGAGAACCAGCTCGCCAAGCTCACCCTCGACGTCTTCCGCGACCAGCGCTTCACCGAGCCGGCCGGACGGTGGCAGGCCCAGTTCAACCCCACCGAGCTGTCCTTCGGCCTCAAGAACCGCTACACCAACGAGCAGCCGGCCGGCGCCAGCAAGCCCGCCACCTCCTACGCGGGCGGCGAGCCGGACCAGCTCACCATCGAGTTCTTCTTCGACGGCACCGGGGTGGTGGAGGCCGCCGAGACGGTCCGGGCCCGTCTTCAGGCGCTGCTCGCACTCACCCGCTTCCAGCCCGAGAGCCACGCCCCCTACTACGTGCGGCTGCACTGGGGGGACTTCGTCTTCCCCGGCGTGATGCTGAGCGCCGATGTCACCTACCAGCT
This sequence comes from Streptomyces sp. NPDC048600, assembly GCF_055587025.1. Classification (NCBI taxonomy): domain Bacteria; kingdom Bacillati; phylum Actinomycetota; class Actinomycetes; order Kitasatosporales; family Streptomycetaceae; genus Streptomyces; species Streptomyces sp. NPDC048600. The sequence goes on along the minus strand of NZ_JBVJGZ010000001.1, from coordinate 261,798 downwards.
CTTCGACCGGCAGGGCGAGCCCGTCCGGGCCCGGGTCAAGGTGACCTTCCAGGAGGTCGTCGAGCCGGACGACCTCGCCAGGACGGAACGCAGGGAATCGTCGGACCTGTACCAGACCTGGCTCGTACGCGAGGGCGACACCATCGACGGGATCGCCCACCGCGTGTACGGAACCGTCGACTTCTGGCGGCCGGTCGCCGAGGCGAACCGCCTGGCCAACCCGCGGCGCCTGACCCCGGGAACGGTACTCGTGCTGCCCCCGAAGGCGGGATGAGCATGGCCGCCACCGCGACCGACCTTGTCGGCGGCATCCCCGACCTGCCGGACTTCACGCTCAGACTGGCCGGGCGGGATGTCGAGCCCCAGGTACGGCTCGACGTACTGGAGATCGACGTCAGCGCGGAGGTCCTGCGCCACGGGCGGGCCGCTCTGCTCGTACGGAACTGGGACGCCGACACCCGGCAGGTCCGCTACTCCGACGGCGAACTGTTCGCCCCCGGCACCGCCGTGGACATCTCACTCGGGTGGCGCGGCACGCTGCATCCGGTGTTCTCCGGTGTCCTCACCGCCTTGACGGCCCGCTTCGGCGCGGCCTCGGGCCCCGTGCTGGAGATCGCCTGCCGCACCCGCAGCGCTCTGCTGGCAGCCGTGCCCCGCGCCCGCGTCTACGAGGAGTCGACCGACGGCGACGTCGCCGCCGACATCGCGGCCGCCTACGGCCTCACTGCAGATGCGGACGACGGCATCCATCAGCCGGTGGTCGCCTTCTCCGGCGGCACCGACTGGGACTGGCTGGCCGGCCGTGCCGCGGAACTGGGCTACGTGGCGTACGTCGAGGGCGACCGGCTCGTCTTCCGGCCTGCGGCAGAACCGTCCGACGACGACCTCGTCCTCGAGTACGGCAGCACGCTGCGGGAGCTGAGGCTCACCCGCGAGGTGTCCGGGCGGGCCGATCCCGTCTCGGTCGCCGGATTCGACTCCGCCACCCTGGAGACGGTCGTCGCGGACGCCGGGAGCGATCGTGCCGAGCCCGGGACGCAGGGCCGCGCGACACCGGCCGAGGACCTCCGGAAGGCCGGGTGGCCGCTGCGCGAGGCCCACCTCGGCACCTCCGCCGGGATCTCCTCCGAGGAGGCGGACCGGCGGGCGGTCGCCGCCGCCTCCGGCGAGGTGCTGCGTCACTTCCACGGCAGCGGCAGCACCGTGGGGCTGCCCCGGCTGCGGGCCGACTCCTGGCTGCGCTTCACCGGGATCGGCTCCGCCTTCGGCGGGCGTCACTACGTCAGCGCCGTACGGCACCGGCTGGGCAGGAGCGGCTACACGACGGAGTTCCAGCTCGGCTCCCCTCCCGCGCTGCGCCCGCCCGCCCCGCGGGCCACGGCCGGTGCCGGTACCGGGGGAGGCCACGGACTGCTGCTCGGCATCGTGGAGGACCTCGACGACGAACAGAAGCTGGGCCGGGTGAAGGTGGGATTCCCGTGGCTGGCACCCGCGCTCGAACCGGTCTGGGCGAGGCTGAGCACGCTGTCGGCCGGAGCGGACCACGGCACGTGGTTCGTCCCCGACATCGGCCAGGAGGTGCTGGTGGGGTTCATCGACCACGACAGCAGGTTCCCGGTGGTGCTGGGCGCCCTGTGGAACGGCAGGGCGGCCCCGCCCGAGCGGATGGACCCCAAGGCCAATGCCGTGCGGTCCGTGGTCACCCCGGCCGGTCACCGGCTCAGCTTCGACGACTCCTCGAACGGCCGGATCGCCCTGACCACCGCGGGTGGCCACCGGATCGAACTCGACGACGGCAAGGGCGAGATCGTCCTGGCCGAGACGTCCGGGGCCTGCTCGCTCACGCTGTCCGACAAGGGCGTGGCGATCGTCGCCAGGAGCGGCGACATCACGCTGTCCGCACCGGCCGGGACCGTGAACGTGGACGCGGCGACGCTCAAGGCCAAGGCCAAGGGCGCCTCCACCGTGGAGAGCGCGGCCGGCCTGGAACTCAAGGCGGCGGGCTCGCTGTCCGTCTCCGGCGCACTGGTGAAGATCAACTAGGGGGTACGGCTGTGAAGACGGTTGCCCGGCGCTCGTCCACTCCGCGCGGTGCCGCGGCCTCGCGGAACGGAGGCAGCTGATGTTCGCCGCCGCCCGGAACGGAGGCCGCTGATGCCCGCCGCCGCCAGGGTCACCGATCTCACCACGCACGGCGGTGCGGTGGCCGGCCCGGGAGCGGCGACCGTACTGATCGCCGGGCTCCCCGCCGCCGTGCTCGGCGATCTGCACGCCTGCCCCATCCAGCCCGGCCATCCGCCGAGCACCCCCTTCACCGCCGGCAGCCCCACCGTGCTCATCGCGGGGCGTCCCGCGCTGCGGTCCGGCGATCCGTGCGGCTGCGGGGCGTCCGTCGCCGTCGGCGCTCCCACGGTGGTGATCGGATGAGTGACTACCCGCACCTCGGCACCGGCTGGCGGTTTCCGGTCCGCTGGCACCAGGACGGCGGCGACGGCGGCCATGTGGCGACCGTGGACGGCGAGGACGCCGTGGCCCAGTCGATCCGGCTCATCGTGCGGACCACCCTGGGCGAGCGTGTGATGAGGCCGGACTTCGGATCGACCGCCGAGGACCAGGTGTTCGGGATCCGGGACGCTGCGTCCTGCCACCGGCTCGCCCATGAGCTGCGCACCGCGGTGCTGCGCTTCGAACCGCGGGCCATCGTGGACCGGCTCGAAGCGGTCGTGGCGGGCACCGAGGACGACCGGGTCGAGGTCACGGTGGAGTTCAGGATCGACCCGCACCGGCGGCCCACCAGCCTGGTGCTCCCCTTCTACCTGGAGGGCCGCGCATGAGCCGCACCACCGGCGCGGAACCTGGTTCCGGACGTGTCTCACGGGACGAGGTCATCGCCGAGATGGCGCGATCGGCCGCCGCGGCCAGGCCGGTTCCGCATCTGCCGCCCGCGCCCTCGGGTACGCCGCCGACCTGGGCCGATCTGCTGTTCCACGACCCGCTTCCGCAGGGCCGGACCTCGGCCGTGCTCCGGCCCGCCGGGGACCCCTCCCAGGCGGTGCTGCTGGCCGTCGCGGCCCTGCACGAGGGCCTCGCACGGCATTTCGCGCAGCTGCCCGGCCGGGCACGGCTGGCCTGGCTGTCCGAGCGGCTCGGCATCCCGCGCCGCCCCATGGAACCGGACAGCGTGGTGGCCGCCTTCACCGTGGCACCGCCACGACGCGCGGAGCCCGCCGCGGGGCCCGTCGTCCTGCCGTCGGGCACCGAACTGCGCGGAGGGCGCACGGCCGGCGGGGCCGAGCGGATCTACGCGACGACCGACACGCTCACCCTTCAGGGCGCAGGGATCTCCCGGGTCATGGGCACCCTGGCCACGGCCGACGGCGACCGGACCGCGGACCGGCGCGACCCCGAAGCGCCCTTCGCGCCGTTCGCCGGACAGGGGGCCGTCCACCGGCTCGACATCGTCAGTGACGTGCTCGCGTTCACCGGCGGCACCGCGACCGTGACCGTCACCTTCCCCGGCCAGGACACCGCCGGCCTGGCGGGGACGACCTGGCAGTGGTCGACCCCCGACGGCCTGGCCACCGTGCTGCCCGGCTCGCCGGTCCACGACGGCGAGAACGTGCGGCTCGTCCTGAGCGGGGCATGCGGCCCGCTGGCGGTCGACGGGGAGCAACTGACCTTCCTGCGTGCCTGCTTCGACGGTGACGCCGCCCCGGTCGGCGCCTTCGCCTTCGAAACCGCCGACGTACGGGTGCGGATGGAGCGTGAGGCCGTCGTGCCCGACGGCGGCGCCACCGGGAACGGCGCGGTCGACCTCACCCGCGAGTTCCAGCCCTTCGGCCCGACACCCCGGCGCGGCGACAGCTTCTATCTGCGTTCGGAGGAAACGTTCGGGAAGCCGCTGGACAGCCTGACCCTGACCTTCGAACTCCTCGACGACAGCGGCAACGGGCTCATGGCCGTGGACTACGCCGCGCCGGTACAGCAGTGGTACGCCGAAGGGCTGTTCGCGAAGGGCATCGACGTCATCGGCAAGATCCCGTACAAGGAACCCGACCCCGGCATCCAGTGGCAGCGCCGGGCCGGAGGCACCTGGCAGACCTTCAGCACGGCCGGCCGCAAACTCCACGGCCGCAGGACCGCCGCCGTCGCGGTGGGCGGCACGCCGCTCTCCGACCCCACCGAAGTCGGCGGCGTCACGGGCCATTTCATGCGGCTGTTCCTCAGCAGCGGCGACTTCGGCTGGGAGGACCACCTGCGCCGGATCGCCCGGTTCGCCGAGGACGTCGCGACGGCCAGGAGTCCGCGGGCCGGTGACCTCATCGCGCCCACCCCGCCGACCGCGTCGCGGGTGACCATCGGGTACCGCACCCAGTCGGTGTCCGTGCGGGACCTGCGCATCCGCAACGGGCACGCCACCCGGCGGCTCGACCTTCCCGGCCCCGTCGCACGCCCCTTCCGGCAGCCTCTGGACACCTCCGCGGGAGCGCACGGCGCGGTCGCTCTCGGCTTCGCGGGGCTGCGCCCCGACGCGGTCGGCGGACTCTCCTTCCACGTGCGGGTCGGCCAGGCCCCCGCCTGCGCGTCCTCGGGCCGGGGCCATGACGTGACCTGGGAGTACTGGAGCACGGCGGACGCCTGGCAGCCGCTGCACGTGCTCGACGGCACCAAGGGGCTGCGGCAGAGCGGAGTCGTGAGAACCCTGCTGCCCGCCGACTGGGCCGAAGGCTGCGCGGATCAGGGCGCGGCCATGGACCGCTGGCTGCGCCTGCGCACCTCGACGCCCCATCTGGTGGGCGAGATCCTGGACATCCGCACGGACGCCGTCACAGCCGTGTGCCGCAGCGGGCCCGATCCCGAGGCGGACCGCGGTCCGTCGACCGCGCCTGCCGCGGGGGAGTTGAAGGGACTGCGCCGCCCGATCCCCGGTGTGAAGGTGTCCAACCCGGGCGTGGGCACACCGGGCCGGGCCGCCGAGACCGACGAGGAGTATCTGCGCCGCGCCACCGGTGTCGTGCGGCACCGGGGGCGGGCGATCCAGCCCTGGGACTACGAGACGCTCGTCAAGGACACGTTCCCCGAGGTCGCCGCCGTACGGTGCCTGCCGCACACCGGGGCGGACGGCTGCGCCGAGCCCGGCTCGGTCGCCCTGGTGGTCGTCCCCCGCGGCGCCGAGCGACTGCCCCTGCCGGGCGTCACGCTGGCCGAGCGCATCCTCGCCCGCCTGGAGCCCGTCCGCTCCCCGCACGCACAGCCGGTGGTGCTGTGCCCCCTGTACGAACAGGTGGGTGTCCACGCGCGGATCGCCCTGGCTCCGGGCGTCGCCGCCGCCGAGGCACGCGAGAGCCTGACCGCCGCTCTGGAGGCCCGACTGCACCCGGGCGGAAGCGGCTTCGCCGACTTCGGCCGCGCGCTCTACCCCTCGTCGCTCACCGTGTTTCTCGAGGAACGGCCGGAGGTGGACCACGTGCGGGACCTGCGGCTGCTGCCCCCGCACACCGGCCTGCCCAGGGTCGGCACCGACGCGTGCCGCGGCCTGATCGCATCGGCCGGAGAGCATGAACTCGTCCTCGAGGAGCGCCTGTGACGCAGCCGAAGCCCGGCGCGGTCCCGTCCGCTCCCCCCTCGCTCCCCGCCCCCCTGCGCGCCGTCACCGCCCCGGCCCCCGACGCCGACTTCGCCGCGCTGCTCGAGACGGCCATGGAGACCGTACGGGAGTACGCGGCCGGCTGGACCGACCACAACCCCAGCGACCCGGGTATCACGCTGCTGGAATCCGTGGTCTGGTCGCTGGCCGATCTGCACTACCGCACCGAGAACCGGCCCCTGTCCGGCTGGTCGGCCGAGACGGGGCTGTTCCGGGACGCCGCGGAGCTGCACTGGAGCCGCGCGCCGCTGCCGCGGGACCCGGACGGTCTCAAGGCCCTGGGAGACCTCCTGGCCGGGCTGACTCCCGCCGACCGCCAAGCCGTCCGGGCAGCACCGACCGGACAGGCCGCCGCCGACCACCTCAGCCGTCCGGCGGCCCCCGGTGGGGATCCGGCCGGTGAGGCGGCCTTGCGCGCGGCGGCCGTCAGGCTGCTGCGTGCCCCGCTCGTGCGGCAGGCGGCACTCGAGGCGACAGCACCGGCTGGGGAACCGCCGCCAGACGCAAGGGCGGTGCTCTTCGCCGAGGAACAGGCGGCCATCGGCGAGCGCCACCGCCGTACGAGCGCGGCGGAGCGTCTGCGTGCCCTGGAGGGCCGGGTGCGTGAGCTGGTGTCGGCGGCGGCCGACCGCGTCGCCGCCCAGACCGTGCTGGCCGCGGAACTGGACCTCGACGCGCGGGCGGCGGCGGACGCCGTGGGCATCCATCCCGCGCCTCCGGGTGCGCGCCCGGAGGACTGGGAACGAGCCGACGGCGGCACCACGTGCTGGCCGCCGCACCCCCTTCAGACCCGCACCGTCGAGCCCGTTACCACCGACGACTACGCGCGGCTCGCCGTCGGAGTGACCCACGATGTCACCGGGGCGGCGGACGGCAGCGGGATCGTGACCGTCGAACGGGCCTGGGCGGTGCCCGGAGTGCTCCCCGGGATCGGCTTCGACGGCCGGGACACCCAGGACGAGGCCGGCCACGGGGGAGCCGCCAGACCAGGGGCGATCACCTTGCTGGTGCAGCCCGACCGGCCGGCCGCACTCACAACCGGCGACGAGCGTCGCCGCTTTCTGCACACCGTGCTGGCCGAGACCCTCTCCGGGCCGGACGAGACGGCCGAGGTCGACCAGCCGTACGAGAACCCGCACCTCGACCTCGGCCGGCTCGCACCGCGTCGGCTGATCGGTGACGAGGTCGGCGCGGCCCTCCTGGGAACCTGCCCGATCGCCCTGCGCGGAGTCGTGTACGTGCCGGTGACGGCCTCCCGGCACGGCGTTCTGCGCGATGCCCTGGCCAGGATCGGGGCGCTGTTGAAGGCAGGCCGCGAGGAGAGCGCGGACATCACGGCCGAGCCCGGCCACCCCCGCGACACGGACGGACCCTGGCCGCGCACGGGCCGGCCCGCCGCCACGGCGGCCGGAGGCTGGCGCCCCGGTGAACCGGTCCGGCTGGCGGAACTGGTCCAGGTGATCTCCGGCGACCCGGAGGTGCTCGGCGTGGAGGACCTGGCGGCGGCGGTACTGCCGGACGCACCGGACGGCCGGCCGGAATGGCACTCGGGCGAACTTGTTCTCCCTCGGCACTGTGTGCCCGTGCTGGCCGCCGACGACCGGCATTGTCTGACCGTCCGCCTGGAACTGCGCGAAGGGTGCGCCGATGGCTGCTGAGTACACCACGATCGCCACGCATCTGCCGGGCGTGTTCGCGGCCGACCGCGAGAGCTTCGAGCAGATCGAGGGATTCCTGGCACTTGTCGACGACCTGAACCGGGCCTACCTGGACCGCCTGGCGGAACTGCCCCTCTGGTACAGCCCGGCCGGCGCCGCCTGGCCCCCGGGACTGCCCACCGACGCGGGCGGCGACGCCCTCCTCACCCGCATCTCCGAGCTCTACGACGAACTGGCCGACTGGTACGGCTTCGTCTTCCCCGGGACGTGGCGCGACGCACAAGGACTCACGCGCAAAAGGGAGTTCCTGGAGAAGGCGGCCCGGCTGTGGCGCCGCCGCGGCACCCCCCGCGGCTTCCTCGACTGGTTCTGCCTGTGGTTCGGCCTCAGCGAACCCTCGCAACGGCCGCTCCTGGTCGAGCACTTCAAGTACGCCACGGCAGGGGAGCGCGCCGGGACACCGCACACCGACACCGACGGACGTCAGCGGCCGCTGCCCTGGCTGCGCGCCACCCTGTTCGTACCGGTCTCGGCCGCGTTCCCGGACGCCGCCGCGCGCACGGAGGCCTCACTGGTCGTCGAACGCTACGCGCCCGCCCATGTGCTGATGCGGCTGTGCTGGGTCCCCGACGGCTTCGTCCTGGAGCGGCGACAGGGCCCGGGGGCGGACGATCCGGAGACCGAGGAGGAGTTCCGGGAGCGGGTCCGGGGGCTGTTGTGCGGGCTGGTCGACCTCACCGAACACAAAGACGGCCTGCGGCTGGGGAACTGCATCGACGAGGGCGCGGCCGCCGACCGGCTGGACGTCGGCCGACTTCCCACCGACGTGACGGAGGCTTGAGCGGATGAGCACGAACGACCACGCCGCACCCGGCCCGGAAGACACGGAGACGGCCGGGCGCCGCTATCCGCTGTTCACCAGCGGGCAGACCCTCACCAGGGACGACCTCAATCTGCTGCGTGACTTCCTCGACGGACAGGATCAGGTCCTCGGCCGGGCGATCGGCTTCGGGATCGTGAGCGGTCTCACCGGCGCGCTGAGCGATCCGGACCCCGACGGCAGGCGGAAACTGACCGTGGCACCCGGCCTGGCCGTCGACCAGCACGGCCGGCTGCTGCTGCTCGAGACCGACACGGTGGTCGAAGTCACCACGGGCAGCGCAGACTTCGACTTCATCGACCCCGGCCAGGGCGGCGTCACCCCCGTCCTGGTGTTCCAGGACCTCGACAAGCCGGCCCCACCGTGCGACGAGACCGGCTGCGCCGGGCACTCCGCGATCCGCGTCCGCGGCGCCACGGTGGTGCTCGCGCCCGGCCGGCTCAGGACCCCGCAGACGGATTTCGCCACCGAGCCGCTGCTCCGGGACGAATCCCCGCTGACGATCGCCGCCGACGGGAGCGTCCAGGGTGACTTCGACCGGCTCCGCACCGCGATCGGCAACCGCCTCGCGGCGGCCGGGGTGACGCTCACCCAGCCCTCGGCGAAGCGACTGGCCGAGCTGACGATCAGCGGTCCCCTGTTGCCGGCGATCAGACAGTACCGAGCGGCGTTCCTCAACCATGTCTTCTTCGCGGCCCTCGACGCGCTGCGGGTCCTGGCCCTGAACACGCCGTCACCGCGCGACGCCGTGCCACCCGGAGTGGCCCTGGGCTGGATCACCGGGGGCACACCGACCTGGAAGCCGGAGTACCGGCACGATCTCGAGCCGCCCGCCGGACTGTCCAACGCCTTGCTCGGTTCGGGCGCGCTGGACCCGCCGACGCTGATGCTCAACAGGCTGGAGTCGCTCATCGGCAGCTACGCCGAACCCCTTGTACCCGGGCCGGACGATCCGCCGAAACCGCCGCCCGGCAAGGACGACTTCCACAAGTGCCCCAAGGGCAAGAAGGCAGTGGCCAGGCTCAGGATGAACCTGGGGCTGAAGGTGGAGTGCATCGACGTCGTCTACCCACCGCCCAAGATCCCCGACGCCTGGCGGGACCTCTATCTGGAGGAAGTCCCCCTCGTGAAGGGCGGCGGCCACGGGGTGATCGACCCCGTGGAGATCGACGTCCTGTACGACATCGACCCGCTCGACTTCGCACAGGCCGGGGTGTTCTCACTGAACCCGGCACTCGGCGGCGACGCGGTCGCCACCGAGGCCTCGGTGAAGCAGTTCATCACCGACCGCGGTGTGAAGCCGAAGGTGCTCGTGCGCACGGCGGCCGAGGCGCACGGCATCGAGGGGTTCTCCGCCCAGGGCGCGATCAGCCTCGGGGACACCCTCGTCCTGGTCAAGGACCAGCACGGCAAGATCGTCGAGATCGGGCGGGTCGCCAACCAGCAGGTGCTGAAAAGCGCGGGAGGTGTCCTCGCGAACGCAGGCAGCGAGGCGAAGGAGGCCGCCGCCAGCGCACTGAAGGCCGAGCAGGCGGTCGACGGCGTGATGAGCAAGGTGCAGGTCCTGGAGACCGGCCTGACCCAGCTCAAGAGCGGCGAGCTGCAGGAGTTTCCCGCACTGGGCGGGCTGGTCCAGCAGCTCAGGAACGTGGTGACCAAGAACGACATCGACGTGCTGCGCAACGATCTGCGGGCCGAGGTGGATCTCAAGCTCACGGCACAGGACACCAAGGTGGACCTCAAGCTCACGGCACAGGACACCAAGGCCGTCGCCAGGATCGAACAGCTGGAGGAGAGGACCCAGAACCTCCGGAGCGGCGTGCAGCGCGTCGGCGAGCAGGTCGAGAAGTTCCAGCAGTCCGTCGTGGAATCCGTTGCCCGGGTCACCACCGTGGAGCAGGTGAACCTCGCGTTGGGGCGCAACCTCGACAAGGCGCTGGAGGCGGTCAAGATCTCCAACCAGAGGGTGGACGACATCCTCAGGCCACGGGCCGTCGCCCCACGCCTCGCCGAGGCCACGCGGCTCAACGCGAGCATGGTCGACTTCCTGGGGACGATGCGCCGCTCACTCGTCGAGGCCGCTCCCGACGACCGCCGCGACGCCGTGAGAGACGAACTCGCCACCGGTGAGGAGGCGTTCACCGAACTGGGCAGGCACATCGAGCGGGAGCAGCCGCTGACCCTGTCCCACGGCCAGGAGCTCTCCACCCTCGTCGAGTCCCTGGTGGCGGCCGCGGAGGCGGCCCGGTTGCCCGACGACGGACTCGCGCGGATCCGCAGTGCGGCCGACGCTCTCACCGAGCGGCTGCGGGGGCCGTCTTGACCGGGCCGACCGGGACCGCGGTGGATCTGCGGCTCGAACGCCTCACCATCCTGTGCCGGACGACCCCCGAGGAGCAGGAGCGCGCTCTCGCCGTGCGCGCCCGGCTCGCCCGCCTCGCCGCCGAGCGGCTCCCCGCCGCACTGGTCCGTGCTCTGGGCGTGCCGCCCGGAGCGGAGGTACCGGACCTGATGCTGGACCGGCTGGTCGTCCCCCTCGGCTTCGATCCCGTGGAGTACGACGACGAGACCGTGGTGCTGATGTGGGCCGAGCACATCCGCGCCGCGATCGCCGGGCGCCTGTCCGTCCCGCGCCCCGCCCCGGCGGGCGAACCGGCCTGGGAACCGGCCCCGTCCACGGCGGGCGACGGCCCCCGGCCGCTCGACGCCGGACGGCAGGGCGTCGGCACCGGGCTTCCACCGGACCTCGGTGTGCGGCTGAGCCGCCTCTCGAACGCCGCCCTCACTCGGGTCGCACGCGTGCTGGCGGCACGGCCGGACGCGCTGTCCGCGCTGTGGCGGGCCCTGGACGCCGACGAGCGGCGGGCCGTGAGCATCGCCCTGGCGACGTCACGCCCAGGTGGCGTGCCGATGCCGAAGGCGGGCCGGCTGCCGATGGAACCCGTTCCTTCCGCGGAAGACGGTGCCGTGGCCACCACGCCGGTCCACGGCGGCGAAGCGCCCGCCGACGCGGACAGCGCCGCCGACGCCGAGTGGGCCACCCTCTGGCAGGCCCGCGCCGCCCAGTCGACGGCCGGCACTCCCGCGGACGCCGCCGACGCCGAGTCCTTCCTCGCGGCGCTCCTGGAACCAGCCGGCCATCCCTCTTCGCCGGACAGCCCTCTGCTCTCCAGGGCGGGCGGGCTCGTGCTGCTGTACCCGTGGCTGGCCGACTACCTCGACGAGGCCGTCGACGCGCTGGGGGGCAGCGCGTCGCCCGCCTTCGCCGAAGCCCCGGCGGAGGACCTGCGCCGCGTAGCCCTCGCCGTACTGACCGACCCGGCCGACCCGGACCTCCAGTCCGATCCACTGGTCATGGTGCTGGCCGGGCAGCACCCCAGGACGCGCGTGCCCCGGATCGCAGGCGGAACGCCGGCGGAGCCAGCGGCGGAGGTGGCACTGCGCCGATTCGCCGCCGCACTGCCCGGTTTCGCGCAGTCCAGTGCCGCCTACGTCCGGACCGGGTTCCTGCGGCGCCCCGCCCGGCTGCAGGAGACGGCGGACGGCCAGGGCACCGTGGATGTGGAGCTGGGACAGCTGCCGCTCGACATCGCGCTCTCCCGCCTGCCCTATCCGTTGGGTCTGTTCCAGCTCCCGTGGTCACCGCCGGTCCGTATCCGGTTCGCGGCCGCGCCGCCCGATGGAAGGCAGCGTGCCTGATGCTGACACCGGGCCATATGGGCGAACTGCAAAGGGCGTTGACCACGCTGGAGGCGGTCATCGGGCTCCGGCTGGAGGAACGCCGTGCGTTCGCAGCCCACGGGGCAGCGGGCACCGATCCCGAGCGGGTCGTGGCCGCCCTCATGGCCAGACCGCTGGGCCTGGAGGGTTCGGAGGGACTGCCCGGCATGACCGCCTACGCGGGTGACGGGCCGCTGTCCCGCGTCGTCAAGGACTGCGCGCTGGACCCGGCCGAGGCACTCACCCTCGTGGCCGCCGTCGCCCCAGAGATCGACGAGAAGTTCAGCGTCTACTACGGGCTCCTCACCGACCGCCCCGGAGTCGCGCATCTCACCGGCGAAGTGGTGCGCAACCTGTGCGGGCGCACCTTCGCGGGCCGGCTGGCGGCCCGTGACCTGCTGTCCACGCACGGCAGACTGCGCGGCGCCCGCCTGCTCGACCTCGCACCCGACGACAGCGCCGCGCTGGCGGGAAGGGTGACCCCGCACCGCAGCCTCGTCGCCTTCCTCACCGGCGGGTCGGTCGGCGGCGGTCCGCTGCCCGATCTGCCGGTCGACCGGATGGACACGGCCCACACACTGGACGACATCGTCGTACCGGGTCAGGTACGACGCCAGCTCGGGGCCGTGCTGGAACGTGTCAGGCACAAGCACACCGTGCTGGAGGAGTGGGGCTTCGCCCGGGAGCACGACGGCGTGCGCGGCACTTTGGTGCTGTTCCACGGGCCGCCCGGCACCGGCAAGTCGATGACCGCGGCGGTGCTCGGCCGCACGGTCGGTGTCCCGGCCTACCGGGTCGACGTCTCGGCCCTGGTCAGCAAGTACATCGGTGAGACGGAGAAGAACCTCGCCCGGCTGTTCGACTGGGCGGAGGAAGAGGAGTGCTTCCTCGTCTTCGACGAGGCGGACGCCGTCTTCGGCCGCCGTACAGAGGTGTCCGACGCGCGGGACCGGTACGCCAACCAGGAGGTGAGCTACCTCCTCCAGCGGGTCGAGCGCCATCCGGGGGTGGTGATCCTGACGACCAATCTGCTGGGCAACCTCGACGACGCCTTCACGCGCCGGATCGACCTGCGCGTCGAGTTCCCGGTGCCCGGGGTGGCCGAGCGGCTCGCCATCTGGCGGGGGGTGCTGCCCGCCGCGGTGCCCGTGGCCCCGGACGTCGACCTCACGGGCCTCGCGGAACGCTATCCGCTGACGGGGGCGGAGATCCGTGACGCCGCGGTCGCGGCCGCCTACGCCGCGGCGGCGAACGGACGGACGGTGACAGCGGAGCACCTGACGTCCGGGGTTCTCACGGCCTTCGCCAAGAGCGGGCGAACGCCTCCGTCGGTGTCGGGCTGAGGAGCGCGTGTGGAACGTGCACATGTCGGCCCCGAGAGGCGGGCGAGCGCCCCGGAGCGCGCGGCCGGGGTCTCCCCGGCCCGCCCCTCACGACGCCGGCCCGCCGGGGAGACCCCGGTAAGGGATCAGCCGCGGCACGCGCCGGGCGGCGCCGGCAGTGCCTCGGCGGTGACGCGTTCGGCGGGGAGCACCGGTCCGCAGGAGGGCACGGCCGACGCACGGGCCTGGGTGGCCGGGCCCGTGGAGTCCCCGTTCGTGCGCGGCACGGCACGCTTCGAGGTGGGCGAGGACGGCACACCCACGGGTCGGGTCTCGGTGGAGGCCACCGTGACCGTACTCGGCACCGTGCTGGCGCGGTTGTCGTACGCCGACGGCGTCTGGCCGCGACCGGCGGACCTGGGGGAGGCGCGGGGAGTTCCCGGTGTCGCGGGTCCTCAGGGCGGCACGGCGGCGCTCCCGCTCCCGTCGGTGGCCGTGGACGCGGGTGTGGCGGGCATCTTGCTGGACGTCGCAGCCGCGCAGGGCCGGTGGGAGGTGGACACCGGCGACGGACCTCGGCCGGCGGCCGGTCCGTCTCTGACGCTGCCGGTCCCGAGCGGGCCACGGGCCGAGGCCGGGACCGGCACCCCGCCCGCGGACCCCGTCACCCTGCCGCCGGAGCAGCAGCCGGGGGAGCGGCCGGAGCAGCGGCCGGGAGACTCCGTGGCAGGGCCGTCCGCGGCCCCCGATGTCCTGGCCGCGGACCGTATCGTCGTGAGCCCCGATGTTCCCTTCGGCGCGCCCGGACTCCTCGTGAGCGCCGGGGAGACCGCCGCCCCCTCCGCCACCGATACGGCGCCCGCTCCCGCCACCGTGGCCTCCCTCCCCGGCCAGGCCCCTGCCGCACAGGCCCCGGGCGAATCAGCAACGGGCGAACCAGCCCCGGGTGAGCCCGTCCCCGCCCCGCTCGCCGAGGCACCCGGAGGGAGCGTGGCCGAGGAACCCCCGGCCGCCGAGGAGGCCGTACCCGAAGTCGTCCTGCACATTCCACCGGCGCCCGCCGTGCCTTCCCCCGCGCAGCAGGTGCGCATCGCCACCGTGTCCAAGGGCGCCCGCAGCGCGGCTCGTTCAGCGGGCACACTGCCGGACGCGGAGTCCACCACGGCGGCCGCCCGTGGAGCCGTGACCGAGCCACCGGCGGAGACAGCCGCGCGGGCCGGTGCCGCGCTCGCGGACGCCCTTGGTACGAAGCCGACCCCGAGCCCGCAGATCCTGCTGCTGTGCGACGACATCCGGCGAGCCATCCGCAGCAAGCGCCCGCTCGACGAGAAGCACCTCGTCGACGCCGACCCGAAGGCGATGGCCAAGGACGCCGGCCAATCGCTCAGCACCTCCGTGGAAGGTGACACCGCGCAAGCCGCGGGAGGATACGACGGGCTCCAGCAACAGCCCGCCGGCACGCCCGCGGGCACCCCGCAGCCGCTCGTCCGTCCGGCCGCGACGGTGGCCGACCCGGGAATCGCGGCGCCCGCGGCCGCTCCGGACCCGGTCCCGCCGCAGGACGTCTCCCTGGACGCGGACAAGGCGGACCTGGACAAGAAGGTCGCCGACTCGAGGATCGACCGGCCGTCGTCCGCGCCCATCCAGCAGCCGCCCTTCTCCACCGTACGAGAGGGGCAGCAGCAGTTCGCCCAGATGGCGGCGGCCCGGCCGGCCGAGGTACTGGCCAAACAGGACGAGGCGCTCGCCCAGGCCAGGACCGGCATGGCCGATCTGCAGACCAAGGCACTGGAGGCGCTCAACTCCTCACGAGCCGCCACCGTCACCGGTGTCACCGGGCGGCAGAGCGCGATGGTCGGCACCGAGCAGCAGACACGGGAGTCCGTCAGCCGCCGGGCCCAGGAGATCTTCACCGGGACACAGACGCGGGTGGACGGACTGCTGAAGCCGCTTCCCCGGACGGCGATGGAGAAGTGGAACGCCGGACTGGAGCGGCACTCCACGGAATTCCGGCAGTCGCTTGACCGGGTGGCGCGGTGGATCGAGGAACGCCATTCAGGAGCCGGCGGGCTGCTCCTCGCGGGCTGGGACACCATCACAGGGCTGCCCGCCTGGGTGACCGAGGAGTACGACCGGGCGGAGCGGCTGTTCGGCGACGGGGTCTGCGACCTGCTGCTGGAGATCTCGGCCGACGTCGAGACCGTGATCGCGGCGGCCAAGGCCGTCATCGACGACGCCCGGCGACAGCTCGGCCAGCTGTTCACCGACCTGCCCGCCGAACTGCGCGCATGGGCGGCGACCGAGCAGGCCGCGTTCACCGCGAGACTCGAGGGCCTCGACGCCCAGGTCGACCGGACCCGCGACGACTTCACCAAGGACCTCAGCCAGCAGGCCGTGACGGCTGTCGCGCAGGTGCAGCACGAGGTCGAACAGCTCCGCGAGGCCGCGGGCGGGCTCATCGGCAGGATCGCCAAAGCCGTGGAGCAGTTCCTCGACGACCCGGTCAAGGCCATCGTCGAGGGACTGCTGCTGCTCGTCGGGATTCCACCACCCGCGTTCTGGGCGCTGGTGGACCGTATCCAGCAGGTCGTGGCGGACATCGCCGACGACCCGATGAAGTTCGGCAACAACCTGGTCGCCGCCCTCGCCCAGGGATTCCGGCAGTTCTTCGACCACTTCCCCGACCACTTGCTCAACGGGTTCTTCAACTGGCTGTTCCGGGGACTGGGTTCGGTCGGTGTCCAGATTCCCACCGACTTCGGCATCCCGAGCATCATCACCTTCGCGCTTCAGCTCATGGGCCTCACCTGGGCGCGGCTGCGGGGAATCCTCGTCAAGCACATCGGCGAGAAGAACGTCGCCCTGATCGAGACGGCCTGGGACCTGGTCTCGACGCTGATCACGAAGGGGCCCGAGGGCATCCTGGAGATGCTCAAGGAGAAGCTCGACCCGGGCGACCTGTTCCAGCAGATCCTCGATGCCGCCATCGCCTACGTCACCGAGACGCTGGTCGAGCAGGTGGCGATGCGCGTCCTCGGCATGCTGAACCCCGCAGGCGCGGTCCTGCAGGCCATCGAGCTGATCTACAAGGTGCTGCGCTGGGTCTTCGAGAACGCGGCCTCCGTCTTCAGACTCGTCGACACCGTGGTGGGCGGTGCCGCGGACATCCTGGCCGGCAACACCGGAGGGATGGCCAAGGCGGTGGAAGGCGCCCTGGCGCAGCTTCTGCCGATCGTGATCGACCTCCTGGCGGGCATGGCCGGACTGGGCGACCTCCCCGAACAGGTCGTCGCGGTGATCAAACGGCTCCAGGACTATGTGTTCGGCATCGCCGAGGCGGTGATCGGCTGGCTGGTCACCAAGGGCCGTGCCCTGCTCGCCACGCTCGGTCCCGGTGGGCCGCAGGAGAAGAAGGAGGGAACCGGCGGTAAGGGCGCGGACGACGAGATCGGGCAGAGTGTCACCTTCAGCGCGGGCGGTGAGGCGCACCGACACTGGATCCAAGTCACCGGCGCGACGGCCGACCTGATGGTCGCGAGTCAGCCCACGCGACTCGAGGCGAGACTGGCGCAGTGGGAGAAGGCCGCACCGCAGAAGTTCAAGGACGACGAGAAGGCGAGGACCGCGGTCCTCGCCGATATCACCACGCTGCGCACCCTCGTCTCGAACGCGGACATCGAGGCGGACCGGCTCGCACGGGAGAAGGCCGCCCTCGACGCGCAGCAGAGCCCCGGTGGCCCAGGAGCACCAACCGCACCCCTCACCGACGACGAGGCCCTGGAACAGAGGCAGAGGGAGATCGCCCGTGTCCTCGGCCTGCTCTTCACGGCGTTCGGCCAAACCCGTGAGGCGGACCTGGAGGTGCTGCTCGTCGAGATCTCCGCCCAACTACCCCTGCATGGAAGGAGATTCGCCGCGCGCGTACACCCGGCCTGGTGGGAGCGGCAGATCAGGAAGCCCGTGATCTACGAATCCTCGACCGACTCGGAGGAACGGATCTGGGAGCAGGACGTGACCAACGCCACCGAGGAGCAGGCCGTCGCGTTCCTCGACCATCCCGAAATCCCCAGGCTCGTACGCTTCTACTTCTACGGCGACGACCCCACGAGCGGCTCGTCCCAGGACCCGCTCAGCAGACGGCGGCCCAGCGCCCAGGCCTTCGGCGACTACCTCTTCACCCTCCCGAGAACAAGGCCTCCCCAGATGCTGCGGTCGGCCTTCATCCTCAGGCTCGGAGAGGCGGCCGCCGAACGGCTCAGGCTCGCCGGCGAGGCGCGCCTCGCGCCGGACGCCGACGCCCACATCCGCAACGAGATCGGCGGGATCGGCTTCAGGCACTCCCTCACCGCGGAAGGCGAAGCCCAGTACGGCAGATTCGACCCGTTCGTCGGTTCCACCCTCCACCCCGGCCTGGCGGCAGCGGTACGCGCCTACGGCAAAGGGGACCCGACCATCGGCGTGGTGCCCTTCCTCACCGCACTCACCGTTCTGCCGAAGGCCGGCGGACTCACCTGGGAGCACTTCAGCGCCCTGTGGAACACGGGCGGCGCCACCAGATCATGGATCAAGAACCAGTTCCGCGAGGCGATGCCCGGTCACCACGAGTGGATTCCGGTCGACCGTATCCGCGAGGTCATGGCCCATGCCGTCGACATCGCACGCAAGGGGGACATCGCCCGCGCCATCGACTGGATGTGGGCGATGCACAGGCTGAGGAGTCCCACCAACCATGTGGTGTGGTCGATCGGAGGGATCGTGGGCTTCCGGTACACCCCAGGCGAGGAGCCGAAGCCGATCGTGGATCCGAAACTGGGGACCCACGTGGGCGGGGCCTCGCTCCCGGGAGAGCCCACACGCCCGGCGGGCACCGCGAACTCGGCCGCCTTCCACGACCGGCTGCGCCAGTTCCTCGCCGACTACAGGGAATTCGGCGCGACACCCCGCCAGTTCGTCACCGACCTGCGCGCCAGCCTCGACCGCTTCATCTGGGACGGTGGCACGGAGCACCTCGAAGCCTGGCAACTGAACCTCCGCCTCGGCGTCGACATCCTCGTCGACAACGGTGACGACGCCGAGTGGCGACAGGGGATGACCATCGGCGAACTGGCCGCGTTGCAGAGGGACCGGTTCAAGAAGATCCAAGCGAACTTCGACGCGCTGGCGCAGACTCTGTCGTGACGTGTTCCCTGGCCGGAAGTGAGGCGACTCTAGAACTTGGGCCCGGGGTTCTTGGGCTGCCCGCCCATCCGGTGGTCGCTCCAGTCGATGCCGTCGTCGTACTCCTTGCTCGACGCGAGCCCCAGGAACCCGAGAAGGGGAGCCGCGATGAGGACTGCCCCGCACAGACTGCCGATGGCCACGTAGGCCGCGGCGGCGGTGACGGCCCAGAACAGGATGTCGCACACGATCCGCGCCCACAGCGGGAACGGGGCGCGCCAGCCGTGGTAGCGGCGGTACATGCGCACGAACCTGCCGGACATCCGCTTGAACAGGCCGGCCTTTCTCTGGCCCGGCCTTGCCGTATGGCTGTTGCCGTGCGGACGTGGCTTGCTGTTGCTCATAGAGTGCTTTATCCCTTGAAACAGTGAGAAATCAGGCCACATAAAGTGGAGGGGAGTCGCGGACCTGTGCTCACGTACTGGGTGGAACGCCTACTCGGCTGTGTAATTCGGGTTCTCGGGCAGCGGTGGTGAGAAGACCAGCTTGTCGTCCTTCCAGCGCACCTGGTACTCGGCCTCGCCGCCTGAATGGCAGCACTGTGGATCCGTCGGCAGATAGAGGGGATAGGACAGGGTGACTGTCTGTCCGTCCTGGCTCTTGATCGTCGATTGGGCGGCCGCGTTCACGTCGTAACCCGCGTACTCGTTGCCGTAGAAGAAGAACACGGAAACGCATTTCCCGTCGACGCCGCCGGTGCAGTGAGCGTGGATCGCGCGAAGCGGTCCCTTGAGGTTCTTCAGGGTGCCGGCCTCGGTGTCGGCCGTGTATCCGAGGCGCTTGACCCGGAGCACTGCCCGGTCGGCGTCAAAGGCCTCGTTTCGGTCTTTCGCCGGCTTCTCCGCCGCCGGGCCCGAGGTGCCCCACAGGGAAACGGGCGGGCTCGACTCCGGCCGGTCCGTGCCCGCCGACGCTCCGCATGCCGTCACCAGCGTCAGGCAGAGGACGGCCGTCGCGGCCTGGGAATTCACCGCTCTCCGCATGCCGTCACCCCCAGAAGGAGTCGCTCCAGTATTCCGTACGGCATTGCGTTCAGGTCCTCCTGGGAGATGTCGCGTGTGACGCGTCGGCAGAGTTCGGCGGCCCAGGTATTGGCAGATGCCTGTCGCAGCTGGAAGACCGCGGTTGTCCCGAAGTCCGTGCCAGATTCCCGGGTCGGGCTTTCCGGCACGCTGAGCAACAGGTGCTCGCCGTCGGGGGAGGGCACGACCGTCCGAACACGAGCGGCTGCCGGTACACGGGTCTGACTGCGGAGCCCGTCGTCGCCCCATCGCTCCACGACGTTCCGTCTCACGCTGACGGTCTCGTCGCCATCGGCGAGGAACATGGTGGTGCGGGCGACGTCCGGCGGGATGGAGATCTCACGACGCCGGCCGTTCGCATCCCATACCTCCGCGCTCCCGTCCTTGCCGACCAGCAGCAGACGCCGCCCGTCGCTGCTGAACCGCACAGCGTCCCGGTCGGACAGCGGAACGCGGGAATCGGGGACGACGACGCCCACCCGCCGTCGGCTGCGGAGGTCCCAGATCTCCACGCCGCCCAGGTCCGGGGTCGACACGGCGATCCGTTCGGACGCGGCGTCGGCTGCCATATTGGTGGCGAACCGGCTTCGGTCGACATCCGCGTCCTCGCGGAACAGCAGCGTCTCACCCACCTTGCGGCCGGTCGTGACGTCCCACTGCGAGACGGCCCCTGCCATGAGGACGACCAGACGGCCCTGCCGGGTGAATCCCAGGTCGCGGAGCTCCGTGTCGCGAGGCGCCGACTCGGCGGGCGGGTCGACGTGGATCCGCCGCAGTATCTGGAGGGAGGGCAGTTTGTAGAGCGTGACCGACTGCGTGGAGAGCTCATTCACGGCCAGTGTCTGCTCGTCGGCGTCGAACGCAACCCACGCGCGCGTCGTCTGGTAGACGCGCTCGCCGATCGCTGCGAGCCGCCGTCCGTTCCTCGGGTCCCACACAGCGACCGCCCCGCCGGCGCCGACCGTGACCAGATAGCGGCCGGAAGGCGAGAAGTGCACGGCGAAGTCGTCGTCGCCGGTGGTGAAGATGTCGGCGGTCGGGAGCGAGCCGGGCGCCGGGGCCGTGGCGACCAGCACTTCCGTCCCACGGGCGAAGGCCATGCGGCGGCTTGTGCGGGCCAGGGCGTAACGCGTGTACGGTCCCTTGGGGCCGTCCTCGGCCAGGACGAGAAGCCGTTGTCCGGTGGCGGCATCGTGAGCGGTCACGGCTCCGTTGCCGCGTGTCAGTACGACCTTGTCAGAGACGCCGACCAACTCGCCGATCGTCAGGTTCTCGTCGCTGCAGGGCAGGTCCTGGAAGAGAAGGGGGTCGGGTTTCCGGGTGGAGACATCGGTCAGCCGCCACGTGTATTCGGTGCACATCGTGGCTACCGGACGGGGCCCCGGGGCGAACCCGGGCTCGTCGTAACCGGGGACGGCGATCAAACGGCCGGTCCGCGTGTTCCAGACGCCCTGGGCCCGCACGCCGGGTCCTGAGGCCACGACTCGATTTCCGGCCGTGTCGAACACGAAGCCATTGGGTGAGCCGTCGAGAAGCGGTTCCAGGGTGACGGGCGTGGCGGTCGGCCGGTCGAGGTCCCATACCTGGGCTGTGTCGTCCTGTGACGGATGGACCAGCAGACGGCGCCCCGTGCGGTCGAAGCGCAGCTCGTCCACCGTCCGAGCGGTGCTGGTGGTGCTCGACGCGGCTCGCAGGGTCAGCAGGGTCTTGTGCTCACGCAGGTCCCAGATCTTGACGCGGTTCCCGCTGCCTCCCAGGGCCAGCCGGGTGCCGTCGGCACTGACCGCGACGGCCGTGACGTCGTCCATACGGACCAGCAGAGAGGGGCCGACGGCCCCGACGCGCCACACCGACAGTCGGCCCGCACTGTTGCGCACCGCGACGACCTGGCCGGATTCGTCCAATGCTGTCTCCGCGACCTCCCCGCCCGCGGGCAGGACGGCGTCGTACGGGGCATCGGCGAGATAGCGCGCGAACAGGTTGTCGTGGGCCTGTTGGATGGGCGCGGTGTGCCAGGCGGCGACGGACAGCAACGCGGCCTTCTCCCGATGGGAGTCCGCCTGGCCCTGGGCCTGCTGCACAAGGCCGGCCGAGAGTTCGGCTGCCTTGCTGCCTCGAACCGACTGCACTCCGACTCCGGCCAGAGTGCTCATCACCGCCGCAACTGCCGCGGCGACAAATGCTTTGCGGGAACGCCGACGCCGACGCCGGTCCTGGCCCGCCGCGACGTACTCCCGTTCGCTCTCGGGGACATCGTCCGGCCGCTCGCGTAATCGCCGCAGTGCTTGCTTGAGTTCGGAGCCACGCATCAACAGGGCCTGGTCGCGGCCGCTCTGTTCCCAGCGCGCGATGCGCTCGCGCACATGCTCCTGCCAGATCCGGAAGTCGCGGTCGGCGTCGACCCAGGAGCGCAGCGCGGGCCAGTGCTCGAGCAGCGCTTCGTGGGCCAGCGTGACCGTCTCGACGCCGTCGGACGCGCGATCGAGGTGCACCAGACGCTGTACGGCCAGGAGTTGTGCGGCCTTCCAGCAGGCAGGGTCCAGCTCGGTGCGGCGCGCGGTGCGCCCGGTGTCGACCGGGTTGTCAAGGCCTCCGTCGCCCGGGCGAACGAGCTGTACGAACAGGCGCGGCACGTCGTCGCGCACATCGCCCAGCCGCTCCTTGACGACACGCTCGGCATGCGAGGCGAGGGCGCCCGCCACACGGCCGATCTCCTCGTACGCGGCGTGCCCGAGGATGCCCTGACGCTGTTGCTCCCACAGCAGGGTGAGAGTGAACTCGAGCAGGGGCAGCGCGCCCGGGCTGCGGCCCGCGTCCGAGAGCAGCCGCTCGGCGAGCCGTTCCTCGAAACGCACGGCCCCGTGGAACGACGCGATCGGGGACAACACCACCTCACGGAGCTGATCCTTGCCCAGGCGGTCGACAAGAACCGGCGACGCCTCGCACACCCGCCCCAGAACGGGGAACCGCTGCATGGCTTTCAAGAAGTCCAGCCGCAGGGCGAAGACCAGCCGCACCAGCGGTCCGCCGTCCGCGGTGCGCCATCCGGTCATGGCCACCAGATGGCCGACCAACTTCTCGGCCGCCTCGGGCGAGCAGCGGAACAGCGTCTCGAACTGGTCCACCACCAGGGCGAGCTGGGTCGTCCCCGAGCGGGTGAGCAGCTCCCGGACGACCGGACCGGCGCCTCCGTCCCGCAACCGCTCAGCGAGCCGTTCCTTCTGCTCGAGCCGGTCCAGCGGTTCGACGTCGTCGTCCGGTTCGCTGAGCAGCGGCAGCAGAGCGGAGGCGAGCATGAGCTCCGCTCCCAGCGCGGGCTCCGGAACCAGCGAGGCGACGCAGTAGTCACCCCGTGCGCGTAGCTGGGGTACGAGGCCGGCGTGGATCAGCGACGACTTACCGACCCCGGACACCCCGATGACGGGGACGATCGACGACGTGGTGACCGCCTCGGTCAACGCCGTGATCTGCTCGTCCCGCCCGAAGAAGTGGGTGGCGTCCTGTTCCCGGAACGACTTCAGCCCACGGAACGGCGACGGCGGCGTGGAAAGGCGACGCAGTTCCGGGTGGACTTCCAGCAGGGCACTGGCGGTGATGGCGTAGGCCGCCCGTTGGAGGAACCTCCCGTCGGTGGCGACCACCATGCCGACCACGCACTTGAAGTGCTCGTCCCACAGGGGCGTACCACTGAAGCCCTGCCGGATCTCGCAGGCGCTGGTGCTCTCGAACTGCAGCCAGTCCCGTCCGCGGTCGTCGACGATCGCACCGAGCGACCAGACGCCCTCGTCGTCGCCGGCCGGGAAGCCGAACGCCCGGAACGGGTGCCCTCGGACCGCTTCCACGTCCAGCAGCCGTACAGGCTCAGCCCCGAGCGGCGGATCCCCGTCGAGCGCGAGGACGGCGATGTCACCGGAGCCGTCCTCCGCGACAGGGATGTGGGTGATGAGCCGTGCGCTCTGTCGCCGGGCCGGTCGCCCGGTGAGGGGAAAGTCCAGATCGACCGTGAGCCCCACGGCGAGGGGACTCCCCTCCTGTTGTCCGGCGACGGCCGAAACCACATGCGCGCATGTCAGTACGAGTCCGGGGCCGGCCAGGAAACCAGCCCCCTGTGGGGTGGGGAACGCGCCGCGCGACCACAGGCGGGCGATTCCGGGATTGGGCACAGGTCCGGGCACAGCCGAGTCCTCGCGCCCTTATGCCGTCACGGTGTCGTCGCGCAAGGCGACGGACTGGGTGATCGGCACAGCCTCCGTGTGCTGCCTGTCCCACTCCAAGGTGAGGGTGAGTGACCCCTCGCCGGCGGTCTTGGCGAGGAACACGCCCGCCTCCGCGGACAGCTTCAGCCCCAACTCCAGAATGATCTTGTCTGGTTGCCGCGGCAGGTCGGCCACCCGGGCGAGCACAGCATGCGCGGCTTCGCGCACACTGTCGAGACCGCGTTCCAGCGTCTCGGACGCTTCGGCCACCACCCCGCCGGACCGCGCGACCCTGACGACTGCCTGCGGCCCGCTGTCGACCTCCACCAGCACGGAACCGCCGTTCTCCAGCGGCACTCTCAGTAACTCGGGCATCGTTCCCCCGCCCACGTAGTGCGATGTAACGCGCGCCACCCTAGTGGCTACACAGGGCGATCGTGTCCAGATCGACAATTCACGGGCTGCCGTGACAAAGAGGGCCGCATACTGGCGAATGATCCCGGGCGCGTCCGAGACTTCTGCGTGTGCGTGTGCGTCTGCGTCTGCGTGCCTGCGCGGCCCTGTGCAAGGCAGGTCCACTGGCCAGGGTCGAGTTCACCCAGCGCCGAGCCGCCGTGAGGTCAGCCTCCTGGACGCCCCGGAGGGACCGCCGACCGTCGCATCTGCGTCAGCTATCGGCCCGTCGGTGGAGAGCACGTGGCGGTCGCCGGTGCGAATGTCGAGGTTCTGCACCTGGTGCGGGCAGCGGGCGGGGACGCCGAAGGGCAGATCCACGTCCAGGCGGCGCCCGGTGAGTCTGCCGGGCCTGCTCGGCGAGAACGACGACGAGGCCCTACCGGCCGCGGGCCGCGGCCCCGGTTCGCCCCCTGAGCGACATACTCGCTCGATGACCTCGGCGACCGGGACGAGCCTGGCGGCGTACCGGCCGCCGACCGGACCTTGCTGCCGGCGGACTGCTCCAACAGCCGACAAGGCGCTGCCCACGTGGACCCCCACGTGAAGCCAGTGAAGCAGCTCTCCGGGTTCGCGCCGGCAAGCGGGGGCCGGCATGGTGCCGGCCCCGGCCTCGACATGACCGTCAGCGGGGCATGAGGGCGAAGACCCCCCAACCGAGGTACTCGCGCTGGTACCTGGCGTAGCGGGCCGGTCCCTCGGAGAGCTCGGCTCTCAACTCGGCGGCCAGCTCGTCATCGGGATTCCGATCAAGCCAGCGTCGGATGTTGAGCCACTGGGCGGCCTGATAGCGGTCCCAGCTGTCCTGGTCGGCGAGCACCATCTCGACGACGTCGTAACCCAGTTCACCGAACTGATCGATCAGCTCGGGCAGCAGCCGGAAGTCGTCCTTGCCGCTTGCATGGCATGCCTCGACGGTGTGATGGTCCAGGGGGTCCTGACGCCAGTACGGTTCGCCGATCAGCAGCATGCCACCGGGGCGGAGGCTGCGACGCAGCAGATCGATCGTGCCGGCCACTCCGTTGCCGATCCAGGTGGCGCCGATACAGGCGGCGAGGTCGACGCGCTCGTCCGCGACATAGCCGGACGCATCACCGTGAATGAAAGCCACCTGATCGGCGACACCGAGCTCGGATGCCCGGACACGGGCCCTGGCCGTGAACTCGGTACTGATGTCCACACCGGTCCCGACGATGCCGTGGGCGTGCGCCCAGGTGCACAGCATCTCGCCCGACCCGCTGGCGAGGTCGAGTGCGCGCGTCCCTGGAGCCAGGTGCAGCGCCTGCCCGAGGGCAGCCAGCTTCTCGCTCGTGAAGGGGTTGTGGATGCGATGGCTGCTCTCGCGGATGGTGAAACTACGTGGAAGATCCACAGCTGAGATTCCTTACGTCCGATGAGGTCATGACGTTTGCCGGGGACGGCCTGTTGGCGCTGGCCGCCGCTGCGTGGACCGTCATGCAAGGCACCTCATTCGGACGTGCGGACTTCGAACCTCGGCGAGGCTAGGACGAGTGAGTGACGGTGTCCATCGGTTTTCGCCCGGGCTGCGCCCACCGCAGGAGTCAGGCCGTCGACCGCCGGTGCCACACCGGCGACGATCCCACCTGTCGAAGGAGTGAGCCGACGCCACGCCGCGCCTGGTGGAAGCTGTAGCGGGCCACGATCGGGCTGGTGGGCTCGCCCGCCGCATGGCGGCGATCTTGCACTCGTTGCGTGTCGGACAGGGCAGTCACGACTACGGGCGCCGCCGACGCTTGATCACATCTGGCACTGCGGGCGGCGGCGCAGCCGCTGACATTTTCTGACCGCGGCGTCGACGTCCACATGCGATGAAGCCCCCCTTCCCCCGTGAGTGCGGTGGGACGTCAGGCCGGCTGGGGAGGTGGGGCCAGATCAACTGCGGCCGAAGAGGCGGCGGCGTCCGGAGGTGCGTGGGGTGGCATCGCTGGGCGGGGGCCGGTACTCCTGGACGTGCACCTGCTCGGCTGTGGTGATCCGGGCCAGCTGGTGGTTGTACGAGTCGGGCGTGCTCACCTGTATCAGCCATGCTCCGTCGCCGGTCTGGTAGACGCTGCGCGCGGCAGTCGCCCCGTCGCGGAGGTAGACGTCGGCGGGAATATGCTCCATGGCCAGCTCCCGTGCCCGGGTGTCGGCGGCGCTACGATCGCCCTCTACCGGAACTGTCCTGACGAGCTGCCAGTGGTGGTCGTCGGCGCCGAGTTGGCGCACTTCCTCGACGAGAACCATGAACTGTTGTCCGGCGGGTTCCGGCAGGGCGTCACTGATCACGTGTGTAACGTACTTACCTCGTGTGCAGTGGGGCGAGGACATGGGGAAAGCGTTGCGCGTGACTGTGTCACCACGGCGCGGCCATCCGTAGCCGGGATGTGTGCCTGGACGGCAAGGGGCGCGTGCCTGCCCCGCGTCCAGGAGCTCTCCTGTGGATCAGCCTGGTGAAGTTGCGATCTCCTGGCCTGTCGGCGTCGGCGGAACGGCGGCCTGCGACGATGCGCATGTGAGCTATGACCTTGCTGTATGGGACGGTGACCGTCCGGTCGACGACCGCGAAGCGGGCTTTGCCTATGACGAGTTCTACGAGCGCTACTTGGGATCGGATGATGTCGTTGTGCCTCCGACGCCACGGATCGTGGCGTACGTCGAAGCCCTCGTCGCGCGATACTCGGACGACGCCGATCGCAGTGTCGTATGGGCGTCGCCACCGGTCATCAATGAGGCATCGGGCCCGATCGTGTACCTGCTGATGTCCTACGGCAAGGCTGAGGAGGTGTCCGAGTATGCCGCTGAGCCGGCTCGCGAGCACGGTCTGCACCAAGTGGGCGCGGACCGTCGCCGACAAGTGCCGTGCCAGGAACGGTGACGTCCTGCCGTACATCACCACCCGCAACACCGCCCGCGACATGGACGTCATCCGCGCCGTACTGGGCGAGAAGAAGATCTCCTACGTGGGCTACTCGTACGGCACCTATCTGGGCGCGGTCTACGCGCAGATGTTCCCCGGGCGGACCGACCGTTTCGTGCTGGACAGCGCCGTGGACCCGGCCCGGGTGTGGCGGGGCATGATCCAGGTCTGGGCGGAGGGCAGCGAGCCCGCGTTCACGCTGTGGACCAAGTGGACCGCTCAGCGCCACCGCACGTACAAGCTCGGCGACACCGCGGCCAAGGTGCGGAAGTCGTTCTGGAATCTGGTCGAGCGGGCCGACCGTGATCCGATCGAGCTCGAGGGCCAGAAGGTCAGCGGGGACGACATCCGCGCCGGCCTGCGTCCGGTCTTCTTCAGCCCCAAGGCCGCGGCCGAGGCGGTCGTCGATGTGAAGAGGGCGGCCGAGGGCAGGACGGTCACGCTGCCCTCTGTGCTGTCGGGCGAGGCGCGGGAACCCCGCCGCTTCGCGACTCCCGCCGCCGGGGTTCCGCGCGACAACGGCACCGCCGCCTTCTGGACGGTGGTCTGCGGCGACACCGCGGCATGGCCGCGCGATCCGGAGCAGTACCGGCGTGACGCGATCCGCGACAAGGCCAGGTACCCGCTGTACGGCGACTTCGGCTCCAACATCGTGCCCTGCGCGTACTGGGGGAAGCCCGCCGAGCCCGCCACGAAGGTGAAGAACCGCGTGGACCTGCTCATCGTGCAGAACCAGTGGGACTCCCAGACGCCCCTCACCAGCGGCCTCGGCATGCATCGCGTGCTGAAGGGCTCGCGCCTGGTCTACGTCAAGGGCGGTGAGGGCCACGGTGTCTACACCATGGACCCGCGCTCGTGCGCCGACCGGAACGTCAACTCCTACCTCAGCACCGGCAAGTTGCCGACCGGGGACGTCACCTGCAAGCCCGGCCGGTCCGCGGGAGTGAACCCGGGCATCGCCCCCGTACCGCCGCAGGCACCGGGCGCGCCCCGCTTCTGAACGTACCTTGCCGGGGACGGACGGCCGGGCCTGTCGGGTCCGGCCGTCGCGGGAGCTTCTTCCGGCACTTCGCTGTTCTCGCGCCGAGCGTCGCGGCCGTCACTGGTTGCCGCGCCCCCGACAGGGCCCCGATGCATGCGAGTTCGACTTCACAGATCTTCTGAAGCCGAAGCATTCCACACCAACGGACTGCTGTGGCAGGGTCGTTGTGTGACTCGCCTGGCGGATCCGCTCCGCTTCTTCAGCATGCTCGCCGCCTGGGTTGCCACCCCCTGGGCGCTCGCTCCGTACTCGGTGCTGCTCGCCGTGCTGTCGGTGATCCTCCTGCTCGCGGTGCTGACCGTCTTCGGTACCCCGGGTGACAACGGCATGGAGAGGGAGAAGATCCTCGTGCCCGTACCGGGGACGGTGACCATCGGCCTGGTGCTGTTCCAGCTGCTCGCGGCCGTCGTCTCCTCCTGGGTGGCCTGGCCGGCTTGGGCCGCCGTAGCCGTGACGGCGCTGGCCGCGGCCAGCCTGATCGCCGAGCAACCCCGATGGCGGCGCCTGCGCACCCTGCCCGCGTGAGGGTGGCGGCGCCCGAGTAGCCGGGCCTGCCCGTAGCGCAGCGCGAGGCGAACCCGGAGGTATCGCAGCAGTCGCGCGGGGGACGAAGGCGGCGACCGGCCGCGGCAAGGCCTTCTACCCCACCACGACACGGCGTGGCCTATGGCATATGCCCAAGGTATGTCGCCTGTTTGGCGGTGTCGTGAGAGTCGGTCGGCCTGCCAGCATGAGGTTCATCCCCCAGGGGAGTCGGCTCAGGTGACTGTCCGGTGACGGACGGCCGTCGGCTTCCCTCACTCTCCGCAGGCGCCGCCCTCAGGTCGGCCTTCGAACCGACTCTGCGGCTGCCTGCTGCACCGTTCAGGAGTCAACCTTGCGCGTCATGATTCAGATGCGTCCCGAGCAGGATGTGCTTCGGGCCGTCATCGATCCGAACGAGACGACCCCCGCAGCAGCCACCGTCGCCGGGGACATCCCCGGCATCGCCCTGGACCCCAACTTCGTTCCGGTCCCCGTACCCCAGCCCCAGCCGGCCGCGCCCGGCGGCGACCCGCTGTCCCTGGACCAGCCGCTGACCTTCTCCCTGGCTCCCGAGAAGGCCAGCGTTCTCGTGCGCGGGGAGATCCAGGACTACGACATCGCCAGCCGGTACGCGATGCTCGCCACCGCCCGTCCCGACATCGTCGGCATCTCCTCCGACCCGGTCATCGAGAGCATGCCGACCTGCGGCGGCGACGCCCCGGTGGGCGACTGGCGCGACGTCCAGCGCAAGCTGACGCACGCCCTCGAATCCGAGGGCCTGGAGGGTGCCGGCGTCGCCCTCGCCGTCCTCGACACCGGCATCAACGTCCAGCACCTCTCCCAGGTCATCGGCCACGAACAGACCGTGGACGCGGCCCGCAGCTGGAAGCCGGCCGGAGTGGTCGGGAACTTCGGCCAGTTCGACGTGGACCACGGCACGATGTGCGCCTTCGACGCCCGGATCACCGCGTCGAAGGCGACGCTCCTCGACCTCCCCATCCTGCTGTCGCGGCGCCCCGGTGCCACCGTCATGGAGGGCTTCCTCTCCGACGCGATCGCGGCCTTCTCGCACCTGCGGTTCATCCTCGAGGACATGCCCGAGGAGCGCCGCGCGCTGGTCGTCAGCAACAGCTGGGGCTCGTTCAGCCCGAGCTGGGACTTCCCGCCCGGGCACCCCGGAAACTACTCGGACAACCCGGCGCACCCCTTCAACCTGGCCGTCACCGCCCTGGAGCAGGCGGGCGCGGACATCCTGTTCGCGGCGGGCAACTGCGGCCGGGAGTGTCCGGACGGCCGCTGCCAGTTCCCCTCCCGTCCGATCAACGGAGCGAACTCGCACCCCCGGGTGCTGTCCATCGGCGGCGTGAACGTGGACGGCGTCCGCGTCGGCTACTCCTCCCAGGGGCCGGGCCGGCTCAGCCGCCGCAAGCCGGACGTCTGTTCCTTCACCCACTTCGCGGGGTCGAAGGCGTTCGGCGAGAACAGCCCCGACTCCGGTACGTCGGCGGCCTGTCCCGTCGCCGCCGGTGTGGTGGCCGCGGTGCGCTCGCAGCTTCCCGTGAGCAAGCTGTCGCCGATGGAGATGCGCACGCTGCTGCGTCGTACCGCCAACGACGTCGGCGGGGCGGGATTCGAGTTCGACCACGGGTACGGCACGATCGACACCGGCCGTATCGTGGACGTGATCCGCAAGCTCCGATAGCGGGTATCTCGCTCAGGGAGAGCCATGGCTCCGCAAGGACCGTACGTCCTCGTCACCGTCACGCTCCCACGAGGGGCGACGCTCTCGGACGCCATACGGGAGTACGGGCTGACCGCCGACGATGTCGACGAGACGTACGGCGTCGTGCTCGTGGAACCCGACAGGGGCACCCACGTCATGATGGTCAGTGAGAGCGCCGCCGCCCGGATCACCGGGACGGACGCCGCACGCGGGCCGTTCGCCAACCCGAAGATCGAGCCCTACGGACCGCCACAACCCGGTCCGGCGGACGACGGTCAGGGCTGAGCAGCCCGTCCGTCGTAGTGCGGTCAGGGCGGAATCGTCTGTGTGTGGCCCCGGTCGGCGACGGCGCCGGTCGGGGTCACACATGGCGCCCGGTCGACCGCGCCGGGTGGACGCGGAAGCCGCTCGGCCTTGCGGCCTTGCGGTGTTGCTCGGCGTTCCGGCGCCGCCCGGCGCGGGTCGTCGTGCTCTGGACCCTGCGTCGCCGACGCCGAGCACGATCCTGGTCGTCCTCGCCTGCCACCGCGCGGGGCGCATGCTCACCGAGCGCCGACCGCCGGAGCCGGTGCCGCACGGCCCCGCCCGGAGCACGGATCGGCAGATCAGCCGGTGGGGCCGACGGCTGGTTTCGGCGCGTTGTCGAGGAGTTCCCGTACCAGTTCGCCGACCTGATCGGTCTCCAGCAAGAACCCGTCGTGACCGTGCGGTGAGCGGATGACACGTACGCCGTCCGCGGACGGTATCCCTTCCGCCAGTTCCTCCTGCTGCGCCAGGGGATAGAGACGGTCGGAGTCCACCCCGGCCACCACCGTCCGGGCAAGTACCCGGCCGAGAGCCGCTCGCCGGTCGATGCGGCCCCGCCCGATGTCATGGGTGTTCATCGCCTCTACCAGGGCGACATAGCTCGCCGCGTCGAACCGTGTCACGAGCTTGGCGGCATGGTGGTCGAGATAGGACTCGACGCTGTAGCGGCCGCCCAGCCAAGGCTGTTCCTCGCCCTGGGCCCTGTGGCCGAACCGGGTCTGGAGTTCTTCGGCCGACCGG
Source organism: Streptomyces sp. NPDC048600 (assembly GCF_055587025.1). NCBI lineage: Bacteria > Bacillati > Actinomycetota > Actinomycetes > Kitasatosporales > Streptomycetaceae > Streptomyces > Streptomyces sp. NPDC048600. Next base: position 230,426 of record NZ_JBVJGZ010000001.1, on the reverse strand, counting down.
TAGGTGATGTGCGCGATGCGGCGGGCGATGCCCAGGCCGGTGTGCGGCCCCCGTCCGGGACCGGCGTCGTGGTAGTCGCCGCCCTGCCAGTGGGGGTCGGCGCGGATCGCCTGGATCTGTGCGGTGGCCCACGCGATCTGGTCCGCGCTTGCCGCCGCCGGGCAGGCGAGCAGCAACAGGGCGGACACGCGCCCGGGTTCACCGACCGCCCACTCCAGCGCGCGCATGCCGCCCATGGAGCCCCCGATCACCAGGGCCCAGCGCTGGACGCCGAGCGCGTCGGCGAGTCCGGTCTCGGCACGCACCTGGTCGCGCTGGGTCAGACGGGGGAAGGCACCACCCCAGGGATGTCCGCCGGGGCCTGTGGAGGCGGGGCCCGTGCTGCCCTGGCAGCCGCCCAGCACGTTCGGCGCCACCACGAACCACCGGTCGGTGTCGAGTGCCCTGCCCGGGCCGACCAGCGCGTCCCACCAGCCGGGGGTGGGGTGACCGGATCCGGCGGCGCCGGCGACGTGGCTGTCGCCGGTCAGGGCGTGCAGGACGAGCACCGCGTTCGAGCGGTCGGGGGCTAGCCGCCCCCAGGTCTCGAACGCCAGCCGCACACCCGGGAGGTCGCCGCCCGCCTCCAGTGCCAGCGGTTGCGTGCGCCGGTACCACCGGCGGCGGCCGGGCGGGTCCCCTTCCCGCCACGCACCGGTGGCGGGAAGGGGGACCGTGGTGGCCGCCGCCGTCGCGACGGGGTTCAGGACGCGTCCTTCGCGGCGCGGAAGCCTGCCTCGAGGTCGGCCTTCAGATCGTCCGGGTTCTCGATACCGACCGACAGGCGCACCAGTCCCGGGGTGGTGCCGGTGGCGGCGAGCTGTGTCTCGTCGAGCTGGCTGTGGGTGGTGGAGGCGGGGTGGATGACGAGGCTCCGTACGTCGCCGATGTTCGCGAGGTGGCTGAACAGCTCCAGTCCGTCCACGAATCGTCGGCCCGCTTCTACGCCGCCCCGCAGTTCGAAGGAGAGCACGGCCCCGGCGCCGCGAGGCAGGTAGCGGAGCCCTGCCTCGTACCAGCGGTTGGACGGCAGGCCGGGGTAGTGCACCGCGGCCACCTCGTCCCGCTGTTCGAGCCACCGCGCCAGCTCCAGGGCGTTCGACGAGTGCCGTTCCAGTCGCAGGCTCAGCGTCTCGACACCCTGCAGGAGCAAGAACGCCGAGTGCGGGGCGATGGCGGGGCCGAGGTCGCGCAGCAGTTGTACGCGCAGCTTGACGGCGTACGCGCCCGCGCCGAGGGCGGGCCAGTAGCGCAGGCCGTGGTAGCTGGGGTCGGGCTCGGTGAAGTCGGGGAACCTCTCGGGGTGCGCGCCGAAGTCGAAGGTGCCTGCGTCGACGACGACGCCGCCGATGGTGGTGCCGTGGCCGCCGAGGAACTTGGTGGCCGAGTGAACCACGACGTCCGCTCCGTGCTCGATGGGGCGCAGCAGGTACGGGGTGGGCACGGTGTTGTCGACGATGAGCGGCAGGCCCGCCGCGTGGGCGACGTCGGCGACGCCCCGGACGTCGAGCACGTTGCCGCGGGGGTTGCCGAGGGTTTCCGCGAACAGGGCCTTGGTGTGCGGCCGTACGGCGGCCCGCCAGGCCTCGAGGTCGTCGGGGTCCTCGACGAACGACACCTCGATGCCGAACTTCGGCAGGGTGTGGTGGAACAGGTTGTACGTGCCGCCGTAGAGGGAGGCGCTGGAGACAATGTGGTCGCCGGCCGAGGCGACGTTCAGGATCGCGAGGGTCTCCGCGGCCTGCCCGGAGGCGAGGGCGACGGCCGCGACGCCGCCTTCGAGGGCGGCGATGCGCTGCTCGAGGGCGTCCTGGGTGGGGTTGTGGATTCGGGTGTAGATGTTGCCGGGTTCGGCGAGGGAGAAGAGGTCGGAGGCATGCTGGGTGTCGCGGAAGACGAACGAGGTGGTCTGGTAGATCGGGACGGCTCGGGCGCCGGTGGTGGGATCGGGAGTGGTGCCGGCGTGGAGCTGCTTGGTCTCGAACGACCAGGCCGGTACCTCGAGTTCGGAGGATTCGATCTCAGGGGTGTGACCTGCGGTGACGGCGTCGATGGGCTGGCTCATGGTTCTCCTCGGGGGGTGAGTGTGAACGGTGGGGTGGCAGAAGGCCGCAGCTGAGGGGGGCAGACACGGTCCCGTGTTTGGGCACTCGGGCACGACGGAGGCGGCGAGGACGGCGCGGCGGGGAGGTCACGAGGTCACTGCCGTTTCGCGATCCGGCCCAGAGCGCGTGCACCCGCACGGCGTACTCCGGCGGCCCGTCCGGCACCGGACGGTTCCCGTCCGACGGCCCGGCAACCATGGCAGGCGTGGAGGCAGCCGAAGTCGTACAGGCTCAGCGGCCGGGAGGACGGAACTGCGCGCGGGGCGAGTACGCGGAATGCGTGTGGGAAGCGCGGGGCTGTGCCGCGCGGCGCCGCGTCAGCGAGTGACGGGACAACCCGTGGTCGTGACACGCACGTAGTCGACGTGGCGACGGGTCACGAGTACGGTCATGTGCTCAGGAAACCACAGGTGAGGCGCGGTGCACCAGGACTTTCAGCCGAACCGGCGAGACGGGCCACCGCGCGTCCCGCCCCGGAGCACGCCGCGCCCGCTGCCTTCCGTAAGCCCGTGGTGTCCCAACCTCCTTACTGCTCAACCAGGTTGGTGAAGAATGCACTGCGCGTCGAAACTTATGCGCACGGCGTCCTGGCCGTCGGGATTTCTCCGGGTTCGGCGTGAGCCGGAGGCGGATTCGTGAGGCTGGCTCGTGCGGCGGGTGCCAGGACGGACGGTTCGATCTCGGCGTTGCCGGGGGTTGGCGCCGACTGGCGAGCCCGGCGAGGAGTGAGGGGGTTCTCGGCGCCTCGGCGGATCAGTGATCATTCCAGATGGCACATGGAGACCCTGACGCCGACTTCCCCACCCTCACCGCGATCGGCCGACGAACGGATGACGGCGACAGTGCCCCGGCAGGACGCCTCCCGCCCTTGCCGGGGCGTCGTACGCGCCCCTCGCCGTCCGAAGGCGCTGTTGTGCTGCTGGGCCGCACCCGTGTGTCCGACTCGGCGCACGGCCTTGTAGACCTTCCCAATCTGCCGCTGGCGACGGCCAAGTCACCTTCCCTGATGGGGCTTGAGGGTCCGTCACAGAAGTCGACCGGGCCGTCACGTCATCCTTTCGCGTCCGGAGCCACTGGATCCGGTACCGCCTGGCCAACTGGCAGGGAAAGGGGCAGGTCGGAGTGCATTCTGAGCGGTCTGGGAGGAAAATGGAGAGGTGTGAGAGCGCGCGCCGACGGCATCCGCCAGGTGATCAGTAACAGGATGTGAGCAGGATGGTTGACCGTGCAACGAGCGGTCGGGGCACGGCCCGGGAGCGCACGGCACGGGAGCGCACGGAGCGTGACGCCCGGGACTCTCGTGGCACCGACGACTCCCGCGACTCTCGTGACAGCCGCCGTCATGACCGGCCCCGGCATCAGGTCCGCATTCCCGGCTTCGCTCGCGAAGGTGCGGAGATCGGTCTGGGTGACGCCGTCGCACGGGTGACCACGGCGGTCGGCATCCGGCCCTGCGGCGGCTGCGAGCGCCGTGCCGAGACGCTGAACCGGTGGATGACCATCGGCGGCGAACGGGACCGCTGACGTACGGCCGGGCGCATTCATCCGCTCGGCAGGACTTCGCCGGGCGTTTCCGCGCGGCAGGACTTCAACGAACCTTGCCACGCGTTCCGGCCTGACGGCCCGACAGAGTGTGTGAGGAGTGACTGATGGACGCCGAGATCACCGACCCTGTCATCGCCACCAGCCCCCCGCCGGAGGCCGAGACGAGGCCCCCGACCCCGACCTCCGCCTACGCCGTTCCCACGCTGGACCCGGAGGACCTCCGGCCCGCGCGCCCCGCCGCACCCGCTGTGTCGGCCGTGACCCAGGCCTCCTGCGGCTGTAGCGGTGCCGCCTCGCCGGGCGGCTCGGAGGTCGAGGCCGACCCGGCCCTCGGCTACGTCTACGTGCTGGGACGCGTCCACGCGGTGTTCCCCGACCTCTCCGTCCAGCACGAGTTCTTCCAGGCCGCCGGTGCCGGCGGCAGGACCGACAGCTCGGACGCCGAGGCCATGTACCGCGTCCTCTCCGCTCCGGAGAACCGTTACATCGCCCGGCAGATGTGCTTCGTGCTCTCCGTCCAGGACGTCGCCACCTACATTCTGAAGCCCGCCGACCCGACCGAGCTGGACGAGCTCGTGGAAGCCCTGCGCCCGGTCAGGGACCACCGAGATCTGGCCGTGGTCGTCGGCCGTCTCGGCCCGGTCGTGCCTCCCGGCGCCTGCCAGGGCCTGTCCGTACCGGAAGTGAGCGTCCTGAAGGTCTGGGCCTTCGACAGGAAGGAACTGATCGGGGCCATCGAGCGCCCCGAGGACGTCTCCAAGAAGGAGTTCGGGCGGGGCGCGACGGAGACGCTCGACCGCATGCTGCAGCTCAGCGACAACGCCGGCACCCTGCCGACCGCTCGGGCCGTCAACTTCCTGACGGTCAGGTCCCAGGAGATCTACCAGACGTCCCACCGCAAACGCGAAGCGGGTTACATCCTCTCCGGGGTGGAAGCCGGACCCTCCCGGCTGAGCACACGGTCGCAGACCGTCGTCACGGTCGTCTTCTCCTACACCCACCGTCAGACCAATGTCGTCGAGAAGTGCTTCGCCCGCGTCGGCGTCACGGGGCCCTTCCCCTACCTCGTGACCGCGTTCCAGAGCTACTGCAACCGATAGAGCTACTGCACCGATAGACAGGCGAGACAGAAAGGAGGCGAACGGACATGCGTATCCCTGGATTCACTGTCGAGCCGCCGGCCCACGGTGTGAGCCCCGGTGACCGACTCCACCCCCAGTTCTTCACCTGCGAGGAGGAGCTGGCCCCGGTGTGCCGCAACCGGTGCAAGGGCGTGCCCGACTCACGGGCGTGCGTGCGGCGGTGCCTGGCCGAGGTCTGCTCGGAGAAGTGGTGACCCCGATGCGTATCCCCGGATTCGAGCGCCCCGTCGACAGGGCGACCCCGGTCCCGCAGGCGCCGGACGACAGGCTGTTCCCGCAGCTGGAGTCGTACTGTTCGCGCGAGTGCCGTGCGGAGTGCGACTTCGACCACGACCACGGCTCGCCGGAATGGTCCGAGTGCTTCGACTCTTGCATGGCGACGTGCCGCTGACCGAGCGGCACCCATCACCACCTCGTGATCCACCACCACATCGAGCGGAGGTGACCCGGCATGAGCCTGCCAGGATTCACCCGACCCTCACCGCCCGCAGCACCCGGCGACCGCCTCGTGCTCCAGCACTTCACCTGCGAGGAGGAGCTCGGGCCGTTCTGCGAGAACATCTGCGAGCGCTCCTGGAACCCCGCCCGCTGCGTCCGCGACTGCATCCGCAGGAACTGCTACACCGACCGGGGACCGAGATGACGTAGAGGTGCCCATGGACCCCTTGGACATGGTCGGCCTCACGCCGCTCATGGCGCGGACCTCCGGCCGGTCCTCGGTCGTCGTCGGCCTCATCGACGGCCGCGTCGCCGTGGACCACCCGGCGTTCGCGGGCCACCCCGTCCGGGAACTGCGGCCCAACGGCGGCGCGGAAGCCTGCCGCGGCGGCGACGTGTGCTGCGCGCACGGCACCGCCGTGGCCGGGCTCATCGCCGGAGGCCGGGGCGTCTGCGCCGGCTGCACACTCGTGTCCCGGCCCCTGTTCGCGGACCGGTCGGCCGACGGCACTCCCGCGACCTGCCTCACCGGCGTACGGATGGGGGAGCTGGCCGAGGCGATCGTGGAGACCATCGACGCGGGCGTCCACGTCCTGAACCTCAGCATGGCGCAGCCGGCACCCTCCGGTGTGCGTGACCACGCGCTGGAGGACGCCCTCGATCACGCCGCCGCCCGGGGCGTGATCGTCGTGGTCGCCGCGGGGAACCAGGGCCGTCTGGGAGCCACAGTCCTCACCGACCACCCGTGGACGATCCCGGTGATCGCGTACGACCGCGCCGGGCACCCCATGCCTCAGTCCAACCGAGGCGCGTCCATCGGCCGCCAAGGCGTCGGCGCTCCCGGCGACCGCGTCCCCGGCCTCGCACTCGACTCCCGCACCCTCGTCCTGAGCGGCACCAGCGCCGCCGCGCCCTTCGTCACGGGCACGGTCGCCCTCCTCCGCTCAGCCTTCCCGAAGACCAGCCCGGCGGCCGTGCGGTACGCGGTCACCCACGGCGCCGTCCGGCGGCGCTCGGTGACGCCGCCGCTGCTCGACGCCTGGGCCGCGTACACGTCACTCCGGGCGATGCCGGAGTGACGGGCGCCGGGCCGGTCCCCGCCGGGCCGGCCGAAGACCGGCCGCCGGCACCGCACCGCAGCGCACCGACCACGGAGGCAAGATCATGAACACCCTCGGCCCCGACACATCCCCCGGCTACCTCAAGCGATCGGCCGAACCGGTCCGTGAGCACCTGTCCGCCGCCACACAGCTCCAGACCTTCCTGGCGGGTGCCGGCGACCTCACTCTGGACCAGCGGCGGCTCCTCGTCGACCAGGCCCTGGTCCTGATGGAGGGCAACTACGTCCACCTGCCCCTGAAGATCGCGATGCACGCGGTCAACCCCGTGCAGCGGCTGCGGCTCATCCGCCGCGAGCTGGAGCGGCAGACACCCGAGACGATGGGACCGGAGTGGGTATTCCACGCTCAGATGGCCCAGGTGTTCCACTCGGTTCGCGACCTGCACACCAACTACCGGCTGCCCGATCCCTTCGCGAAGAAGATCGCCTTCCTTCCGTTCCGCGTCGAGGAAGCCGCTGACGGACCGAAGCCCCGCTTCCTGGTCACCCGTATCACCGAGGGCTTCTCCGCACCCGGCTTCGAACGCGGCGTCGAGATCACCCACTGGAGCGGTATCCCCATCGAGCAGGCCGTCGAGCTCAACGCCGCCCGGTTCGCCGGCAGCAACGCCGCGGCGCGCCGCAGCCGGGGCGTCCAGTCGCTGACCGTGCGCTCGCTCTCGGCCCATCTGCCGCCGTTCGAGGAGTGGGTGACCGTCAGCTACACGGACACCGACGGCGTCGCGCGCGAGCTGCGGGAGCACTGGCAGGTCGTGGAGAACCTTCCGCCGATGCCCGCACCCAGCGGTGACGCGGCGCTCGTGATGGGCGTCGACGACGAGTCCGAGGAGATCGGCCGGGCCAACGTGATGCTCTTCGCCCCGCACGTCGTCGCGCAGCAGCAGGCCGTGGAAGCGGGACAGTCTCCGGTCGCCGCGGCTGGCGAGATCGTGAGCACGATGCCGCAGGTCTTCACCGCCCGTACCGTCGACACCCCGTCGGGCACCTTCGGTCATCTCCGCATCCACACCTTCAGCGTCCAGGACGCCGAGGCCTTCGTCGAGGAATTCCTCCGGCTCATCGGTGAGTTGCCGCAGAACGGTCTCATCCTCGACGTGCGCGACAACGGCGGCGGCCTGGTCTGGGCGTCGGAGTTCACCCTCCAGGCACTGACCCCGCGTCGGATCACGCCGGAGCCGTTCCAGTTCATCAACACGCCCCTCAACCTGCGCCTGTGCCGCGCCCATGCCAGTCTCCGGCCCTGGCTGGAATCCATGGAGCAGGCCGTCGAGCTGGGCGCCGCCTTCTCCGCCGCGGTACCCCTCAGCCCGGAGGACCGGGCCAACGCGATCGGCCAGCGCTACTTCGGGCCGGTCGTGCTCATCACCAACGCCCGCTGCTACTCCGCCACCGACATGTTCGCCGCGGGGTTCCAGGACCACCGGATCGGCACCGTACTCGGCGCCGACGACAACACCGGAGCAGGCGGGGCCAACGTCTGGGCGCACGCCGACATCATCACCTTCTTCCCGATCCCGGACACGCCGTACCGTCCGCTGCCGAACGGTGCGGGGATGCGCGTGTCGATCCGCAGGTCCCTGCGGGTCGGCGACCGTGCCGGCACACCCCTGGAGGACCTCGGCGTCGTACCGGACGAACGCCATCGCATGACCCGGCGGGACCTACTGGAGGGCAACGTCGACCTCCTCGCCCGCGCCGGCGCGCTCCTCAAGGCGCAGCCCGTCCGGGAGCTGACCGTCACCGACGCCACGCACGCCGACGGCTCGCTGCGCCTGAAGCTCAGGACGGCCAACGTCGACCGCGTGGACGTCTACCTCGACCGGCGCCCCCGTGCCTCCGAAGACGTCTCCGACGGTCAGGTCGAGGTCACGGTCCCGGGTGCCAACGGCGCCCGGTCGGTGCGGGTGGACGGCTTCGCTGCGGGCGAGCTCGTCGCGGGCCGCACCGAGCAGCTCTAGGAACGGGCGTGGCCGTGACCGGGACGGGGGCCAGTCACGGCCAGGCGCCGTCCTGCCTCGACGAATTTGCGCCAGCCGTGGCGGGATCACCTGTCCGAGCGCGGCACGCCGCGAAAGGCGATGATCTCGTCTCCTGCCGCGACGAAAAGCTCGTTGCGGGAGGTCACTTCAAGGGCCTGGATCGGACGGTTCAGGAGCAGAAGCCGTTCTGTGTGGCCGCTCTCCGGTGTCCACGCGTGTACCGCCCCGTCACGGCCGCCGGTGAGCACGGTCAACCCTGATGCTCCGTACCGGCAGGTCACCGCTGTGACCGGCCCATCGTGACGGGTGTCGCACTGTGTGAACACTTCCCGGCGGACAGCGTCCTCAAGACGAACGGAGCCGTCCTCGGCCCCGCGGCAGACAACGAGCAGGCCGTCGAAGAGGGCGTGGACCGAAGGTCCGGTCGGCCCTGTCCGGTCGGGGCCGGGGTCCAGTTGCCCGGGCTCGAGCCCGGTGGCGTGGTGGTGTGGCGCGGGGCCGGCGTCGATCAGGCGCAGTCTGCCCGGTTCGTGGATCCAGTTGCCTCGGGAACTGTCAGTGAGTCGTACGACGGTGAGCCCGGCGACCTGGATCCGCTCCGCGTGAGTGAAAGCGAGGGGGTGGGGGCGGTTCGAGCGGGACTGCCCCGTGCGTCCGTTCAGTACGGCGTAGTCGCCGCTCTCGGCGGGCAGTACGAGCAGTTCGGTGTGACCGTCCGCGGGTAGGGCGAGGATGCGGGCGGGCGAGGGGTGGCAGCGGACTGTCCACCGCGGTACCCATGGGAGGCCGCTGCCGTGGGCGGGGGAGGCCAGTTTGCTTGCGAGTTCGGCGTTTCCGTCCCTGAGGGCCGTCAGACTCGCCGCGGTTCGCCGGTCACGCACGGAGTGCCGACTGTCCAGCAGTTGCCGCACGATTGACGACGGCAGCCTCGCCGCGTCGGGGGTGTTCGACACGGCTTCCCGCACGGAGCGGGGGTCGGCGTGCAGGAGATACCCGGGGTCGCTGAGCAATTCGCCTTCCAGACCCGCCTCTGTGGCGAGAGCGAGGGCGTGTCGCAGGACGTACGGTTCGGCTGCCTGCCAGTCACGTGACGGGGCGGCTCCCAGCGGACGGAGCAGCAGTTCCAGCAGCGAGCGGCGCCACTGGGGGGCGGCGGAGTGTGCGAAGTCGTCGACAAGATAGTCGGCGATCGACTGGTGGAAGAGACGGTAGAGCAGTGACCCGTCCGTGTCCGTGGCTGTACGGAGGTAGAACCGGGCTGCTTGAAGCGTTCCTCTCAGTTCATCGTGAGAGGGTTCGGGCGGTACGTTCCGTCCGTCGCGGCCGGCCGTGAACAGCGGGGCGACGCGCTGCAGCGTGGAGACGGGCATGCCCAGCCCGTGCGCGGCGCCCAGGGCGGTGAGGACGGGGCGCAGCCAGAACAGCTCTGGCTGCGAACGCAGTTCCAGTTCGAGGAACTCGGTCAGGCTGCGCGGAACTTGGTGGGCGGCCTCCGCCGCGTCGTGCGGATCGATCTGTGTGTCGTGCACGGAGTTGGCGAAAGTCCGGGCGCACAGGCCGGCGACGAGAAACGTGCCCCAAGGCAGTTCGGGGGTGTTCCGGTTGACCAGGGTGGACGCCAGCTCGCGGGCGAAGACACGGACGACGGACCCGCGATGGCGAAAGGCGCGCGTGGACCGCAGTATCCCCGCGACGTACTCCGCCAGATCCATGGTGAGTTCGTGCGCCGGCGTCCGGTCGAGGTCGATGAGCAGACCGTCGACGGCTGCGGCGTCGAGCAGGAGCGCGTACTGCGAGTACGGCCGGGTGGCGACCAGGATCCGGGCGAGGGGGCGGCCGTCCGGCCGAGCCCGTTCGGTGAGCGGGAGCAGCAACTGGTGCATGACATCGGTGCTCTGCACCATCTCGTCCAGAGCGTCGACCACCACGATCGGCGGTGTCGGCATGCCGCGCAACTCCTCCAGAAGCCGCTGCGGAGTGCGCACGTCGGCGCCCAACTGGCGGCCCACTGACGCGCAGACCTCGAACAGGTCGCGTTGGCGTGCGTGGACGGCGGCGAAGCCGGTGGTGGCGGGTGCCGGAACATGGGCTGCTCGCAGCCACAGTTCCCTGCTTCTGTCGTGCAGGGCGGGGTGGGCCGCGCTGACGAGGACACCGAGCAGGGCCGACTTTCCGGCGCCCGGGGCACCGGTGACGAGTGCCGGACCCGGAGCGTCCGGGTCGTCCAGCCAGTCGGACAGCAGCGCGAGCTCGTGCCGACGGCCCGTGAAGCGCCCGAGTACGCCGCGACCGTGTTCTGCCACGGCCGAGCTGCCCGAGGCACGCTCCATGAAGTGGTGGGGGTCGAGGCCGCTGTCGGCGTCCTCCACGAACGGCAGCACCGCCGGGTCGAGGCTGCGGTGCAGCAGCCCCTGCCTGCGCGCGCCCACGTATGCCGGGTTGGCGAAGAAGGGCGGGTTCCGGCTCCCGCTGTCCGGGTCGGGGGTGTGCGGGGGTTCCACGACGACTACGTCGCTTCCGCCCGCGCGCGCCATCTGCCGTCGCAACTGTGAGGCGATGACCGGGAGCGGTACGAACGGCAGGGTCGGATCGACGTCGAGTTCCCCCTGCCGCAGGCGGTCGAGCACCGTCACGAGGCTGCGGGTGAAGGTGCCTTGGGCATGCGGTCCTGCTCCGCTGTCCGTCCCGAGGATGAGCCATGCATCGGGTGGCAGAGACCTTCGAATCCTGCCGACTTCGCCGACCGAGGCACGGCAGGTGTCCAGGACGAAGAGGACAGAGGACTGTGAGCGGTCAAAGGGACCAGGAGAGTCGACCGGAAAGTCGGTATGGGGCGCCGGGCCGTCCGACGCGAGATGCCCATGACCGGCGAAGTAGACGATGCAGATGTCTTCGGGATGCCGCCGGAGGAACTGGGCTGCCCTGGACCGCGCCGACCAGGGGGCCACGTCGAAGGAGGTGACGCACGCGTAGCCCAGGGAACCGAAGGCCTCGGCGGTCTCCCGCACCAGACGGGTCGTCATGTCTGGTGAAGAAAGCGACGGTTGCTCGCTCTCGGCATCGCCACCGTACTCGTACGGTGCGATGCCGATCAGCAGGGCACGGCTGTGCCCAGGGCCCGGCGAGTCCAACGGATGACCTCCTGCTTGCCTCTCGACCCCAGCCTAGGGCCTGTGCACCCCATCCCGCCGGGTGCCCGCGACTGCGGTGGACCTGAAGATGCTCCCGGCCCTCGAACCGATTGCCCGGCAGCCATCATGCGCGACGGCCGTCTTTAGTAGCCTGGCCCGCACAGCGTCACATCGAGCGACATCGAGGATGACCGGATGCCGGAGGCCTCCGAGGAAGCTCCGGGCTTCCGGGGCAGAGCCATGAGCCTGGCCGTCCACGAGTTCGAGGGCGCCCACCGCGCACTCCCGTTCCCGCAGGAGGTCTTGGCCCTGCGTACGGCACTGACCACCGCGGGATACACACTCGAGAGTCACGACGGTCTGACGGCATCCGAGTTGGGGGCCAAGGCCACAGCGTTCCTGACAGCGCCGGGTCCCGGTCCGCGCATTCTGCATGTGCTCAGCCACGGCCTCACCGTGCCGCCGGTCGCGCGACTGCACATCGTGGGTGCCTGCGGAGGCTTCGACCAGACGACCGACGTCGAGCGATGGCCCGAACTCGTCGAGACCTATCACTCGGACAAGCCGTACACGCTCCTCGTCCTCGACCTGTGCCACGCCGGTCAAGCCGCGTGGCCGGAATGGATCCACAAGGCCGCGGGCTTGGACCGGCGGGTCTGGGTGATCGGCGCCTGCGAAAAGTCCGACAACGCCTACAACGCCCGTCTCACCCGAGCATTCTCCACGTTTCTCACCGACCTGCGCACCGATCCCGCCTCCCTGGGGCTCGACGCCACCTCGCCCTACGTTCCGTTCGCCAAGCTCGTGGAAGGCACCCGCGCACGGGTCGACGCGCTGGCCTCGGCCCCAGGCGCCAGCGAGCAACGGGTTACCGCCACCCCCTACGACGGGGAGTACCCGGACCTGCCGTTCTTCGACAATCCCCTGTCGGTCTCACAGGTCGTCCAGTGGGACGAGATACTCGACTTCGGCCACTGGCAAAGGGCGTCGACCGGACAGTCGTCGGCACGGCCCCACCGGCCGGGGGTCGGGTTCGTCGGACGATCGCAGGCACTTCGGGACGTCGCCGACTGGCTGGACGCCACCATGGACGGTGACCCCGGCCTCGCATGGCTCTGCCTGATCACCGGGCGGCGAGGTTCCGGCAAGTCGGCACTGCTAGGAGTGCTGGTCTGCGCGACGCACGAGGACTTCGACAAGACCGACGACCGCATCTGGCTGGCCCCGTTCGGCGCACACGCCCCCTCCCGCCACGGGCCCGGGCACATGGCTGCGGTCCACGCACGGCGGCGCGGCCTCACCGCGATCCTCGGCTCCATGGCGCGGCAGTTACGGGTGGAGGAACGCGTGCGGGAGAGACGCGCGGAGTTCTCCCCGGCCCGCAGCCTGTGCGAGGCGATCCGTGACCTGCCCCTGCCGCCCGTGGTGGTCATGGACGCCGTCGACGAGGCCGAGAACCCCGCTGAGGTCGTGAGCGAACTGATCCTTCCGCTGTCGGAACGACGCCCCGACGGCACCCCGCTCGCCTACTGTCTGGTGGGCGTACGTGACGAGGAGCCCGCCTCTCCGCTGTACGCGATGGCCCAGGAGTCGGGCCTGCCCGTCGACCTGGAGAAGGTCCACGCCGACACGCTGAACACCGAACTGCGCGCGTATGTGTCCATGCTGTTGCGGACCGACCCCTTCTACGCCGATACGCAGTTCAGCAAGGCCCGCCCGCTGTTCGCCCAAGGCATGGCCGCGGTCCTGTCCCAAAGACTGCCCGAGCAGCGGGGCGGAGAATTCCTCATCTCCGGGCTGTACACCCACCACATCCTCTCTCTTCAGCAGCCCGCCTTCGACGTCACGTCCGCGGCGGCGCTCGGCGAGGAGGTGCCGCTCGACCTTGCGGGCGTGCTGGACCTCGACCTGGCGACCGGGGCGGCTTCGCGCCCGCTGCGCCGGCCCCTGCTCACCGCGCTCGCCCACACCCGCGGCGCGGGCATGCCCGTATCCGTGGTGAGGTCCGTCGCGCGGCTTTTCGTGGCTGAGGGCACGCTGCCGGGACCGGACGAGATCCAGCAGGAGCTGGACAGGGAAGGGCACTATCTCCGCGTCTCCACCGACACCGACGGCACCCTTCTGTACCGGCTGTACAACCAGGGCCTGGACGACTACCTGAGGTCGGACCGGAACGACATCGACGGCGAGTGCCGGCGCACCGGGGTCCTGGACGCCGTACTCGCCTCCGGCGACGGGCTTTCCGCCTCCCGAAACCTGGTCTGGTCCCTGCCCTACGTACGCCGCCACGCCGCCCAGCACGCCGCCGACGAAGGACGGTTGCCGGACGTCCTCGTCCATCCCGGGTTTCTGGTACACGCCGATGCCGATGCGCTGGGGCCGCTGTTCACCGGTCTCCTGCCACGCACTGCCGATCCACGGGCCCTGCTTCTGCGGATATCGCCTGCCCGCGTCCGCGACCTGCCGTTCGGGGCACGGCGGCAGCTGCTCGCCCTGGAAGCGATGCGCTGGGGCCTTCCCGACATCGCGCATGACGTATTGGATACACCCGCCGTCGCCGCCGCACCCGCACGGACCGTGCCGCTCTGGGCGACCGGCACCAACCTGGACGCCCGTCAGCTGAGTGTGTTCTCCGAGCACGTGGACGCCGTCGACGCGGTGGTCGTGCTCGACCTCGACGGACGGCCTGTCTCCGTCTCCGCGGGTGCCGACGGCACGATCCGCGTCGCCGACATCGCCGACGGATCCCCGGTGGGAGAGCCGCTCACCGGACTTACCTCACAGATCACCGCGCTCACGGCCACCACCGTCGACGGCCGGGAGGGGCCGGTGCTCATCACCGGGTCGGCCAACGGACCGGTCCACCTGTGGGACCTGGCCACCGGACAGAGGCTCGGCGAGCCGCTGCTGGGCCACAGCGACCGGATCACCGCGCTGAGCACGTGGGCGGCTTCTGAGGGGACGTATCTGGTCACCGGTTCCGCGGATGCCACGGTGCGTCTTTGGCACCTGCCGGAGGGCACCGCGGTGGGTGAGCCGCTGACCGGTCACGAGGACGAGGTCACCGCGCTGAGCACGTGGGCGGCTTCTGAGGGGACGTATCTGGTCACCGGTTCCGCGGATGCCACGGTGCGTCTTTGGCACCTGCCGGAGGGCACCGCGGTGGGTGAGCCGCTGACCGGTCACGAGGACGAGGTCACCGCGCTCAGCACGTGGGCGGCTTCTGAGGGGACGTATCTGGTCACCGGTTCCGCGGATGCCACGGTGCGTCTTTGGCACCTCCCCGACGGCACCCCGGACGGCCAGCCGAGAGGCGGCCACGGGGACGCCGTCACCGCCGTGGCGGTACTGCCCTCGGACCAAGGCGCGATCGTCTTCTCCGCCGACGCGGCCGGCCGCATCCACCAGTGGCCCCCCGACGGCAGCCCGGCGAACGGACACGTGCTGCGCGGACACATGGGTGCGGTCACCGCCCTGGCCACGGGAACCGCCGCCCCGCATGCTCTGGTATCCGCCAGTGACGACGGCACCGTACGCACCTGGGACGTCACCGCACAGCCGTCGAAGCGGGAGCCGTCGCCGAACCCGGCCCCCGGGCACGACGGGCCGATCCGCGATCTGGCCGCGCTGACGACGAACGGCCAGGTCCTTGCCGTCAGCGGGGGAGCGGACCGTACCATCCGGCTCTGGTCGCCGGACGACGGGGCGGCCGCCGGGCCCGCGGCGACGATCGCCCTGCCCTCCGGCCTCTCCGCGATGGACTGCTGCGAGCAGGAAGGTCTCCTGGTCACCGGCACAGCCAACGGCGCCATCCTCCTGCACGGCGCCGACGACGGCGCACTCCTGGCCCGGATGGGGCCGCACCCCTCGCCGGTCACCGCGGTCCGCTGCGTCCTGGTCGGCGGCGCACCGTGCGCCCTGGTCACGCACCAGGACGGCGTGGCGCAGATGTGGGACCTGCGCGAGCGCAAGCCGACGGGAACGCTGCGGGGTCACCGGGCAGCGGTCACTTCGGTGTCCTTCTTCGGCACCGACCCCGTGCCGACCGCCGTGACCGCGGGCTACGACCGGACCGTTCGGCTCTGGGACCTGGCCACCTACACCGAATGCGGGCTGCTCCCCGGGCACAGCGACGCGGTGACCGCCGTGGACTGCATCATGGTCGGCTCCGTCGCCACGGGCGTGACCGCTTGCGCCGACGGGTCCGTACGGCTGTGGGACCTGGAGGGCCGAACACAGTCAGGCGAACTCGCCGGGCACACCGGGATGGTCACCTCCGTCGCCTGTGCCTCCGTGGACGAGGTGCCCACGGTGGTCACCACCTGCCAGGACGGCACTGTACGGCTATGGGACCTGACCACCCGCCGGATCGTGGAGGAGCTGGCTTTTCCCGAGCCCGTCCACCGGGCCCGCTGGCTGACCGAGGGGAGGCTCCTGTTCGGGTTCGGCAGGGACGTGGCCGTGTTCTCCGCGGGCGGCCTGCACACGCACGTCGAAGCCGACGAGGACTGAGACCGCTCTGCTCGCGTGCCGCCGCGCCGTCAACGGAGATGCTTGCCGAGGACCGCCGTCATCTGGCGGCACATCAGGTAGTTCTGCACCCCATGGGGGTTGAGGACATCCAGCGACACCTTGATGTCCTCGTCCAGCCCCTGGAACCTCTCGCCCAGCCGGCTCGGCGGCAGGGCCACCGGGTCCCCGACATCGGCAAGATTGACCCACGCCCCCACCCCCGGGGGCCTGATCCCCCTGCCGTCCGGCGTCGGGGCGAGCCGTTCGAACACGACCCTCGGCACACCGAGCGGGCTCCCGAGCGTCACCAGCAGCTCGATCCCCTTCCCCAGATCGGGATCCGCGCACAGCGCCTCGTACGTCACCACGCTGCCCAGAGAATGAGCGAGAACCGCCCGCGGGCGGTACAGGCGAATCGCCTCGGCCACCCGCTGCCGCGCCTTCTCGCGTCGGCTCGTATCCTGCGGGTCGAAGTAGCCGGCCAGCGAGTCGGAAGCGCGCGCCAGAAGATCGCAGAGGCTCTGGCCGAAGTGCCGGACCATCGCCTCGGCCGGCTTGCGGACCAGCCACTTGTGGGCGGCATTCTGACTGACCTCAGTGGCCCACTGGTCCCCGAACCTCTCCCGCCCGACTTCCGCTACCCAGGTGACGAACAACTCCCGGCCCACGGGGTCCAGGCTCTCCACATCGGCCGCACCCATGGCCACATCGCGTGCAAGGCAGTCGGCGTAGTAGGCCACGGGGAGTGCTTCCGGCCTCGGCCGGCCCGGGGCGTACTTCGCTCCGCCCCTGCTCAGCCAGCCCAGCCAGTCGGCCCCGATGGCCTCGGTCGCCGAGACCAGGTTCTGGCCGGCTTGCGTGAAGTACTTGCCATTGCCGATCCCGTGCACCCCGAGAATGGACATCCGGCCCCCGCATCGTCCGCCTTCGCCGGGCATCGCCGTGACGCCCGCGCCGGCGACCATCGTCGCAGAGGCCGCAGTTGAACGGCCGACTTCCGTGAAAGGCAGGCACCTGCCCTTCCCTGATCGCCCCGGCGGTACAAGGGTTGATGCGGCACGCGCACCAGGGCGGGCTGACGTTCGGAGAGTTGGAGACGGCGGAACGGATGCGGCTGGAGGCATGCCTGCGCCGTTACGGCCGACGCTACTTGGCCCCGCCCGAGGCGCCGCCGGTCTCTGCCGTGCCTGCTCGGATCACCGCCGAGGGTGCGAGACGGAGTGGCCCGGGGAGCCCTCCGGGATGAGGGTATGCGTTCGAACTTGAGTGAGCCGTGTTCTGAGGGAGACATCGTACGCCTCTCTTTGGGCGCGCGCCTGGGCATGGTCAGGCGTCATCCGCCTTGTCGGCTGCGCCTGTTGGGTCGGTTGGGCGGTGGGGGAGCGGGGCGGTGAGGTGCTGCCAGGCGGTCTCGGTGGCCGTGTCCTGCTCCGGGCTGAAGGCGACGATGCGTTGGCCGGGGTCGCCGGGCAGCTCGAGGTTCTCGTAGTGCAGGGCCAGCACGCCGGCATCGGGGTGTCTGAGCTTCTTCGCCCCGGAGGCCCGCAGTTCCACGTCGCCTGCTGACCAGTGGGTTCGGAAGGACCGGCTGGCAGCAGCCAGGTCCTCGATCAGCTGGGCCAGTTCGCTGTCCGCCGGGTGACGGGCGTGGACGAGCCGGAGTTGGGCGGCGGTGGCCGCGGCTACTTCGTCCCAGTCGAGGTAGAAGTGCGTGGCGGTCGCGCTCACGAAAAGGTGCCGGGCCAGGTTGCGTTGCGAGCCTGGTTCGCTCAGTACCGGCTCGAAGAGCCGTGCGCCCAGCGCGTTCGAGGCCAGGACGTCGAAGCGGTCGTTGATGACGAGGGCGGCGATGCCCGCCATGCCGTCGAGCATGCGCCGCAGTTGAGGCCGGACCCTTATGGGCGGGCGCCCGCTCGGGTGGCGTGGAGGGTGGGCGAGAGCGATGAGGTGGGTGCGTTCCACCTCCTCCAGGCGCAGTGCTCGCGCGATGGCGTCCAGCACCTCCGGCGAGGGGCCGGCCGATCTGCCCTGCTCGAGGCGCTGGTAGTACTCCACGCTGATCCCGGCGAGGTGGGCGACCTCCTCGCGGCGCAGACCAGGCACCCGGCGTCGGGCGCCGGGCCGGAGGCCGACGGACTCGGGGGTCACGCGGGCCCGGCGAGAGTTCAGGAAAGCTCCCAGGTTCTCCATGAACTCCAGTATGGCGAGGCGCATGGTGGCCCTGGCAGTACCCGTAAAGGGAGGGCCTGGGGCGCATTTCTATGGGGCGGCAGGCTCTCACCTGTACGCATCGCACGAGCCCGGAGGTCCGGACATGCCGACACGGTACGAGCGGGGACGCGCCCGGCAGGCCGAACTGGGTGGGGCCGGCGAGATGCGGCAGCGGGTCTACGACTCGCTGGCCGACATCGCGCCGGACCTGCCGAGGCTGGCCGTCGAGTTCGCCTACGGCGACATCCATGCCCGGCCCGGACTCGACGCCGGGCGGCGCGAACTGGTCGTCCTCGGCGTCCTCGTCGGGCTTGGCGGCCTGGAGGCGCAGATCGAGGCCCATGTCGGCTCGGCCCTTGGAGCCGGGGTCCAGCCGCTGGAGATCGTCGAGACGATCATGCAGACCATCCCGTACGCCGGCTTCCCCCGCGCCTTGGCGGCCATGTCGATCGCCCGCAGGGTGCTCGACGCACGCGGGCTGCTGCCCGTCCCGTCCCTCACGAAGGAGTGATCATGGAGCTTCAGGACCGTTACGACATCATCGAGACCTGCACCCGGATGATGTGGAGCGTCGACACCCGCGACTGGGCGTCACTGCCCGGACTTCTCGGCAACAAGGTGGTTCATGACTTCACCAGCATCTACGGGGGCGAGCCGCAGGTCTTGACGGCGGCTGAGGTCACCGGGATGTGGTCGAAGCTGATCGGTGCCTTCGACGCCACGCAGCACCTGCTCGGCAACCACTTGGTCACGGTCGACGGCGATCGTGGGATGCTCACGTCCTCCTTCCAGTCCTCGCACCGGCTGGCCAATCCCTATGGGTCGCCGCAGTGGACCCTCTACGGCACGTACCGATTCGGGCTGGCCAGGACCACCGCAGGTTGGAAGATCGATGAGATCGTCATGACCGCGGGCTGGGCCGAGGGGAACAAGGACATCCTGACCCTGGCAGGGAATGCCTCCGACTCGGTTTGAACTCGTGCTGCATGGTGCCCTGATGGCAGCCGACGTCCGTCTGGCCCCCTGTCCCCAGAGCGGTGGCAGCTTCTGAAGACTGGTGATGTGATCACCATGCACGAGGCCCGACCCGCTGCCGGAATCGCCGAGATCATCGAGTTCTTACCGCCTCACGTCCGAGGTCGCTGGGAGGGTGGGGCGACCGTTTAGCCGGGCAGCCGATCGGCTGCGGGCGATGTGTCCCTTGCCGTCTCACTCATCTGGTCGAGGGTGGATGGCGGGCGGCCGGGGAGAACCGATGCTCCGAACGATCCGAGCAGGCAGATGCACGCCGCGGCGAAGCAGGCGACGTGAAAGCCGTGCATGAAGCTGTCCTGCACCGCGCCGATGAGCCGTTCCTGCAGTGCCGGTGGTGCGTCCCGCGCGGTGGAGAGCGCCGCCGCCACGGACTGCTGGGCGGCGTCCACGGAGCGTGGGGGCAGCATGCCGAAGGCCGTGGTGGGCAGGTGCGCGGCGTACAGCGAGGTGAAGACGGATCCGAGGACGGCCACACCCAGCGTGCCGCCCGTCTCGCGGGTGGCGTCGTTGACCGCCGACCCGATGCCGGCCTTCGCGGGTGGGAGAGCACTGAGAATCGATTCGGTGGCCGGTGCCGTGGTGAGTCCCAGCCCGAGCCCCATGAGGATCATCTGCCCGACCACGGTGGAGTAGGGCATGAACGTGGGGGAGAACGCGATCCAGCCGAACGAGACGCTCAGCAGGGCGAGGCCGGCCATGACGGTGGAGCGGGTTCCCAGCCGCACTGCGATGGCCACCCCACCGAGGGATCCTGCGGCGATGGAGACCGCGACGGGCAGGATGCGCACGCCGGTGGACAGCGCGCCGTAGCCGCGGATGAACTGGAAGTACTGGGTGACGAGGAAGATGAACCCGAAGAGTGAGAAGAAGGCGAGGGTGATGGAGCCGCTGGCCGCCGAGAACGCGGCGTTGCGGAAGAGGGAGACGTCGATCATGGGTGTCGTGCGGCGCCGCTCCACGGCGATGAAGGCCAGGACGAGGAGGGCCGCAGCGGTGAAGCCGGCGAGGCGGGCGGGGTCGGTCCAGCCGCTCTCGGGGGCTTCGATGATCGTGTGGACGAGGATGCCCACGGCGGCCGTCGAAAGGATCAGGCCGGGCGGGTCGAGGCGGGCTTCGCGGGGGTTGCTGGACTCGGGCACAAAGATCCACGCGGCGATGAGCGCCACGACGGCTGCGGGCACGAGAGCGAAGAACACCGACGGCCAGGAGAAGTGAGCGAGCAGTGTGCCGCCGATCACGGGGCCGAGGGCCACACCCAGGCCCGTGACCGCGCCCCAGAGCCCGACGGCCTTGGCGCGTTGGCGGCGGTCGGGGAAGGTGTTCCTGATGACGGACAGGGTCGTGGGGAAGATCAGTGCCGCGCTGGCGCCCATGAGGAACCGGATCGCGACGAGCGCGCCGGCGGAGTCGGCCAGGCCGCCGATGAGGCTGGTCACGGCGAAGCCCGCGAGTCCGGCGAGCAGTGCGGGCCGCCGTCCGAAGCGGTCCCCCAGAGAACCGGCGGTCAGGACCAGGGCGGCGAAGGAGAGATTGTAGGCGTCCACGATCCACTGGAGTTCGCGTGTGGAGGCGTCCAGTTGGCGGCTGAGATCGGGGAGGGCGACGTTGACGATCGTCGTGTCCAGGGTGATGGCGAGGGCGGCGAGGCAGACGGTCGCCAGGATGAGGCCGCGCCGCGGATTGCTGAGAGGGGGCATGGCTACCTCTCGGTCAACACAGCATGTTGACGATGGGAACATGGACTCTTTGGGTAGATTTGCACTTTATGGTGACGATGTCAACATTTCCCCTGTCGGGAGGTGAGCGGATGCGGAAGCAGGCATACCACCACGGAAACCTCCGCGAAGCCCTCGTGGAAGCCGGCCTGTCCTTGGCCCGGACCGGCGGACCCAGGGCCGTGGTCCTGAGGGCCGTGAGCCGAGAAGCGGGTGTCTCGCACAACGCCGCCTACCGGCACTTCAGCGACCACGAAGCGCTCGTCGCGACCGTCGCGGAGCGCTGCATGGAGAAGCTCGGGGAGCTCATGACGGAGCGCCTGTCCGCCGTTCCCGCCTTGCGCCCGGCGCCGCGTGCCGTGGCCCGGCTCGAGGCGCTCGGCAGGGCATACGTGGACTTCGCCCGCACGGAACCCGGCTGGTTCCAGACCGCCTTCTCGGCGTCGGCGTCGCCCGGAGACAAGCGCACACTGCCCGTCACCGCGCCGACGCCGCACCCCTACCTACTTCTGACCGCCTGCCTCGACGAACTGGTGCAGGCATCGGTCATCCCGGGAGAGCGACGCCCCGGAGCCGAGTACGCCGCATGGTCCGCTGTGCACGGCCTCAGTCATCTGATCACCGACGGGCCTCTGCGCAGCCTGCCGGAGCCAGAGATCCAGCTTGCCGTGAGCACCACACTCTCCGTGATCGGCCGAGGCCTGTAACGCGGCGAGCACGTGGAGCCGATCGACCCCTCCCGCGGATGGTCGCAGGCACCCGCTGCGCGCGAGCCCAAGGCCGTGCCGCCGCGGGCGCGTGAGGCGCTGCGGCAGCGCTCCGCGAACATGCTGTGGGTGGCGGCTCCCTGCTGAGCCCGGTCCGCGGTGCCGGGCGTCAAGCAGGGAACTGCTCGACGAGCGAAAGTAGCGGAAGCGTGCGTGTCTGCTGCGGCTTCGGCCTCGCCCACGGCCATACGTGTCGTGCCTCCTGCCTGGCAGGCCCGGCAGGGGTGGGTCTGTGCGGCTGTGTCGGTGTGACGCGTCTCCTGGGGCCGTCCACGCGGGCGGCAGCCGACGCCTCGACGTCTTGGGTGGCCGTCGAGGCGCAGAGGGTCTTGGTCAGCCGCAGGTGATGCCCGTGATGACCACGTTGACGTCATTGCTGATCTTGATCCACGCGCTGGCGCCGGCACCCCTGCGGTCGACGGCGGGCTGGGTGGTGCCGTTCTTCTTCCAGGATGTGATGCAGCCCTTGTAGGCGCGGAAGCCGTCGATGTCCCAGTACCAATCGTCGCCGTCGCGGCCGTTGGGCACCTCGACGGTGCGGCTGCAGCCGAGCGCGTCCTTGTAGATGTAGGGCTCGTTGTTGGGCCAGCACCCGGCGACCATGATCTGGTGGCCACCGCTGCGGTTGTCGACGTCGCCGCACAGGGGCTCGACGCAGAAGTCGGTCGCCGCGGCCGACTGGGCCGGTACGAATGTGGCTGAGCCGGCCAGGACCAGCGCTGACAGGATGTGAGAGAACGATCTTCGCACAGTTTCTCCTGATCATGACGTGGGCATGACAATCGCAACGTAACTCCAAGGCGACAGGCATGACAAGGGGTCGCGCAGGAGGCGCCGTCGGCCTGCGGACACATGCCGACGCGTCCAGCCTCTGCGACCGCGGCTCCGAACCCGGATCACGCCGCAGGTCGCCACGGAGCCGGCTACATTCCCATCGCCACGCGGCCGGTCAGGGTGCCACTCGCCGGTGTGGCACGCGGCTCCTGGAGTCGCGGAGCTCCCGAGCCCGGCTCTCGGTGCTCTGGCCGTGGCTCATGCGGTTCCGGCCGGAGTGACCTTGACGAAAGTGCTGCGTCGCGTCGCCGGGTCCAGCACCGCGACCTTCAGTGGAGACCGGGCGGCGGCCTGGACGCGAGCCAGCCATTTCTGGTTCGGCACCAGGATCGTCAGCCCTGCCGGCCACCCGACGAGCGCTTCGGGATCCGGGCAGACCACACCGGCGAGGCTGAAGCCGTCGCTCGCCCACCGCGGTCGCGCGTAGACGAGCAGGCCGTTGCCGTGCGAGGGGCTCTGATCGCCGTAGGTGATCGCCTTGCCCGAGGCGGAGCGGACCATCTGTGTGAAGGATTCCCATGCCAGCGGGTCCAGGCCCGCGTACTCGAAGAAGCCCGCCAGCCGCCGCAGTTCCGCCTGACGCTCCTCCGAACGTGCTCGTGCCCGCTGCTCGGCGTCCCGGCGGCGTCGGGCTGCAGCGGCTGCCCGCTCCTCCGCGTCCTTGCGCCTGCGCTCGGCGGCGGCGGCCCGCTCGGTGGCCTCTGCCTCTGCCTCCAACCGGGCGCGTGCCCAGGCCAGTTCCTCGTACGCGGGGGCTGTCCACCACACCGCGCCGTTCGCTGCGGTGTGTGCACGCACCCGTCCGCGCAGGATCCACTCGACCGCGTCGCCGAGCGCGCAGGTGATGTGCACCCACTTCGCCCTCGCCTTCAGCGTGGTGGGCGCCCACACGTAGCGCGCCATTCCACGCTCCACCGCCCAGTTCTCGATCCGCCGGCCTGGAGGGCGCACGGTCAGCGTGGGCACCACGCGCGCCCACGGCCGGTCCTGCAAGGCGACCCAGCACACCGCCACACCGTCCTTGGCATAGCGGTCCGTTCGCATCAGCGCCTCGTCCGGCGTCATCGGCGACAACTGCGCCTCCAGCGCCATGAAGGCACGGCCGTCTCCGTCGAAGACCAGCACATCGGCACGCCAGTTCCGGGTGTCACTGCTGACCTCAAGTTCTGCCCTCCACCCTGCCGCGCGGGCGGCCAGGGCCAGCTCCAGCTTCAGCAGGTGGTGCTCCGCCGACTCGTTGGCCAGCTCGCAGTCCTGCGGCCGAACCTGGTGGTAGAAGTGCCGCACACGGTGCTGCGAGGCGCGGGCGAAGACCCGCCCGCCGCACTCCGGGCACGCCAGTTGCAGCCCCTTGACCCGATGGACGTCCGCCCACGCTCGACCGCATCCGAGATCGTCCAGCGACGCGTCCAGTCGACCCCAGACCGGGTGCAACGCGGTGTAGCCCATCAGTCCCCCTTGTCCGCCAACACCCAGCGTCCCCTGGCCAGAACCGGCACTGGGCGTAGTCGTCCCAGAAGGGCGGGAACTGTGCGCTGAGGTGGCCGGTGACGGGGAGAGCGCCGGAGCCCCGCCGACAGGGACCTACGACCAGCAGGCGCAGGTTCACCGCGACGCACGCCCGACCCGGCGGACATCGCCCGCATCCTGATGTGCGTCAGCCCGAACAGCCAATCGGCAGTTTCGCATCTTCGACCGCGCGGAATGGGGTGCGTGACCTCACCGCGGAGCAGCCGGACGAAGCGGGGTCGGCGCCTGGTTCCGGCATCCATGGTTCAGTGACACGCTCGGGTGGGCCCAGACCTTCCTCAAGGCGGGCGCGGGGGCGTTCATCGGCACGCTGTGGCCCGTGCGGTCCGACTCGGCCATGCAGTTCGCGAAGGCCTTCTACGGACAATTCCTCGACGGCGGGATGCCCTTGGGACAGGCGTCGTTGGCCGCGCGCCGGGCCACCAGGGACCTGGACGGCGACCCGACCTGGCTCGCGTACGCCGTCTACGGCAGCCCCGCCGCCACGGCCACGAGCCGAGCACCGACGTGATCTACGAGGCCCCTGCCGTTCCGAACGGACATACGGTGATCACCAGCCGTCGACGGGACGCGGCCGTGGCCGTTGGGGTGAGGCCGAGCCGACCTCGTGTCCAGTGACGACCACATCGACAAGAGAGCCAGGGAACAACCCGAAAACCTCGGTAATCGTGTCCACCATCGCGGGGTAGCCCGAGGCACCTGCGGCTGGCCCGGAACCCACCACGGAGTAACGCCGCACTGACGGCACTGCCGTACCGTCGACTCGGGCCGAGATTTCGACACGGCGGGAATCCGTAGCCCGAGGACAACGCGCGGCGCTCCCGCAGGGGAAAGGTGGGATCTGCTCCACAGCTGAGAATCCTGCGACAGCGGTCGCTGGTGCGGAGGGTGACCATAAACACGAAGCCTGCGTGCGGACCTGAGCGCGACCCTGAGTTCTTTGCCGAGATCGACAAGGTGTTCGCGCGATACCCCGAAGCTGGCCGTAGATATTCGGTGCGTTGCTTGAGGCGCGAACTTGAGACGCTGAAGATCGACTTCACCAGGCAGGTGGGTCTGTCACGAGTCGAGGACGGCCGGATCATCACGGAGTTCCATGATCGAGACGACGATGTGGTGCGGTCGTCACACCACGCCTGCTGTGTGTGGCACGAGGGCCACTGCTACGAGCAGTGTCTGGAGTAGCTGGCTCTCTGCGCCTTGCCGCAACGCCCCGACTGCGGTGCAGCTCGGAGAATGGCCGTGCGAGGGCGTGGCCGATTGCCCCGGCTCTATGGGCTGGGACGTGGGAGGGCTGACGGACGCCCTCACCGGAGCCTGCTCGGTGACCGCGACCGCTGCGGCATGAGCAGCCTCCACCTGCTCATGCCGGCACGGCTCCTTGCTCAGCGCAGCCGGCCCCGCAGCGCTCTTGCGTTCCACGTTCCCGATTCTGCGCTGCGGCCAGACGCCCGGAGACCCGGCCGTGCCGCGCACCGGCGAGTCAAGTGAGGTGCCGCTACCGAACCGGGCCAACTCCCCTCGCACGCTTGTGCGATGATGCTCGGAAGATCATCGCCTGGGGTGGGACCGGGTGCGCGAGAAGGGTGGGGCCCGGCGTGGCCAAGGGTGAGGGATCTATACCGGACGAAGAGTGGGAGCGCTTCCTTCGCGACGCCGAGAGGGGCACCGCGGGAGCGCCGCAGGAGCCGTCGGCGCGGGCCCGTACCGTGGCTCGGCGGTTGCGGGAGGAGAGCGATCGGCCGGCGCCCTGGCGCGGTCATCCGCCCGTCCGTCGGCAGCGAGGAAAGGGCTGGTTCGTGGTCGGTCTTCTGACTGCGGTCGTCCTCCTGGTTGTAGCGGTGGATCCGGGCCGGGTGACCGGGTGGTTCGACGGCGGAGACGGGGGAGACGGGAGTCCGCCGCTCGCCGTCGAGTCGGCACGGCCCGACCAGCCTCCGCCGACACAGTCGGCGGACACCCCCACCCTGGAGGAGCCCTTCAGAGGATCACCCGCCGCGCGGTGGGGCAACGGGTCGGCCGGGATCGGCATGCCTGACGCTCGGGCGACCGGGTGGATGAGCAAGGATCAGGTCGCCCAGGCGCTGCAGAAGACCCGGGACTTTCTCGCCGCGTCCAGTCTGGATCGTGACGTTCTGCTCGGGGGGCGGCCGAAGAAGGCGATCGCCCTGATCAATCCTCACCAGCAGGACGTCCAGGACTACCTGACGGCCGCGTTCCGCTCGCCCACTCAGGAGAACGATCCCCGGCTTCTGTTCAGCCGGTTCGAGAAGGCGAAGATCCGGCTCGTCGGCGACGTGGTCAAGGTGCGAGGGCGGATCACGTTCCGGGAAGGCGAGCGCGGTGCGCTGGAGGTGACCACGGATGTCACCTACGTGTATCCGGTCGCCCGCGCGGTGAAGGGCAGCGACGAGGTGACGCGGACCATCGTGCGCCGCGAGGTCGTGATGAGCTGGGACGACCCCGCGAAGATCATCATCGAGCCGGACACGTTCTCCCTCGTGTCCTACTCGGTGGACACGACCAACGGTGGCTGCGACACCTATACCGGCTATCTCACTCCAGAGTTCAACGCGGAGCTCGCCTCCTCGCGCCCGGGGGACGGTCCCGAGGTCGATCCGTACGACCGGAGCACGTCGATGGAATCCCGGATGCGGGAGGCCGACGGCTCCGGATGCGGGACGGCGACGCGCTCCTGAAGGGCGGCGGTCCATCGGGCAGGTGCCGGGGCGGTGAAGGCCGTCAGGAGGCCTGCTGAGACTGGGCAGGCTCCGCAGGCCTCCTGGGGCCGCGTCCCGCAGCACGGTGACGGTGGGATGACGCCGTACTGACGGGGCGGCCGTACATTCGAAGCGGGGTTGACGATCCCGGTCGGGGTCCATCGATTCGGCGTTGCGATTCGACTTGAACCGGAATGCTCGGGCGAAAGCGAACAGCTCACCCTTCGCGCAGCCGATGGGGATGTATTCGAGGGCCGGGTCTGCCGAGCAATATTGCCTCGCTGTTGAGCGATAGGGAATGAGCGGAGGTCGACCACGATGGACGAGTTTCCCACCGCACCGTTTGATGCAAACTTTTCCCGAAATCTCGCTCTGCTCGTAGAGCCGCGACTTTCCGCGGGAGAGTCACTGCAGGACGTTCTGGCCGGGTGTTTTGCGTTGGCACAGGAAAGGGCGCTGCTACAAGATCGCCCAGTTCTGCCGGTGGATGCAGAGTTTTCCCTGTCGCTGTGGTGTTGGTATCCGTTGAAGCAGGAAGGGCTCTCGGCTCCTCAGTGGGTGATGGAGATGAGAAGGGACCTCTTCAAAGACGCCGCACTGGACAGTACTAAACTGGTTGAAGCAACGCCAGATCGAACACTTGAGTTGACTTACGACCAGCTGCAGGTGGAACTGTCCAATAGTGAATTCAGGCGTCTCCTGTTGGCAGATGCCCCTCATGTGGAAGCCCACCTGGCAATGGAATTGTCATCGCCGGACAGCATCCACGAGGGCGATGGTGTCCGTTCGGGCACATCCGAATCGGAAGAGGGCAGGCCGTCCTGGCGTGAGCGCGCCCTGGCGCGGATAGGAGAGCTCAGGTTCCAACTCAACAAGTTGGAGAGAGGGAACGGAAAGCTCGGCAAGGGCGAGATGGCGGCGGCTCGAGAGCATCTGCTGAACGCCGAACATGCTGCCAGAAACAAGCCTAGATGGAAGGCCAGTTGGTACGGCTCGGACGTTGACCGTGTCTATTCCAACCTGCACAAGGCGGAGATAGAGATTCTGCGCCTGACACCCGATGATGATCTAAGGTGGCAGGGTCCTGCAGTCCTGGCCGAAGTGAAGCATCACCTGGGCATCCAAGACCCACGCCGCGAGGCGCTCGAGCGTGAGTTGATGAAGTCGGACGGGAAACTCCTTCCTGATTTTCGGGAAGCTGCAGTGACTGCCCTGCAGGCGGCCAATGGCGCAGAGGAAATCGAGCGTGCGAAAGTCCGCTCATTCCGAAACTGCGTACTCCTGGCAATCGCGGGCATGTTGATCATTGCCGCAGCATTGGCCATCTGGGGAATTATCAGCCCATCGACCCTCGCGCTGTGTTTCGATGATCCAAAAACAAATCCTGCATGCCCTGTGGGGACAGAGCCTCAGAGCGTAGATGTTGCGATTGTCGAGCTCGTGGGACTTGCTGGCGCCGCCCTTATCGGCACCCTTGCGCTGCGTCGCATCCAGGGCACCACGTTGCCGTACTCGATACCGGGAACATTGTTGCTACTCAAGCTTCCGGCCGGCGCAGTCTGCGCCGTCGTCGGGCTTCTGCTGATCCGTGGGAATGTCATACCCGGCCTTTCGGATCTGGATAACACCGGGCAGATAATCGCTTGGGCGGTTCTGCTGGGAATATCGCAAGAGGTGTTCACTCGCATGATCGACCAAAGGGCCCAAGCAGTACTTGACAACGTCCGTACCGCGTCCAAGGCGTTCGTTGACGAGAAGGGGTCTGCCGTCTCTGCTGCGCAATTGTGAGCTTCACGGTCCGCGTCAATAGCGCGTATCACACCGCGTTTGAGATCTGGCGTAGCTGTGGGCTGACGTGCTCGCTGTACCGCGGCGACGGGAGTGGCTCTGGACGAGGGGCTGCGCGAGCTCAGACCTTGGCGGTCGCCAGCAGTTCGGGAAGGTTGCGCATGTCGTCGAACACGACGGTTCCTGGACCCTCCAGCCGCGAGGCCGGGGTGAGGCCGCCGCAGTATCCGAAGGACAGCATGCCTGCGGCCCGCGCTGCCTGCACTCCGTATGCGCTGTCCTCGACCACCGCGCACCGCTCGGGTAGCACCCCCATGGAACGTGCGGCGTACTGGAAGAGGTCGGGTGCCGGCTTGCCTCTGCGGACGTCGGTCGCGCTGAAGATGCGGTTCTCGAAGTGGCCTGTCAGATCAACGATCTCGAGGCTTCTCCGGATGCCGGCGTGATCACCGTTCGATGCGACGCAGACGCCTGTGGTGAGGCGGTCCAGGACCTCTGCGACGCCATCGACAGCGGTCAACTCGGCCTCGAAGGCAGCCTCGTACAGATGCTCGTACTGCCGCTGCCAGTCCTTTTCCAGGCGCCGACCGAGACGTTCCTCGACAACTGCGGTGTAGACCTCGGTGGACGAGCCCACGAACCGCTCGATGATCTCTGCTTCGGTGAACGTGCACCCCAGGTCAGCCATGATCATCGCGTCCACTTTGACGCATATCTTCTCGCTGTCCACCAGCACGCCGTCACAGTCGAAGATCACCAGTTCAACAGGGCTCTGTTTCATGATCAACAGCGTAGAGGGTGCCGGTGCCGACCTCGCACCGTGCAGCGCCGTCGTCGGATTGGCCGGGGGTATCCCGAACTGCTCGTACCACCCGCCGGAGCGCGCGGACACGGTGGATCTCGTCGCGGGCGATCTTCAGCATCTCGGTGAGGTCGGCGGCTTGGTCCCGCTGTCGGCCGGGCGTCCTGCGGCGTGGACGAGTTCGTGCTGCGCAACGGATATGACTTTCGGCACGAACCTGATCGACGCCAGGGCTCGTCAGCGCATCGACATGCTGTGGACCGCAATACGTCGACGGTGGCCGGGTGGCTGGCAGACCACCGGTGAGGCGGGGGGTCCGTTTGGCATGAGCAAGCCGCCGACGGCATGAGTGGGGCGTGCCGTCGGCGGGCCGGAGCTGTCGTCAGGAGGCGATGAAATCGGCGATGTCGCCGAGCACCGAGGTGTCGGTGAGGAAGCCGATGTGGGTCTGGCACGCCACGGGGTTGTTGGTTGCGCCGGTCAGCCGGGTGCTGGTGTAGGGGAGGATGATGCCGTCGCACGCCGAGTACCAGGTGGCGTACCGGGTGCTGCCTGGTGTCTCGTCACCTGCGGTGATCTGCGCGATGAACGAGGAGCCGGGGTACATCTGCTGGCAGGTCGTGTAGATGAGGCAGGCGCCCGCGTATGTCGTGCCGTGGTTGGCCCCTGCGATCGAGGCGAGGTGACTGACGCTGGTGTTGCCGCCGAGGACCTTCAGGTAGTACTGGCTGACGAGGCCACCCATGGAGTGGTTGACGATGGCGACCTTGCTCGCGCCGGTCCGCGACTTCACGCTGTTGACGTAGGTCGCCAGGCCCTGCGCGTTGGTGACGTTGTTGCCGTAGGAGTTGTACTCGTAGGCGAACAGGTCGGAGCTGGACCAGCCGTTGAGCCGGAAGACGCTCATGGCGGTGACCCAGTTGGACGCGCTGCCGGTGTACCCGTGCACGAAGACGACCGGTGTGCTGGTCGACAGTGCCGAGGCGGCCGGCCTGATGGATACGGTGGTGGAGGCGGTCGCGCGGTCGGCGGCGCCGGCCGAGGTCGCCGAGGCGAACAGGGCGAGCGCGGCGGTGACGGCCGCGACGGCGCCCGTAAGTCGACGTGCTGAACTGCGGCTCACAGAGCCCTCCCAACAGGGGTGCGGGTGCTGGACCCGACCAGAGTCGTGAGACGCCGTGCTGCGGCCATCCGTGAAATCACCAGTCATTGACCGCTGGTGACGGAACCGTCATGCGCGTCCCCGATGGGTGCCTTGGAGCGTCGAAGCCTTGTGAGTCGCCGACAGTTCGTGGGCCGGTGGGATCGTGCGGAGTCTTCCGACGGAAGTCAGTTGCTTACTACGGACGGCGTTCTGGCCGTCGCGGCCCCCTCGCCCGGCCGACTCGCGTGGGTCGGATCACCTGGGCGGATGTGCGATTTCACCGGAGAATCGATCGCAGCACGGGTCGTGCCGGCGTGAGGATGCGGACGCCCGGCGCCGGGTGGCTCGTCGGTTCTCCTCTTCGAGTCGAACGCATTCAGCGGGTAGGACCTATCCCGGGCGTGGTTCGTGGATGCGGACAGTCTCGCAGAGTGGCATGAGACCCGGTGACGGGCCGGGGACAGTACGAGGAGGACGTCGCGGACGACTTCGACATGGCTCATCGGGCTGAGGCTCCCGCCTGGCTGTAGCCGTCGCCGGGGCAGGATTTCGACGGTGACGGTCCCTCCGCCCGATTCGCAGAGCCCGTCGAGAAGGTGCCCCCAGCGGGTCTGCCGGCCTTCGCCGGTTCGCGGCAGCCGTAGGGCTGAGGCTTGGAGCTCGGCTGGTGTTACCCGTGCCCGCATGCGGCACGACGACCGCCCAGGCGCGTCGGTTCCGCGAGCGGTACGCGGTTGAGCGGCTGTGCCTGATGCGGGCCGTCCGCCGGCTGCTGGGTGAATTGCGGCGTGACGCCGAGACTTCCGGCGGATGTGTTCGCCCCCCGACTTCGGCTGGGGCTCCCCGCGTAGGTTGAGGACGATCGCGCGGTGGCGCGCAGCAGCCGCTTTGCAAGGTGTGGTGGGCGCAGCCGTGTCTGCCGCAGCCGGGCCGGATGGCCATCCAGTCCAGCAGCCCGGCGATACGCCCTGCCCCTGAGCACGGTTGCCGCAGCAGCCTGTTCATGGCTCGCGGGAGGGCGTGAGCAGCGTGCCGATCGTCGTACCCCCTGCCCGTCGGCTCCGACACGGCACAGTCTTCGTGCACTCTCGTAGCCGGGGGCGGGCCTGGCCTAGCGGCTGCCGGTCCGAGGGGCGAACCTGAGGATCATCCGCTGTGCCTGTTCGGCCAGGGTGAGCGGCGCGAGGTCGTGCTGGAGGTGGTGGAGGTAACTCGTCGGCGACTGCGCGAGAGCCGTTGCCCGTTGGAGGCGTGCACGGCGGACCGACGACCAGAGCCCCAGGGCGAGCCCGCCCGAGCCGATGGCGATGGCTTCCTGGAGCGAAGGCTGGTGCGACAGCAGGGCGAGCGAGCTGCTGATCGCCACCGGGGCTGCCGCCTGAACGTTCATCGCGCCCGTGACGGTCTCCAGCCGCAGGCCCCGCAGGGCCCCTTCGAGATCGCGCAGTGCAGGAGCGAGCCTGGTCTCGTACAGCACCTGGAGGTGGGCCCGCAGGGCCGCCTCGTCGCGCACCCCGGCGAGCCCCTCGACCTCGTTCAGCAGCGCGGCGATCGCGTCCTGGAAGCGGGCCCGCTCGGCTGCGTAGCGGACCCTGAAGTCGATGATCTTGTGAACGGGGCAGGCGCGCAGGTCACGGGGCATCACCGTCCGCACGGCCAGGTTCACCAGCAGGGTCTGTTGCTCCTCGCCCGTCCTCACCGGTCCGGTTTCGCCGCAGCTGCCCTGAATCAGACGGCGCGCGGTGAGTTCCACGGCGGCCTGGTCCAGGGCGGCTGCGGCGAGTGGCGAGGCCCCGAGCCGCTCGGCGGCCTCGTTCCCGAGGGTCAACAGGTAGGCGTGGATGAGCCGGTCGTCCATCTCCAGGCGGCTTCCCGCGACCGGCCAGGCCAGCGCGGATTCGGTGAGAAAGGTGGTGAGTGCGGGTGTGAGCTTCCACTCGGCGAGGGCATTGCGGAACTCGTACGCGGTCAGCCCCGCCTCGTTGCCGGGCCGGTACGCGCTTCGGTCGAGGCCCTGCAGGGCCGCTCGGAAGCGTACGGCCGCACGCTCGATCTCTTCCGGGCTCGGAGCCACGGGGAGCAGGAAGCCCTCGGCGGCGAGCACGAGTTCGGTCCGGCTGACACGCGGTAGGGAGTCCTCTGCCGAGGTGCTGTGGAAGTGGTAGAGCCGGTCCCAGGAGAGAGCGACCAGCTTCAGCCAGTCCTGGTCACGGAAGTGAACGTGCGGGTAGTAGAGGCCGATCCAGCTCACGGCACGCCCCCTTGGTGACCTGACCTGCGCCTGAGAAGTTCACTCTCGAGTGGCCAACTCTTACTAACTGTAGGGCATTTGATGAGAGCATGATGGGCATCCGGCCGCCCGGAGAGGAGTCGTGGATGGCGCAGTTGTCCGAGGACGAACCGGGCGATGACGACGACGGACTTCCCCCCAAGAAGCCGGTGAACTGGCAGCGACTCCGTCGTGATGAGGAGGAGGCGGTCCGCACGGTGGGTCGCTGCCGGGCTGTGCCCGACGCCCGGCCCGTCGCTGCCGAGCTGGCCAAGGCCCTTCTCCAACTGGCCAGTTGCCGTTGGGACATGGGGAACCCATGGGGCTGCTTCGAGCTGATGGAGGAAGCGCAGGCTATCGCCCGGCGGAAGGCGGTCGAGGCCCCCCGGCTGCACGAGCCGCTGCTGGCCGCAGTTCTCTCACGGCTCGGGACCATGCTGAACGAGAACGGTCTCTGGGGAGATGCCATGAAGGCCCACGACGAGGCCATCGCCATCTGGCGCCGCTGGGCCGAGGCCGGCGGGGACGCCGCCGCGCACGGCCGGCTGACGGCCCTGCGGAACTACACCGATGAGCTCTACTACGCCGGGGCCTTCGGCAAGCTCGCCGACGTCCAGCCCGATCTGGTTTCCGTCTGCCGCGTCCTTGCGGAGGAGGGTCCGCGGGCCTACGAGCCCGTCCTGGCGGCGGAGCTCGAGAATCTGCACGTCGTCCTGCTGAAGGTGGGCCGTCGTGAGGACGCCATCGACGCGGTGCGCGAAGCGGCGGACATCTGGACGGCCCTGAACGCCGCGAACCCGGGTGTGTACCAGACGGAGGAGGACGACGCTCGCGAGATCGTCGGCAACCTGTTGCAGTTCTAGCTCGTGTCCTGCGCCGGAGATCCGTCGCCGGCAGCGGGCGAGGGAGTCGAGGATGCATTCGTCGGCTACGGTCCAGATGAACAGTCTGGGAGCTTCGTTCCCGTCCTTGGACCCTGCCCGGATGCCGGCGTTCAGGACCTGGACGTTCTTGGTGCGCTGCGGCGGATCATCCGGTGGGCGAGATTGCCGAACCAAGGTGTCTGCCGGGGTCGTAGCCTCAGGGCTGGAGCTGGGTGCCTGCCCGGTCACCGCGGCCTGTGCAGGGCCGAGGCCAGGTTGGCCGCGACTCCGCGTCTGATCGGATGGTCGTCGCCCAGGACCTTTCGCACGCCGGCCAGGGCTTCTTCGTAAAGGGGGATGGCCCGCTCGAGGTCTCCTGTTGCCCGATAGGCGCTGGCGAGGTTGTTGCGGGAGATCAGAGTGTCGGCGTGGTCTTCGCCCAGCACTCGCGTCCGGGCGGCCAGTGCCCGCTCGTGCGGGGGGATGGCCTGCTCCAGTGCGCTTGTCCTCGATGTAGGCATACGGTTCAAGTGCCGTGCTCTGACAAGACGGCAGGGCTCGAGTTGCGGTCCCGTGCCCGTCCGCCAACCGCACGGGACCGCGGCCCGCCGATGCTTCTCCGGCCGATCGCCTTGCTCTTGCCCCGCCCGACCGGGGGCAGCGGCTGTCGACTCATCCTGTACGTGCAGCCGATGCCGTGGGACGGTCGCGTAATGTCCCGTGGCATGGCGATGTTCGTGCACTTGACCTCGGCGGCGAATGCGTCGCGCATCCGGCGGTCCGGGATCCGGGCGGACAGCCACGGACAGGGCGGTGCGCGCGGGGTCTACTGCTTTCCGGTGCTGGCTTCGCACACCATCACCCACCAATGGCTGCGCGAGCTGGCCCGTTTCGGGAGTCGGGGCGGGCTTGTCGCAGTCCACGTTCGGCTCGACGACGCCCAGGACGTACTCGTCGGACGCTATACCGATCGGAGGCGGGAGGCGCAGGCCGCCGTTTCCGCGTCAGAGGCGGTGCGTCGGATCAGGGCTCTGGAGGACCCGCGTGGGTGGGAGGTGTTCGTCCCTCGGGCGATCCGCCCGCGTGAAGTGCACCGGGTCCGTAGCGCGCCGCAGGTGGCGGGCTGGCGGTATCAGCCGGGCGCGCACGGTGTGCGCCCCTGCACCTGTTTCGGGTGCCGGGTGCGCGGCGGGTACGGGGCTCGGCGCCTGCGCGAGCGGTTGCCGCATCCACTGGATGGCCCGCCGCCACCCGTCAGTGTGCTGCTCGCCCGCGTCGCAGCGGGCGATCCCGGGGACCCGGCCGTGCTGCGGGAGGTACTGCACTGGTTCGGCATGCGTCGGCGCGGCCCGCTCGCGCAGCTGAGCCGCCTTGCCGACCACCCCGACCCGGGGGTGCGGGAGGACCTGGTGTGGGCGGTTGCCCACTGGTCGACCCCAGGAGTCACCGCACTGCTGGACGCTCTCACCGACGACCCGCACCCAGACGTCCGGGAGGCGGTGGCAGTGGTCCGTGATCCGCAATGAACGAGCAGCCGTTCGTTCCGGGCAACTCCTGCCGTGCCCGGCGAAGCGTATGTCGGCCGTTCCGCCCGGTCCCGCCCTGATCGACGGGACCGAGCGCGATCCGGGCCGGTCAGAGACCTGCGACGCCCTTGATCCAGTCGAGGCTGGTGGGGACGGTGGCCGCCCGCATGGGGCCGACGCAGACGTTGTCAGCCGTCCGGTAGGCGACGGCGGAGGTCACGCCCACCTGGTAGCGCAGTCCGTCGACGAGCTTGAACTGCGGGCCGCCGGAATCCCCCGAACTGGCGATACCGTTGCCCTTCGCGCTCAGGATGCCGAGGCCACCCACCCAGTCGGTGTTGCCGATGTCCCGGAACGCCACCGTCGCGCGCCTGAGGCTCTTCGACGGCGCGCCGCCGATCTTGCTCTGCGAGCCCCAGCCGAAGATGTAGTTGGTCGTCCCCTCCACCAGGCTGGCGCCGGCTAGCCGTACGTGTTCGGCGTTCGCGTTCCGGGTCAGGTGCGAGCATCGCGATGTCATGGTTGGCGCGCAGCTTGATGTCGTCGACCTCCGATGACGCCACCACCCTCGTTGTACTTCGTGCTCTTGACCCTGACCTGCACCTTGGAAGCGTCCTGGCCGATGCGGTCGAAGCAGCGCTTCGCGGTGAGGATCCAGCGCAGACGAGACCCATGACGCCGACACCGGGTTCGATGCGCTGCTTCACGGCTCCGGCACGGCCGTTGTCCTTCCGTCGTGTCCTTGATGTCACGCCTGGGTGATCAGCAGGGCTGAGTTCCACAACGGGCGAGATGGCCTCATGGGGCACGTGCCGACCCTCGTATCGTTGCGCTATGACGAGCGAGAGAGAGCCGCAGCCCTATGTGAACCGCTGGGGTGACACATCGGATCCGGCCCCGGAACGGCGTGGGATTCGCCAGGACGGCTGCGCGTGTCTCGACCAGTCCATGCCGCATCCACGAGCCCGGGTCGGATTCCACACCGAGCGCCAGGACACCTACGCTCCGGGCTGGAGGCGTCTGCTGGAGCTGATTGACGAAGCCGCAGCCGACGGTCGCGAGGAGTTCCGCCCTCTTGTGGAACTCAGGCCGGAGGAACGGCGGCAGATCATCACCCTTCCTCCGGATGTCGCGCGGCTGACCGCGGTCAAGCACCTTGTGCTGTACGGCAGCAACCTGGTCCGGATCCCGCCCGAGATCGGGGCCATGACGAACCTGGAGGAGTTCACGCCGTACACCTCTTACCGGCTGCACTGGTTTCCGTACGAGCTCACCCGATGCGAGAAGCTCACCCGCAGCACGGTGAGTACGCGCGCATTGTTCGGCAACTACAAGTTGCGGCCGCCGTTCCCGCGCCTGCAGCCTTCTCTGGACTCCGTCGCGGACCTCGCCCCGGGGGACCTGGATCCCCGGCGCTGGGGCACCACGGCCGTCCACCGATGCAGCGTCTGCGACCGCCCGATTGAACAGGCCGGGCTCCAACAGATGTGGATCTCACTGCGCGTGGCGACTGACGTACTGCCCCTGCTGGTGAACGCCTGCTCATCGGCGTGTGTCGCCGCACTGCCCAGCGGTGCGGACGGCTACATCCCCACGCCGCACAAGGGCGGCCGAATCGACCAGCCGCCGTCCGGCCGGCACTGACCTGCCAGGCTGAACGTCCCCAACTGAAGGATCGGGGCGGTGGAACACGGGATCGTCGGCAACAGGCGGACCGCACCACGAGCGATGCGGAAACCCCTGAGCACCCGGCCACGCCCGACCGCCAGCCAGCGAGGCGGGCCGGGTGGGGTCGGAGGCCTGGTCGGTTTCTAGCGTCCCGAACTGCGATGGGCGGCCTGTTCGAGGATGCGGGGTCGGATCCGGCGTCGGCGTCTGCCGTTTCGGAGGCCGAGTTCGATGTGGTCCTGGAGGCGCCGCCGGGCACGCCGACCGGGGCCGTCGGCGTCGTCCGGATATCCGCCGTCGGGCTTACCTCGCGCGTGGGGGGGCACGCCCGACACACGTCCCGCAGGGCCTTGCGCCGGGGGCAGGCCGGGACGGAGCTCGCCCGGCAGGTCGGTGTTGCGGGGCGGGCGGGTCGGTCCTCGATCAGGCCCGAGCAGGATTGGGGGGAAGTGATTGCCGGGGATTCGGTAGGGCCCGGCGTCCCCACCGATCCGGGTGGCGGGCGTCGGCTGGGTCGGCGCGTGGCACGGATCTCGGCGTCGAAACCCGGGATGCTGTCGGCATGTTGAGGGCCGGGCTGTGCTGCCGGCGTTCATCGCCAGTGTGAGCATGTCCAGTTGGTGTAGGGAGAGTACTCCGGGGCCGTACATCTCCCTGACCAGCCGCAGTCGGACAATGCGGTGCAGTCCGCCGGATGACAGGGGACGCTGGTGCAGTGAATCAGGTTCAGCAGATTGTGGGCTTGGTCGGCGGTGTGCTGGACCAAGATGTCGTCGGCATCTACCTCCACGGCTCCTCCGTGCTCGGTGGACTGAGGCCGGCCAGCGACGTGGACGTGCTGGTCGTCTCCCGGCGGCCGATGAACGAGTAGGAGCGACGGACACTTCTCGGCGGTCTGCTCAGGATCTCCGGCTCCCGGAACAGAGCCCGTCCGGTCGAGCTCATCGTGGTCGTACAGTCCGAGGTCCGGCCCTGGCGGTACCCGCCGATCTGCGACTTCCTCTACGGCGAGTGGCTGCGCGCCGAGTACGAGGCCGGGACGGTTCCCCAGTCGGAGCCGATGCCCGATCTGGCCCTGCTGATCACGATGGCGCGGACCGGCGACCACCCCCTGACCGGCCCCCGCCCGGCGCAGGTCCTCGACCCCGTTCCGCAGACCGACCTGGTCCGGGCGAGCGTGGCGGGTGTCCCCGGCCTGCTCGACGACGTGGACAGCGACACCCGCAACGTCCTGTTGACCTTTGCCCGGATCTGGACCACGCTCGCCACCGGCCGGATCAGGTCGAAGGACGCCGCCGCCGACTGGGCGCTCGCCCAACTCCCGCCCGAGCACCGCGCCCCGCTCGAGCACGCCAGGCAGCTCTATCTCAACTGCTCCTATGCCGAGGAGAGCTGGAGCGATGCCTTGCAGGCGCAGGTGCGTCCGCATGTGAACCATGTGCTCGTTGAGATCGACCGGCTGCGCACCTGAACCCCGCGGATGCGAAGGCCGCCGCCTCAAGTCCCGGGGTGTGAAACCCGACGGTGGTCCACCTGCGCCGCCCTGTCGAGCCTCCAGCTGGGAATGAGCAGCCCGGCGACAACGACCTTGCGCATCGCCACGCGGTCAGGCTGGTCCACCACCCTTCGCGTCGTGGACGCGGCCGGGACGGGCGTCGACCTGGCCGTCGGCACCCGGGTGGCCGGTCTGGGCGGCTGCGACCACGGCTTCGGCACCTGCGGCTGGACGGGGAGTGTCGTCTGTCAAGGCAGTTGACTGAAAGCCTGGTCGGCATCGGCTACGGCTTCGGGGTGGACGTCGTGGGCGGTGCGGCCGTCGGCGATCTTCTGCCAGTTGGCCCGGGCGAGCACCCGTTGGACCGCGAGTACCTGGGCGGCCAGCAGGCGTGCCTGGATGCCTTCGCCGAGGGCCTCCGCCAGTGCCTCCTCGTCCTCGAGCTGATACCGCGTGAGCCGTCCCGCCAGGCTCGGTGTCGTGAACACCAGCCGATGGAACGCCACCACCTCGGGATGATCGTTGAGGCCGGTGACGGGGTCGTGCCGGTCAAGGCCGGCCCGAAAGTGCCGGTGCAGCGCCGTCACCGGCTTGATGCCGGGCTTGCGGTCACGTACGACGCGCGCTGCCTCGCCCTGGTGGTCCGCGAACCGGTGCAGCACCAGGTCTTCCTTGGTGGGGAAGTACCGGAAGAGAGTCGGCTTGGAGATCTCGGCCGCCGCGGCGATGTCGTTGACCGAGACGCGGTCGAAGCCGTGCGCCAGGAACAGCGAGACGGCCGCGTCAGCAATGGCGTCACGCGTCCGCTCCTTCTTGCGGGCCCGCAGTCCCGTCGACTCGCTCATCCGACCACCGTAACATTCGTAACCGAGTTGCTTTTTTAACCGAGTAACATTTTCATAGGTGGCATGAATCAGATGGACACTCCTCCCGTGCTCGTAACCGGGGCGACCGGCCGGGTCGGCCGCGTCGTCGTCGACCAACTCCTGGACGCGGGCGTGCCGGTCCGCGCCCTCACCCGTCGCCCCGAGGCAGCGGCGATGCTGCCGGCGAAGGTCGAGGTCTTCGCTGGTGACCTCACTGTGCCCGAGTCGCTCGACCCGGCGTTGAACGGCGTCGGCGCCGTCTTCCTCGTCTGGACCGCCCCGCCTC
This sequence comes from Streptomyces sp. NPDC048600, assembly GCF_055587025.1. Taxonomy (NCBI): domain Bacteria; kingdom Bacillati; phylum Actinomycetota; class Actinomycetes; order Kitasatosporales; family Streptomycetaceae; genus Streptomyces; species Streptomyces sp. NPDC048600. Next base: position 190,896 of record NZ_JBVJGZ010000001.1, on the reverse strand, counting down.
AGACCGCAGAGGCAGTCGTCGAGCGGCTGGCAGCCCACGTGCGGCGGGTCGTCTTCCTCTCCTCACCGCATCAGACCCCGCACCCCCTCTTCCAGCAGCTCAATCCCATGGCCCAGATGCACGCCGACATCGAGAGGTTCATCGCGGCCACCGGACTCGAGTCGACGATCATCCGGCCGGGGATGTTCGCGTCGAACTCGCTGGCCTGGTGGGCGCCCGCGATCCGGGCCGGCGAAGTCGTCCGATGGCCTTGCGGCGCTGCCGAATCGGCACCGGTCGACGACCGCGACATCGCAGCCGTCGCGGCGCGGACGCTCTATCAGGACGGATACGTCGGCGGCGACTACGTCCTCACGGGCCCCGAATCGCTGACCCAAGCCGCGCAGGTGGCCGTCATCGGTGAGGTCCTTGGGCGCCGGATCGCATTCGAGGAGATGACGCCGGACGAGTTCCGAAGTCTGTGGGAGGGGGCGGTGCCCAGCTCGGTCGTCGACATGCTGCTCGCCGCGTGGAGCGCGGCGGTCGGACAGCCCGCGTACGTCACCACCACGGTGGCCGACATCCTCGGGACGGCGCCGCGAACATTCCGCCAGTGGGCCGCCGACCACGCCACGGCGTTCGCGGAGCGCGCATAACCTGCCCGGCCGCGACCTGCACCCCTGCGGTCCAAGCGCGCGACAACGATTGCGCCTGTTGGCCCGGCTGAAAGGAGCAGGGTCACAACCGCGACACCGCCTCCTCACGTGTCTGGACAGCTCCCCGGACGCCTCCGCGATCGTCGACAGGCCATGGGATGTGACGGAGCACGGCGTGTGGCACCGACACGGGCCGGGGCCTGGGGACAGTTCGCCGGCTGAGCGCGACAGCCGCCGTCTGGGCCACGAGGTTGTCACCTGTGTACCTCATCGGTCGGTTGGGCCGCTGGCATCCCGACGTCCTCGCTGCCCGCTCGAGGGCGTCAAGGTGGCTCATCCACGAAGGGCGGCACGCCGAGGTCCTGCGGCTCACGGAGACGGAAGTGGCCCAACGGATCGCGGAGTTCGGGGCCGACGCCCCCGACACCCTTCGCTGGCGGCTGAACCTTGCCTGGGACCGCCGCCGTGTCGAAGACCTGGACGGCGCCGTCGCCGAGGCGCGGGCCGTCGTGGAGGACTCCGCCCGGGTACTGGGCCCCGACCACGTCGACACCCGCCGCCGACGAGGGAACCTGGCCAAGTTCCTCGCCGAGAACGGCGAAGCGGCCGAGGGGGTACGCCTGCTGCGAGCCCTGTACGCCGAGTCCCAGGCTTTCGGCTTGCAGCGGCATGACGAGACACGGTCCATCCGCACGACCCTGGTCACGGCGCTGGAGCTGAACGGCGACCTCCAGGAGGCCCTGGACCTCTTGGCGGAGGAGCTCCAAGTCGAGCGAGGGACGATCTACGGCGTCGATGAGAACCTCGGTGACCACAGGAGGAAAGGTCTGGAGGAGTGGCGCACCCGGCTGGTCTCCGAAGTGGCCCTGCGGGACTGGGAGCGTCGGAGGGAGCAGGAGCGGAGCGAGGACGCCACGGGCGGGTGACGGCTGTGGACCGGGGAGTTGCAGAAGTCGCCTGCATGGACGCCGAGTTGTCGGTACGGCCGTTCGCGGGGGCCCCGCCCCGGGGTTCGCGAAGTAGCTCACGTCCAGGTCGACAAGAGCACTCGGACTGCCCCGGCCGCTCGCTGCGCCCCGCCGGAGGCTTGGCAGCTGGCTTGTTGTCACGCTGTCGCGGCAGGCGTCACGACAAGTCGGGTGTCTTCTCCTGGGCGGGATCCTTGGATGCGGGGTGATCTGGTCCGCCGTCAGAGGCGGCGGCGTGCAGCGCGGCTTCGACGCGGCGGTTGCTGGTCATGGACGCCGTGACGGCCGTCATCGTCAGGAGAAGGCCGGCGGCGGCGTAGAGCGGGGTGCGGACGTCGTAGGCCGTGGCCAGCCAGCCGCCGAGGAAGGCGCCGATGGGGGCGGCGCACATGGCGAGCATGCGGGAGGTGGAGGCGACCCGGCCCATGAGGTGGGCCGGGACGATCGCCTGTCGGAGGGAGGGCCCGAGCACCATCGTGGCGCCCATGCCGGCCCCGCAGGCGGCGAGCGCCAGCCCGGCCACGTACGGGTTCGGGGCAGCGGCCAGGCCCAGGATGGCGAGCCCTTCGACGGCGGCTGTGCAGGTCAGTGCGGTGCCGGTGCCCAGTCGTCGGCCAAGGTAGGAGGCGATGCCCGCACCGAGCAGGCCGCCGGTGGCCTCCGCCGTGAGGAGAAGGCCGAAGCCGTAGGTGTCGATGCCGAGGCGGTCGTGCGCGAAGAGGGCAAGGAGCGTCTCGACAGCGAGGAAGGCGACGTTCCCGACCGCCGGGCGCAGCGCGAGGCCGAGGAGGACCCGGTCCCGGAAGACGTACGAGGCCCCGGCCCGCGCCTGCCGAAGCAGTGACTCGCGGACCTCCGGCACGGGCCGGGGCATGGCGGGCAGCGTACGTACGAGCAGTGCGGAGAGCATGAACGACGCCGCGTCGGCGAGCAGCGGAACCGCCCGCCCGAGGGCGAGCAGGGCACTGCCCGCGGGCGGCCCTGCGAAGCCGGACGTGGCGGTCTGGGCCCCGCGCAGAAGGGAGTTGGCGCGTTCCAGGAGTGCGGGGTCGCGGCGGAGCAGATCCGGCAGATAGGCGGTGGCGGCCGTGTCGAAGAAGAGCCCGCCGAGGCCGAGCAGGAAGGCGACGGCCGCGAGCAGCTGAATACTCAGCACGTCGAGCACGGCCGCCGCCGCGGGTATCGCGAGCAGCACCGCACGTGCCGTGTCCGCGATCCACATGGTGCGGCGGCGGTCCCAGCGGTCCACGAGCGCACCGCCGAGCACCCCGAAGAGCAGCCACGGCAGCGTCCCCGCGGCGGTGACGACGGCGAGCGCCATCGGATCCCGCGTCAGTGTCAACGCCAGCAGCGGCAGCGCGGCATGCGTCACCCCGTCACCGAGCGAGGAGATCGTCTGCGCGGTCCACAGCCGTCCGAACCCCGTGGGCAACTTCCCTATGCCTGTGGTCACTTGGCATCCCCCTCGGCCTGGTGGCGCGGTGCCGGGTGGAACAGTGCGAAGACGAGTGACGCGTCCGGCAGCGACGGATCGGACAGCTCCCGGTACTCGTCCGCCAGCGCCTCCAGCCGCGACCCCAGTTCTGCGAACTGCTCCTCGGTGAGCCGCAGATGCGCCATCCGCACGTGCCGTTCGCCGTCCGCCGGCGCCGCTTCGAGGTCGGCCACCGCATGCCGCATCAGCACGTCCGGCCCTCCCTCGCCCGGATCCGGCAGCACGATCGCCCGCGCGGCCATCGCGTAGTACCGCTCGGTGACCCCCCGCACCTTCCGCGTCCGCACCACCTTCACCAGGCCGGCCCGCTCCAGCAGCCGCACGTGGTAGCTGGAACTCCCCTTCGCCAGGCCGACTCGCTCGGCGATCTGGGTGATCGTCGCCGGCTCGAAGCGGAGCACGGCCATGATCCGGTGGCGCGTGAGGTTGGAGACGGCGCGCAGCTGCTCGTCGGTGGTGACATGAAAGGTCTCTGGAAGATCATCGGCTGGCATGCCAGCAATGGTCAACGATTCTTGACCATTGCGCAAGGGGATTTCCCGCGACTCCCGGCTGGTGGTCCTTCTGGCCCCCGGCGCACCAGCTGGCCACGAGACAGTGCAGGCGCCACGTCTTTACAGATCAGATGTGCCGCTTGTTTCGGCCCCGGGGCAGGCTCCAGCCGACGGGCGACGGCTGACCTGCCCCGGGGGGAGGTGGCCGCCCCCGACTCTCGTGTCGACAGGCGCGCTCCGGGTACTTGGCCCGCGAGCGACACGTACTCGCCCGGCCTCCCGCGCGGTGGGCCCCGCGAGCGAAGGGAGTGCTCATGACGCGGCATGCCGACGACCAGGCGCCCACTCGTCCCGGGAGTCCCATGGAGCTGCGGCCGGCGACGGCGTCGAACGGTCCGGTTTCGACCGGGGTGCCGGACGGACAGAAGCTGCCGCAGGACAGGACGCAGGCGATCCTGGAGGCCGCCAAACAGGTGGGAACCCTGCTCAAGCAGCAAGGACACCGCTTCGCGCTCGCCGGCAGCGTTGCCGCATACGCCCACGGCACGAGTGCCGGGCTGCAGCACGACGCCGACTTCTGTGTGAGGGCGGAGGACGCCGAGCCGGTCGCCGCCACGCTGCGCCGGGGCGGACTTCGGGTATGGACGCCGCCGGAGGACTGGCTGGTGAAGACCGAGTGCTTCGGACAGGACGTCGACGTCATCTTCCAGCTGGCGCACCGGCCTGTCACCACCGAGATGCTCGACCGGGCGACGGAGATACCGGTCGACTCGGTGCGGATGCCGGTCCTGTCTCCCACGGACCTGGTGACGAGCCTGCTCTCCGCGTTCTCCGAGCACTCCTGCGACTTCGGCTCGGTCCTGCCCCTTGCCCGCTCGCTGAGGGAGAAGATCGACTGGCAGGAGGTGCGGCGCGAGTGCGGTGAGGAGCCGATGCCGGCGGCGTTCCTGTACCTCCTGGAGCGTCTCGGTGTGATCGCGCCTCAGGAGGAGCGCTCATGAGCAACCTCGACTATCGGGTCGCTCATCTGCGTGAGCGACTCGCGGAGGGTCCACTGGCCGAGCTGGGCGTTCAGGTCGTGGTGCACGGGGACTCGGTGCTGGTGACCGGGAGCGTGCCGTCCACGCACTGCCGTGACGAGGTGGAGCGGGTCGTGGGGGAGACGCTGAGCGAACTGCCGCTGCATTGCGACCTGGTGGTCGCCGCGGCGTCGACGCCGGACGAGGCCGAGGAGCTGCCATGATCCGTGTCGCGGCCGTAGGGGACATCCACATGGGGCCCGACAGTCAGGGAACGCTGCGGCCCGCGTTCGAGACCCTGCAGGAGTGCGCCGACGTACTGCTCCTCGCCGGTGACCTGACCCGGCACGGCACGCCCGAGGAGGCTCGGGTGGTGGCGCGGGAGATCAAGGATCTGGGCGTGCCGGTGGTGGCGGTACTGGGAAACCACGACCACCACGACGAGCAGCCGGAGGAGGTCATGGCCATCCTCCGGGACGGCGGCGCCCGGGTGCTGGAGGGGACCGAGACGGTCGTGGAGTGCGCGCGAGGCCGTATCGGAGTGGCCGGCACCAAGGGCTTCGGCGGGGGTTTCGTGGGCCGCAGCGCGGGCGAGTTCGGCGAGCCGGAGATGAAGGAGTTCGTCCGCTGCACCCGGCGCAGTGCGGAAGGCCTGCGCGGCGCCCTGGAGCGGCTCGGTGAGCAGGACTGTGACGTACGGGTCGCGCTGACGCACTTCTCTCCCGTGCCGGACACCCTTGCCGGAGAGCCGCCGGAGATCTACCCGTTTCTCGGCAGCTATCTGCTGGCGGAGGCGATCGATACCGCCGGTGCCGATCTGGCCGTGCACGGCCACGCCCACGCCGGCACGGAACACGGTCTGACCAGCGGCGGCGTGCGCGTGCGCAATGTGGCTCAGCCGGTGATCGGACGGGCCTTTCACGTCTACCACCTGCACGTGCCCGAACGGATTCCGGCAGCCGGACCCGGGCCTTCGGCGCGCTGACGGCGACCTGGGAGGGAGCGGAAGCCTCCGCCGCCCGATGCGGTCCTCCCTCCAGCGCCTCTGCGGCGCAGCGTCGTGGCGAGTGCGGGCGAAAGCGGGCTGCAGGGCGCTGTCCGAGCAGCGCCCTGCAGAGCGACGGGTTGTCAGCTGGTCGGCATCAGGACGGTGTCGATGATGTAGACGTTGGCGTTGGCGGTCTTGACGTTGCCGCAGACCACCTTGGCGGAGTCGTTCACGGTGTAGGACTCGCCGGAGCCGGAAGTGGTGAGCTTCGACTTCTCCAGCGTCTCGAAGGTGCCGTTCGCGAGGTCCGCGGGTGCCAGCTTCTGGCCGACCACGTGGTAGGTGAGGATCTTGGTCAGCTGCTCCTTGTCATTGAGGACCGCGTCGAGGTCCGCCTTGGGGATCTTCGCGAAGGCGTCGTTGGTCGGCGCGAACACGGTGATGTCCTGGGCGTTGTTGAGGGTGTCCACCAGGCCTGCCTTCGTGACCGCGGCGACGAGCGTGGACAGCGCCGGGTTGTTGGACGCGGCGGTGGCCACCGGGTCCTTGGCCATGCCGTCGAACGAGCCCGCGCCCTCGTCCGGGACGCCGGCACAGGCCGGGCCGAAGGGCTCGTCGTTCATGGAGGTGTCGGAGCCGCTCATCCCGTCCTCGGAAGCGGGCGCGGAGGCCGCTGTCGGGGAGGAGTTGTCCTGCGCGGAGTCGTTGCTGTCGTTGGAGCAGGCGCTCAGGGCGAGCGGCAGCACGGCCATGGCGGCCACGGTCACGGCGGTACGGCGGATGCGGGTGTTCATCATGTCTCTCCTGTTGAGGGGTGCAGCCGTAGCTGCTTGAAAGGGGGATGGGAAAGGTGGCTCGGGGGTCACTCGACGGTCACGACCACGGAGTGCCATCCGCTGGCGCCGTCGGGGACGGTTCGGGTGCGTTCGCCGGTCTGTGTCCGGCCGGTGCGGTCGGTGGCGCGCACGGTGAGGGTGTGGGTTCCTTTGGCCGCCGCCCAGGGCAGGGACCACTGCCGCCAGGTGTCGCGGGAGTCCTCGGCCGCGAGCCGGGCCAGCTGCCAGGGGCCGTCGTCGACACGGACTTCGACGGTGTCGATGCCGCGGTGCTGGGCCCAGGCGACTCCGGCGACCATCACCGTGCCGGCCTTGGGCCGGGCAAACGGCTTCGGCGTGTCAATCCGCGACTGGGTCTTGACCGGGGCCTTGCGGGCCCAGCCGCGCTTGGCCCAGTACGGATCATAGGAATCGAACGTCGTGAGCTCGATGTCCTTGATCCATTTGCAGGCCGAGACGTAGCCGTACAGACCGGGCACGACCATGCGGACGGGGAAACCGTGGTCGAAGGGCAGCGGCTCGCCGTTCATGCCGACGGCGAGGAGGGCGTCACGGCCGTCCATCAGGTTCTCCACGGGGCTGCCGATGGTCATGCCGTCGACGGAGCGGGCCACGAGCTGGTCGGCCGGGCCGCCCGCGGACGGCGGCCGTACCCCGCACTCGGCCAGCAGGTCGGCCAGCCGTACGCCGGTCCAGCGCGCGTTGCCGACGTAGGGGCCGCCGACCTCGTTGGACACACAGGTCAGGGTGATGTCCCGCTCGATCAGCTCCCGGTGCAGCAGATCGTCGTAACCGAGGACGACCGGTCGGCGCACGCCCTTGCCGTGGATGCGCAGCCGCCAGGTGGTGGCGTCGACCTTGGGCACAACAAGGGCGGTGTCGACGCGGTAGAAGTCGCTGTTCGGCGTCATGAAAGAGCTGACCCCGGCGATCCGCAGCCCGGCGCCCCGGGGCACGGCCCGGGCGGGGGAGCCGGGTGCGGGAAGCCTCACGGCCGCCCGCGACTCGACGGCGCCCCGGCCGCGGGCGCCGGCCAGCGCACGGCCGAGCAGTCCGGCGCCGACGGACGCGACCGCGGTGACGCCCGCCGCGACGACGAAGCCGCGCCGATCCCAATTCCCTTCGGTGGAAACGTCGTTCTGCGGGCTGGTGCCGGCATCGCTGCCGGGGCTGAGACGTGTGAGGCGGCCTGCGAGGACGTACAGCACCACGGCCCCGACCGCGGCACCGCACAGTGAGGGAAGCGCGTCGCTGACACCGGCCGAGTCCGGCCGCCCGGTCGCGGCGGCCGCGCCCACCACCCCGAACATCAGCACCCCGGCCGCCCCAGAGCGCCGAAACCGCAGCGCGACCACCCCCAACGCGAGGGCGAAAAGCGCCAGCACTGCGAGAATTCCGAGCCGGAGCACCAGCTTGTCGTCGCTGCCGAACGTGCGGATCGCCCAGTCCTTCACGGCCGCGGGAGTGCGGTCGATCGCCGCACCGCCGACCGCGACCAGGGGACCGGCCTGCACCCGCACCGCACCCGCCACCGCCTCGGCCAGCGCGAGCGCCGCGCATCCGGCCAGCGCACCGCTCAGCGCACCCAGGGCGGTTCGCGCCGGGCGGCGAAGACTGCGTGCGGTGTTCTTCTCGGATTCGCTCACGCCGGGAATCCGTTGCCCGAGCGCCGGGTGGATTGGTCGCTCACCCGATCGAGTGAGTTCTCGCCCGCGACCAATCCGCGACTGCGCCGGCTACGGAGTAGACCAACTCCGCTTCTGCTTCACCCCGGTGTGAAGACCTGTGGGGGCGCCCGGCTCTGGCTCAAATTCTGCGACGGGGTCACCGGAAATGATCGGCGCCACCCCATCGCTCGGAGAATCAGCAGCACCTGTTGGCGCCGTTCACATGCGTCCACTGTGGTCTGCCGAACCGTGGAGCGAGCATGAAACCTGGTGGTAGCTATCCGGGCCGTACGGGATGCTGACGACGTGATCGAGCGAGATGCCGCGGTTCGGATCGTTGAGGAAGAGCTGGAACGCGACTACCAGCGGGAGCTGTCGGTTGGGCTCGACCCGATGCGCATGGCCGTGTCGCGTGTAGAGCAGCACGAGCTGGTATGGATCGTTCGTTGGACGTCTGAGGACTATCTGCGCACTCGGAATCCAGCCTTCGCGCTGGCGGGGAATGGGCCGTATCTTGTCGACCGCGTCGACGGAAGCCTGCATCAGATCGGTGTCGTCTCCGGAATAACGGACGCCTGGGAGGCGGACTACCGAGTCCGTATTCGACGGCAGGTCACGCGGACCGCAGTGGACGATCTGCACGATGAGGTCCGGGCGGTGGCAGACGCTCGCGGGAGGGCGCATGCCATGCACACCCTGCGCCAGAAAGTGCCGGTGCTTTCCCATGCGCAGCTCATCGAGTACGTGACCGCCTTGCAGCACGGCGATGCTCCGGCGCACCTCGTAGAGGTCTCCACCAGAGAGCTGGTGCCGCCTACCGACCCGGTTCTGACCGCGGTGACCATCCGCAGAGCCGAGAACCGTCGAGGTGACTGACCGCAGCACCTGCCCTCACGAAGCGAGGAGAAGTCGGCCCGGCCAACCATCCGGCGCTTGAGCCCCTTGACCAATCGAAGGGGAAGCACCGGCTCAGCCCTCGCCGTCACGCCCGGTGCAGACCGCGCGTCGTCACCCAGGTTCGCTACTGCACGTTGCGGTACCAGCGTCGGTGCACCGCAGGTTCGACGCACAGCACGGCGGCGCCTGCGATCACGCCGACCAGAAGGGAAGGGGCTCCGCCACCGTTGATCAGCGCGCCGACGCAGGCGGCGGCAATGGCGAGCGGGCGCAGCAGGGTCAGCGGGCCGAGGCCGATGACCACGGCGAGGGTGCCGGCCCGGAAGGGCAGGGCGAAGTACGCCGCGAGCGAGACCAGCACGACGGCGGTGTAGACGGCGAGCGGAAACAGGTAGCCGTAGCCCCCGGCGGCCAGCGCGCCGAGGGTCTCGGCCCGGTCGGACGCGGTCAGCAGCACGATGGCGGCGGTCAGCGCGGGGGCGAGCAGCAACACGGCCCCGACGGCCAGCCCGCGCAGGGCCGCTCGCGCCGTGGCCCGGTGCTTGCGGATACGGGCGTCACGGCCGGCGTAGGCGCGGAATCCGCTGAACGACGCGTCGACCAGGCCGAGTAGCGCGAGCAGGATGGCGGGCGTCATCCGGTGGCCTCGGCCAGGTGCTCCGGGCCGACCAGCCGGCGCGAGGCCCGTCCCAGCGCCAGGCGGAGCGGCGCCTCCAGGTGCGGGCGCACTCCGATGACCGGCCGCAGCGTGGTGCAGAACGGGTTCGCCAAGCCGCGCGGCTCGTACAGCAGCGGCCGGATGCCGGGTGCGGCGGCGGCGCGCAACAGCGTCTCGTCACTGTGTGCGCGCCGCGCGGAGACGACGCCGTCGTGGCGGCCGAGGGGGTGGCGCATCCGGGCGTGGTGGAACACCCAGGCGCCGACGGGGGCCAGGCGGGTCGCGGCGATGTCGAAGTGGCAGAAGGCCTGCGCCGGTGAGGCGGCCTGGGCCTGGAAGAACTCGTCCAGGGCCGGACCACGGAAGTGGTGCAGCACACCGGTGGAGACGTAGACGGTCGCCGCCTCCGGCAGGTCGAAGGCGTTTCCGTGGACGAAGCGACAGCCGAGCCCCTCCGCGCGGGCCAGCCGCTCCGCTTCGCCGACCAGCGCAGCGTCGAGGTCGACCCCGAGCAGCTCGACGTCCGCTCCCAGGGCGTTGGTGGCCGCCAGCCGGCGGACCAGGTAGCCCAAGCCGCAACCGACGTCGACCAGGCGGTACGGCCCGGGCTGCGCGCTCGTCGACCGAATCGCGGTGAAGAGCGGGCCCAGCAGATGAACCAGGCGTTCGCCGATCCGTAGCTCCTCGCTCAGGCGCTGGAGTTCGGTGTGCACGCTGATGAGCAAGCGGTCCACGGCGTGTGGGTCGAGTACGCCGTCCTGGTCCGCGGGCAGCTCGGCGACGATCCGGGACCCGCGCTCGTCCCCGCTCTCGAGGAGCTGCTGGATCACCTCGGCGCGGCGAACCGGGAGCCGGCGGCCGCTGCGTGGTTCCACCGCCGTGATCAGGTCGGAAATCTCAAGCTGCACGAGGCAGAACCCTACGGCCTCCCCGTGCCGAGCCCGGCGGTGCTGACGGGACCGTGCGGACGGCAAGGGCACACACCCGTGCGCCGCGCGCGGAAGATGTACCGGTCTGTCAGCCCGGGAAGGCCATGCGGGCCAGAGGGGGCGAAGTGGGCTGTTCGGAGCCGCCGTCGGGTTCGAGGGTGATGCCCATGCCGGAGGCGTTGTGGACCCCGCCGCGCATCAGGACCGTCTGCTCGCTGCGGTCGGGGTCCAGCAGGCCGGCCGGCCGCATCGTGCCGGAGTCGTCGAACCACAGCTGGTAGACCTTGCCGCCAGGGGGCCGGGTCAGCTTCGAGACGGCGAACACGGCCTGGTCCTGGCTGCGGGAGACGACGACGGCACCGGTGCCGCCGTCGGCGAGCCCGGCGGCCTGGGTCCTGGCGTCGGGCGCGGCCAGTATGGCGGCGATCTCGTCGGCCGCGTGCACGGCCCGCTCCGTCCGGCTGCGGGCGTCCTCGACCTGCCGGTGCTGCCACATGGCTGTTGCGCCGAGGGCCGCGGCCGCCGCCAGGCAGGTTGCCAGCGCCCACCGGGAGGGGGCCGAGGTCCGCGCGGGCCGAAGAATCCGGGGCCGGTCCTGTCCGCCGGACGTCTGCTGGCGGACGGTGGCGATGCGGGCCAGCACGTTCTCGCGCAGGCCCGGCGTGGGTGCGGTGGCGACGGCGAGGCCGAGGCGGGCGGCGGTCGCGGACAGTTCGGCCGTCTCCTGGGCGCACGGCTCGCAGGCCGCGAGGTGACGCTCGAACCGTGTCTGCTCCTCGGCGGGCAGGGCGTGCAGGGCGTAGGCACCGGTCAGCCGGTGCAGATCGTTGGTCGTCACGCGGTCACTCCGAGGCAGTCACGCATGCGGATGAGCCCGTCCCGCAGCCGGGTCTTCACGGTTCCCAGCGGGAGGGCCAGCGCTTCCGCCACCTCGCGGTAGCTCAGACCCCGGTAGTAGGCCAGGGTGACGGCCTGGTGCTGGATGTCGGTCAGGGTGCGCAGACAGCGCCGTACGTGCTCGCGTTCCAGGCGCGCCTCGACGTGTTCGGCGACCTGGTCGTACTCGGGCATCCGGTCGAGCAGGGCGGCCTTGTGGTCCCGGGCGATCGCGGCGTCCGCCGAGCGCACCCGGTCCACCGCCCGGCGGTGGGCCAGTGTGAGGATCCAATTGATGGCCGTCCCGCGGTCGGGCCGGTAGCGGGGCGCGGTCCGCCAGACCTCCACCAGCACCTCCTGCGCCACTTCCTCCGACTGCGCCTGGTCGCGCAGTACCGCCCGTACGACACCCAGTACCGGGCTCACCACCGCGTCGTAGACGCGGGTGAAGGCGTCCTCGTCGCCCAGGGCCACCCGTTCGACAAGCTCCTCCAGGTCGGGCTCGCCCTGCCGGTGCCTGCCGATATGCACAACTTCCTTCACTGAGGGCCTCCGCGGTCGGGACATGTCCGGCAGTAATCCGTTCCTGACCGCCCGGTGGATTGGCCGCTGCCTCCGGGAACGTTTGTGCACATGGGACGGCGTTCCGGCGCGTATCCCGCAGCGCGGTGCAGCCGTCCTCGGCTGCCGGCTGTGTGCGGCAGCATCGGCCGGCCGACGACAACGGCATGGGCGGTCACGGGCTACCTGGCGGTGGTCCCGGCCGTCGGCGCGTGTTCAGGCAGGGGTCGGGCGCATGCGTGACGGCCGGTGGGCGTGGTCTGCGGCATCGGGTGTGCTCCGTCCGGGTGGGTGTCCGGCTGCCGGTTGGGCCGTGCGGGTGTCTTTCGCCGCGGACACCCGTCCAGGGCGTCAGCGGTGACGGATTGCTCCCAGATGCCTCGACGGTTCCGCGTCCGGGGCAGCCAACTCTGGGAGAGACCATGCGTAAACGCACCCTCGCGGCCGTCGGCCTGCTGCTCGCCGCCTCGGGCGCCGCACCCGCGCTCGCGGTCGGCGACCACACGCCCGCGGTCAAGCACACCGGGCTGACCGCCGTCGGCCTCACGAAGGACCAGCGCCTCGTCGAGTTCGACGTCCGCAGGCTGGCCGGCGCCTGGCAGCTGGGCAGGGTCTCCGGCCTGGCCGGGGACACCCGGCTCGTCGGGATCGACTTCCGCGTGCAGAACGAGCGGCTGTACGGCGTCGGCAACAAGGGCGGCATCTACACCCTCGACACCACCAACGCGAAAGCGACGAAGGTCTCCCAGCTGACCGTCGCGCTGTCCGGCACCGCGTTCGGCGTGGACTTCAACCCGGCGGCCAACCGGCTCCGGGTCATCTCCGACACCGGGCAGAACCTGCGGCACAACATCGACGACCCCGCCGCCCCGCTCACCACCACCGTGGACGGCACGCTCACCAACCCCACCACCCCGCCGTCCACCGCCCTGGGCGTGACCGGCGCCGCCTACACCAATAACGACCTCAACCCGGCGACCGCGACGACGCTGTTCGACCTCGACACGATGGCCGACCGGATCTCGCTGCAGTCCCCGGCCAACGCAGGCACCCTCGCCCCCACCGGCAGCCTCGGCGTCAACGCCGACCTCGACGCCGGGTTCGACATCTACTACAACCCCACCGCCGGGACGAACCGCGGCTACGCGGCCATCGGCACTGCGGGCGCCTACCGCCTCTACAGCGTGAACCCGCTCAACGGAAAGGCCACCGACAAGGGCTCCTTCCCGAAGAAGTACCAGGTCACCGACCTCGCACTCCCCATCGACCAGAACTAGCCCCGCCGCACGCGACAGGCACGTCGGCCGACGGCTGAGCGCGTCTGAAAGATCGTGTAAATCCGTGACGTGACAGCCTGGCCCGGAGCTCGGCCCCGGGCTCTCGGGCCAGGTGGATCGCACGAGTCATCACCGGCAAACCCGGACGGACCAGCTTCGACACGGGTCACGTCGTCGACGTGGCGTCGGTCAGTGCCTTGTGGGGGTAGGCGCGGAGCACGAGGGACGTGGTGACGGGGCCGTATCGGGCAAGTGCGTCGACAACTTCTTCGAGTCGTCCTGCCTGCGGGCAGTACACGTCGAAGATGAGGCAGTCCTCCCCGGTGACTCGGAGGGTGGAGGTGATCTCGGAGGTCCGGGAGGCGAAGTCCAGGGCGCGTGGCAGCAGGGCGTGCGTGGTGCGCAGCCGGATGACCGCGTGAATGTTCAGACCGAGGGCTGCCGGGTCGACCACGGCTCGGTAGCCGGTGATGACGCCGGTCTTCTCCAGCCGTTGGATGCGCGCGCCGGCCGCGGGCTGCGAGAGTCCGACGCGGCGCCCCACCTCCGCGCCGGTCAACCGGCCGTCGGTCTGGAGCAGGGCGAGTATGTCCCGGTCTATCCGGTCGAGTGATTCCATCGTTGTCCGCACCATCTTCCTTGAGATCACTTGCGTCACCGCCGCTGCCCCGACGCGTCCAACAGAATCTGCGCCAGGCGCTCCCGCGATCGTAGGAGCGACGAGTGAAACGGTGGTGGGCAGTGGTCGCGTACGTCGTCATCCCGGGCATCGACGGCTCGGACGGGCAGCACTGGCAGACCGTGTGGGAGCGGCAGTGGGGCACCTCGGCGGTGAGGATCTCGCCTGCCTCGTGGTCCGCCCCCGATCTGGACGACTGGGTCGACGCCGTCCAGGAGGCGTACGACGTTGCTTCCGGACAGGACAGCCAAGTTGTGCTGGTGGCCCACAGCTTGGGCTGCTGGGCCGCGGCCGTCTGGCTGAACAGGAACCCCTCGACTCCGACGGGCGGCGCACTGCTCGTCGCGCCGCCCGACCCGCACGGGCCGGCGTTCCCACGCGAGGCGGCCGCGACGTTCATCGAGGTGTCGGCGCAACCGTTGCCGTGCCCGGCCCTGGTGGTCGGCAGCACCGACGACCCGTACTGCACCCCCGAGGCGGCTGCCGGGTTCGCGGCGCGGTGGAAGGCGCGATGGCACCTGGCAGGCGCGTGCGGACACATCAACTCCGCCAGCGGCCTGGGCCCGTGGCAGCACGGCCGCGGACTCCTGGACTCGCGTACCCAGTAGTGATCAGTCTTCGTATGGGACGCCACCCGTACATTCCAGCGTGGGGGCGGGCGTGCCGCTGAGCTCGGTGTCGTCCTCAGAAGGGGGCGGTGTGCGTTCCGAGGAACAGGACGTCGCTGTTCGTGTCGCCGTGGCTGGGGGTTCGCAGGGGGTGGATGCGCCGCTCCTGCCCGCTGTGGACGAGGCGGATCCGGACGTCGCTGCTCTGGCGGACGGCGGCGGCGATGTGCGCGGGAAGGTTTCGCAGGACACCGCCCCACTCCAGTCCGCCGGTGAAGCGTCCCAGCCAGGCCTCGGTTTCGGTGGTCTCTCCGTCGAACAGCAGCAGTACTTCAGACACGGTTCCAGCGTGCCTCTTGCGGGCGGTGGGGGCGCGGTGAGTGCCCCTTCCGGGTTCCTCGCGCTATGAGAAGGCCGGCTGGCAGTGCTGTTCGCGGTGCCGGACTCTCCCTGGTCGGGGCGCCGAGCCGAATGGCTCAGGGCTACGGACCCGGGCGTCCTGTCGGCGAAGTCGCGGTGGGGCGAGGGGCGTGCTGTCCTGGAAGTGCATACAGGGGAGCGCACCGATGCGGCATCTCCGGAACTCCACCCGCGGCTCTGCCCGGCCGCCCGCGCCCACCGCGCAGGGCGGGGGACTGCTGCCGGCGCGGCAGCTGGCGGTCGCCTGGTCGCTGATCGTCCTGATCACCGTGCCCGCCTGGGTCCTGACCGTCGGACAGGCCCGGGACATGGGGGTCGAGCCCGGCACGATGGGGATGGCGCTGCCGCTGTTCCTGGTGCTCTGGGTCACGATGATGGCGGCCATGATGCTGCCGTCCATGGCACCCGTGGCCCTCACCTGGGTGCGGGGAATCGGGGCGCGGTCCTCCGGGTGGAGCCGGGCAGGACACACCCTGGAGTTCGTGGCCGGATATCTGCTGGTGTGGACCGTCTTCGGGCTGCTCGCCTACATGGCTCTCCGCGTCACCGGCGATCTGGTGGAAGACCATCCGGCGGCAGGACGCTGGATCGGCTCGGTGGCCTTCCTGCTGGCGGGCCTGTACCAGCTGGGCCCGCTCAAGAACGTGTGTCTGCGCCACTGCCGCGACCCCATGAGTCACCTGGTGCGCTACGCCGGGTTCCGCCGGCCCGCCCGCGATCTACGGGTGGGCATCCACCACGGCGGCTACTGCGTCGGCTGCTGCGCCGGACTGATGGTGGTCCTCGTCCCCCTCGGCGTGATGAACGTGGCGGCGATGGCCGGGCTGGCGACAGTGATCTTCGTGGAGAAGCTGTGGTCACGAGGGCCGCTGCTCGCCCGGACGGTAGGCGTCGTCTTCCTCGTCCTCGCCGTCCTGGCACCGTTCCAGGACTGGCTGCTGCCAGGACTCCAGGAAGCGACGCCCTCGATGGACGGCATGTGAGGACCTGCGGCAAGCTGGAAGACAGAGGCCGCCCTGCGATCGGTGTGCGGGCTCGGGACACGCGGTCTCGCCACTCCGAAAAGCTCCCTCGGGCTCGACGGGAGGGAAGCGAGATGACGGACGAGATGACGGAACAGAGCACCACCGCGACCCGCTGGCATCTGGCCGGCGACTGGTTCGACGTCTGCAAATGCGCCATACCGTGCCCCTGCACGTTCGCGCAGCCCCCGACCTACGGCGACTGCGAAGGCGTGCTGGTCTGGCACATCCGTGAGGGCAACTACGGCGACGTACGGCTCGACGACCTGAACGTCCTGATGCTGGGCTCCTTCGTGGGCAACGTCTGGGCCGGCGAGCACAGCGACGCCTACGCCGCGGTCTTCCTCGACGAACGCGCCGACGACCGGCAGCGCGCCGCGCTCGGGGCCGTCTTCGGCGGTGAGGCGGGAGGCTGGCCGGCGCAGTTCGGGGAGATGTTCCAGCCGGAGATGCGCGGCATGGACATCGCGCCGATCAACGTGGAGATCGACGCGGAACTCGCCACCTGGCGAGCCGAGATTCCCGGCCGGGTCACGGCCGCCGCCGAGGCGCTCACCGGCCCGACCACCCCGCAGGGAACCCGCGTCCAGGTCCACAACGCCCCGGGCGCCGAGGTGGGACCGGGCCAGGTCGCCACCTGGGGACGGGCCACCGCTGACCGCGCCGACGCGTTCGGCTTCTCCTGGGAACGCTCGGGCAAGTCGAGCAAGCACTTCACCTTCGACTGGACGGGACCCGACTGAGCACGCCGATCATCAACGCAGGAACGGAACCCGGGGCAGTGGCCGGGCGGTGTCATGGCGCCGTGCCGTGGGGGAGGCCGACCGGGGTGGGGAGGGCCTGCTCCGCCCAGATGGTCTTGCCGCGGGGGTTGTAGCGGGTGCCCCAGTGGGTGGTGAGCTGGGACACCAGGAACAGGCCGCGACCGCCCTCGTCCGTGGTGGCCGCGTACCGCAGGTGCGGGGCGGTGCTGCTGCCGTCCGTGACCTCGCAGATCAGGGCGTTGTCGCGGAGCAGCCGTACCCGGGCGGGCGCCGTGCCGTAGCGGATGGCGTTGGTGGCGAGTTCGCTGAGGATCAGCTCGGTGGTGAAGACCAGGTCGTCCAGGTCCCACTTCTCCAGCACGGCCGTCGCCCAGGTGCGCAGCTCCGCGACGGCCTCCGGGTCGAACGGGATGTCCCGCTCGGCGATGTTCTCCGGGTGGATCGCCCGGGTGCGGGCGATCAGCAGGGCCACGTCGTCCTGCGGCTGGGCAGGCAGCAGGACGTCGATCATCGCCCGGCAGTTCTCCTCGGGCTCCCGTCGGTGGTCGGCGAGCGCGTCGCGCAGCCGCTCCATGCTCGCGTCGAAGTCCCGGGCGCGGTCCTCGATCAGCCCGTCGGTGTAGAGGACGATCTGGGTGCCCTCGTCCAGCCGCAGCTCTGTCGTTTCGAAGGGCGCGCCCCCTGTCCCCAGCGGCGGTCCGACCGGCAGGTCCGGGAAGTCGACGCTGCCGTCCGGGCGGACCAGTGCGGGCGCGGGGTGGCCGGCCCGGCTGACGGTGCACAGCCGGGTGACCGGGTCGTAGATCGCGTACAGGCAGGTGGCGCCGGAGACGCCCGTCCCGGAACCGTCGTCGCTCTCTTCCCGGTCGATGCGGTCGACGAGCTCGTCGAGGTGGCCGAGCAGTTCGTCCGGTGGGATGTCGAGCGCCGAGAAGTTGTGGACGGCCGTGCGCAGCCGGCCCATGGTGGCCGCGGCGTGCAGTCCGTGGCCGACGACGTCGCCCACGACGAGGGCGACGCGGCTGCCGGGCAGCGGGATGACGTCGAACCAGTCGCCACTGACCCCGGACTGCGCCGGAAGGTAGCGGTGGGCGACCTCCAGGGCGCTCTGCTCGGGCAGGGCGCGCGGCAGCAGGCTGCGCTGCAGGGTCACGGCCATCGCGTGTTCCCGGGTGTACCGGCGGGCGTTGTCGATGCTGACCGCCGCCCTCGCCACCAGCTCCTCGGCCAGCGACAGGTCCTCCTCGTCGAACGGCTCGGGCTTCTGCGTCCGCCAGAAGTTGGCGACGCCCAGGATGATGCCGCGCGCCGACAGCGGCGTGGTGATCAGTGAATGCACACCGTGGTCGACGATCCGGCGCGCCCACTGCGGGTCCTGCGCCTGCCACCCGTCCGCCACCGAAAGGTCCGGCACCACCTGGGAGAGGCCGCTGTCGAAGCCCTGGGCCTGCGGCGTGGACGGAATGAAGGTGATCAGCTTGCCGCGGGGGTAGAAGGGGTGGTCGTCGCAGATCCCGTGGACGGCGACGCGGCGCAGCTCCATGCGGCCGCTGGACGGCTCGTCGCCCTGCAGCACGGGGTCGGCGAGGTCGACGGTGACGAAGTCCGCGAGGCCGGGGACGGCGACGCGGGCCAGTTCCTCGGCGGTGTGCTCGACGTCGAGGGTGGAGCCGATGTCGGTGCCGGCCTCGTAGAGCAGGGCCAGCCGTTTGCCGGCCGCCTCGGCCTTGCCGGAGACCGCCAGCAGCTCGGTGGAGTCGCGGATCGTGGCGACCGTCCCCATGGCGCCGCCGTGGCGGTCGGTCGGCCGCTGATTCACCACGAGCAGCCTTCCGCCGGCCCGGTGCACCTCGTCGGCGGCCGGGCGGCCCGACAACAGCAGCTCGCGGGTGTCGGAGGAGAGCCCCGCCAGGTCCGCCGCGTGCCGGCCCTCCGCGTCGGCCGGCAGCCCCAGCAGTTCCTTCGCCTCGTCGTTCGCCAGCACCAGCCGCCTGTCCTGCCCGACGATGACCACGCCCTCGCGCACCGCGTGCAGCACCGCGTCGTGGTGCTCGTACATGCGCGTCATCTCTTCGGGGCCGAGCCCGTGGGTCTGGCGCTTCAGCCGCCGGGCGGTGAGGGCGCTGCCGGTGGTGGCCAGCGCCAGCGCGGCGGCTCCGGTACCGAGGATGATCGGCAGTTGCTCGTTGCCCGCGGCGGTGACGTTCTTGACCTTCATTCCGGCCGAGACCAGGCCCACCACCGTGCCGTCGGCGGTCTTCACGGGCACGACCGCCTGCATCTCATGGCCGAGGGGCCCATGGACGCTCTCGGTGTAGACGCGGCCGGCCAGGGAGGGCTCGATGGTGCCGACGAAGCGTTGGCCGATCCGGTCGGGCATCGGGTGGGTGTAGCGGATGCCCTGGGTGTCCATGATCACGATGAAGTCGACGCCCGCCTCCCTGCGCGCCGCCTCGGTCAGCGGCTGCAGCGTCTTCGACGGGTCGGACGAGTTCAGCGTGTCGACGAGGCCGGGGGAGTGCGCGAACGATTGCGCCACCGCCACCGACCGGTTGCGGGCCTCTTTGTCGCTGGCGCTCTGGGATTCCAGGACCAGGGCCAGGATCGCCCCCAGCACCAGCAGAACCACGACCGCCACCTGCACGGCGAACACCCGACCGGCCAGACTCCTGGGGCTCCTCGCTCTGCGTGACCGCTTTGAGGTGCCCTGGGAACGTTTGGCGCGTTCGACCATGCCTCCTTCCTAACATCGCACCACCCCGGCGGTCACCAGGCAGAACAACATTGGCGCCGAGAACGTTGCCGCGGGCAGCCGGCTCCGCCCGGCCGGCGCCGTCGGCCGGTAGCGCAGCGTGGCCGTCGACGACTCACCGGTGATCGAAGCCCCCGCCCGCCCTGCCGGCCACCGTCGCCGCCCCCGCTGCCGTTGCACCGCCCGGCGCGAGCACAAGGAACTGCTGGGGTGCCGCCTGTGGCGTCGGTGCGGCCGCCGCCGACGGCCGCCCGGCTTCTTCTCGGCGCCGCCCTGCGGGCCGCCGGGCGGACGGCCTCGTCAGGATCACGGGCTCGCGCCAGGCGGTCTCGTTCCGTCGCCGGGCGGCGCGGGTGCGGATGAGCTGCATCCGGGTCAGGTGGCGGACCTGGTGGCGGAGTTCCTCAAGTGCCAGGACAGAGAACGGACCGCCCGGCCGCGCCGCCGCAGCGGACATGACCTGTGGAGCACCTGTGAGTCTTCGCCATCCGGACGTAACGGACTGTTACTAGGTGGTAGCACCTTGTTGAACTCGATTTGTGCCCGTACGGCACTTGAAGCATCCCTTCCGGCCATGAATGATCGGGCACTCCAGCGCCCGTTGGACGGACGCGAGTGATCCCTGGCACCACCGACACCACGGTGCTGCGTCCCGTCCCGACCAATCGCGATCCGATGGTCCTCAGCGCCGGTTTCCGCCCGCCTCGTCTCCTCCGGGCCTGCCACGCTCCCCTTCCATGAGGATCTGATGACACAACACATACCGGAGGCGGTGTTCTGGTGCCTTGCCGCGGTCTCGCTCGCCGGGCCGTCGCTGCTGGTCCGCCAGTACCGGATCACCGCCGCCCTGCGCCGTCGACTGACGGCCCAGGAAACCGGCCTGCTCGCGCGTGAGGAGGAGGTCCGGCACCTTGCCGAGGTGCGGCTTCCCGCTCTCGCCGAGGCGTCCCGCCTGTCCGCGCCCGTACCCGGACCGCTCGACCCGGATCTCGCCGCGACGGAGTACGGCAGGGACCTGCAGAAGATCGTCGAGCAGTTCACCGATGCCGACCTGTCCGCACAGTCCCGCGCGGACAAGTCGGCGAAGGCGACGCTGAAGACGGCGATGCGAGCCATGCAGGCCCTGGCGAACGAACAGCAGCTGTCCATCTCGGACATGCAGGACCGGCACGACGACCCGCATATGCTCCAGGACCTCCTCGAGATCGACCACGCCAACGCGCAGTTCGGCCGCAGGGCACAGGCCATCGCCGTGCTGTGCGGCTCATGGCCGGGACGCCAGCGTGCCGCGTCACCCCTGCTCGACGTCGTACGCGGTGCGACGTC
Source organism: Streptomyces sp. NPDC048600 (assembly GCF_055587025.1). Lineage (NCBI taxonomy): Bacteria > Bacillati > Actinomycetota > Actinomycetes > Kitasatosporales > Streptomycetaceae > Streptomyces > Streptomyces sp. NPDC048600. The sequence goes on along the minus strand of NZ_JBVJGZ010000001.1, from coordinate 170,025 downwards.
GAGGATCCGGGACTACCGGCGCGTCAACGTGAACTCCCGGGTCGACATGGACGTCGTCAGCCGAGCGGTCGAGCCCGTCGTCCTCGCGGTTGCCGAGCTCCTGGACAACGCGGCGCGGCACTCGCAGCCCAACACCACCGTCGAGGTCGCCATCCAGCCCGCCCACAGCGGCGTCAGCATCGTCATCGACGACGCCGGCATCGGCATGGAGGCGCTCGAGACCGAGGAGGCCACGCGCCGCCTGTCCGGCCTGGATCACATCGACATCAACCGGCTCAGCGACCCGCCGCAGTTCGGATTCGCCCTCATCGGCGTACTCGCCGCCCGGTACGGATTCACGGTCTCGGTCGACACGCAGTCCCCGTACGGCGGCGTGCGGGCCGTGCTCTTCCTCCCCAACGAGCTCATCAACCGCGTGCGTTTCACGGGTCCGCCGGTCCCCGTGCAGGGTGCGAGCGCCCCGGACACCCCGAAGCCGAAGCCGGTCTCGCCCGGCGCACCAGCCGCCCCCGCCGCCGAGGAAGCTGCCGCCCAACCGGGTTCCGTCGTGCCCCTTGTCCTCACCGGGCCGGCCGACGCATCGTCGAGCCTTCCCGAAGCGGACGCGGCGCAGTCGTCCACCGTGGGCGGCCTGCCCAAGCGCCGCCGACGCACGGCGAAGCGCGAAGCAGCCGCCGACCGCGCGGCCCCGGCCTCCTCCGACGCCTCGCTGGTCCGCCCCGCGGCCGAGGCCGCCTCCCGCATGGGCGCCTTCGCCCGCGGCACCCGCTCCGGCCGCGACGCCTCAACCGACACCGAAGGGAACGACCAGCGATGACCGGCCATTTGACCAACGGACTCGGATGGATGCTCGACGAGGTCCTCAAGGTCCCGGAAGCCCGCCACGCGATCCTGCTGTCCGCGGACGGCATGCTCCGGGCGCACTCCCAGGGCATCGAGCGCGACGAGGCGGAACGCCAGGCTGCGGCGTTGTCCGGCCTGCAGTCGATCAGCCGAAGCACCGGCGAGTTCTGCTCGCGGGAGCCCTCGCCCTGGCAGCAGACACTGGTCGAGTTCGTCGACGGGTACGTCTTTCTGGTGGCCGCCGGCGCCGGCGCCTATCTGGCGGTCTCCGCCGGCCCGGATGTCGACATGGAAGCCGTCAGCTACAGCATGCACAAGCTGGTGGACCGGTTGGGCAAGGAGCTGACGAGTCCACCGCGGCGGACCACCGAACCCGGCACACCGGACGAGTCAGGCACGGCATGACCCCGCCACGCCCCCCGCGCGACAAGGGACTTGTGAGGCCCTACGTCGTCACGGAGGGCCGCGCCCATCCGACACGCAACACCCTCGACATCGTGACGCTGGTGACGGCCGTGAACAACCGTCCCCTGGGCGGCCTGAGTCCGGAGAAGCGCCGTGTCATGGAACTGTGCCGAGGAGGAGCACTGTCGGTCGCCGAAGTCGCCGGCCGCCTCTCCCTGCCGATGAGCGTCACCAAGATCCTGCTCAGCGACCTCATCGACAGCGGCCATGTCATCGCCCGGCCTCCCGTCCCCAAAGCGCAACTGCCCGACGCCCGACTCCTCCAGGAGGTGCTGGATGGGCTCCGAAGCCGTATCTGAACCGCTCTACGTCGCCGACACGGTCACCACCGCGGCGAAGATCCTCGTCGTCGGCCACTTCGCCGTGGGCAAGACGACGTTCGTCGGAACGCTCTCCGAGATCCGGCCGCTGCGCACCGAGGAGACGATGACGCAGGCCGGCGAACTCGTCGACGACCTCGAGGGAGCGCCCGGCAAGACCACGACGACGGTGGCCATGGACTTCGGGCGACTCACGCTCAGCGAGTCCCTGGTGCTGTACCTCTTCGGCGCCCCGGGGCAGAAGCGCTTCTCCCAGCTGTGGAAGGACATGCTCTGCGGAGCGCTCGGCGCACTGGTGCTCACGGACACCCGAAGACTCGGCCAGTCCTTCGACATCATGGGGCTGCTGGAAGAGCACGGCATTCCGTACGCGGTCGCCGTCAACCAGTTCGACGGCGCGCCGCCCTTCCCCGACGAGGAGATCCGCGAGGCTCTCGACCTGCTCCCGGAAACCCCTCTGGTCACCTGCGACGCACGGGAGGGCATCTCCTCGACCAAAGCGCTGATCTCCCTCATCGAGTACCTCCAGACCCGCACCCCTCAGGAGCAACAATGACGACGCCCCGACCCGCGGGTGACGCCGCGCCTCCTCCCGGCTGCCCGGCACACGCCGACGCACGGACGGTCGAGCGCCTGTACGGCCCGGAGTTCGCCGCCGACCCCATGGCGTCGTACACCCGCATACGCGCCCATGGATCGGTGGCGCCCGTGGAGATAGCACCCGGCGTGCGTGCCTCACTGGTCACCGGCTACGAGACCGCCCTGATGGTGCTGCGCAGTCCGGGCAGCTTCTCCAAGGACGCACGCCGATGGCGGGCCCTCGCCGAAGGGACGGTGTCGGCGGACAGCCCGGTCGTGCCCATGATGATGCACCGGCCGAACGCCCTGTGGGCCGACGGGGACGAGCACACCCGGCTGCGTGGCGCCATCACCGACAGCCTCGCCCGCCTGGACCCCGACGCGCTCAAGGGATACGCGGAGCGCAGCGCGGACACCCTCATCGACCGGATCGGGCCCAACGGACGGGCGGATCTGCTGGGCGAGTACGGTGCGGTCCTGCCTCTGCTGGTCTTCAACCAGCTCTTCGGCTGCCCTCCCGACATCGGGGACAAGCTGGTCGAGGGGATGTCCGGGATCTTCGACGCCGACGCCGACTCCGAGAAGGCGAACGCGGTACTGACCGAGGGCGTCGCCGAGTTGGTCGCACTCAAGCGGGAACAGCCGGGGTCGGACGTGACGTCCTGGCTGATGGCCCACCCCGCCGGGCTCACCGACGAGGAGATGATGCATCAGCTGGTCCTCCTCATGGGCGCAGGCACCGAGCCCCAGCAGAACCTGATCTGCAACGGGTTGCGGCTGCTGCTGTCCGACGACCGGTTCGGAGGTGATCTCGCAGGCGGCAGCATGCCCGTCGAGGACGCCATCGACGAGGTGCTGTGGAGCGACCCGCCGATCGCGAACTACGCGGTCCACTATCCGCTCCAGGACGTTGAGGTCGACGGGGTCCTCGTGCGCGAGGGTGAGCCCGTTCTGATCAGCCTGGCCGCCGCGAACACCGACCCGGGTCTCGTGGGCGACCGCCGTGCGGGCAACCGCGCGCACCTCGCGTGGAGCGCCGGCCCCCACACGTGTCCCGCGAAGGGCCCCGCCCGGTCGATCGCCGCAGTCGCCCTGGAGAAGCTTCTCGACCGACTCCCCGACATCGAACTGGCTGTTCCGGTCGAGGAGTTGGAGTGGCGGCAGGGTCCCTTCCACCGGGCTCTGGCCGCTCTGCCCGTCCGCTTCCCGCCGATCACTTCCGCCGTCCGGACCTCAGCGGACCGCGATCGGACGACGGATCCGGTCCCGTCGCCGTCCGCCCCTATGGCCACGTCGTCGACAGCGAGCGAACCCGGATCCGTGAGCGCGGCCCGACCGCGCTGGTGGAACCTCCTGGCGAGGTGGCGCCACCGGCGACAGGCCACGTGAGCGGTCTCGATCACCCATCCGGAAGCCGTTCGGTGCCCACACCGGGGACCGTGAGAGGGCCGGCCCCTCTGGCGCAGGTCAGCCGTCGTCTCGAGTGAGCACGACCACGTCGTCGCCCATCCCGATGACGAGGTCCGGCCCGACGGCCGCCACGCACTGGGCTCGCGCCGGTAGTTCGACCTTCTCCCGGAGCCGGACTTCGGCGAGATCCCAGACGTACACCGTGCCCCTGTTGTCGAGGGTGAAGGCGTCCGTGCGGCCGTCCCCGGTGGCGCACGCGACCGCCAGCACCCCCGAGGCATGATCGGGGAGGGTGGTCCGCAGGGTGCCGTCCGTGAGATCCCAGACCCGTACGACGGTGTCGTTCCCGCCTACGGTCAGGGCGTGCGGGCGGCCGTCGACGACGGTGTGGGCGAGCGTGCGGATCGAGTAGTGCCCGGTGGGCACGGTGGCGGTGACGCGCCGGCTCTTGGCGGTGAACCTCCAGATCCGCAGCGCGCCGTCGTCGCTCCCGGTGACCAGGTGGGGGCGGCCGTCGACGGTGACGGACTCCATGCCGCTCACCGCCGAACGGGTGCGGTCGGTGAGGGACGGACGGCCGGTGGCGTCCGCCGGGTCCCACACCCGCACGGTGCGCTCCTGGTCGGAGGTGACCACGTGCGGGCGGCCGTTGACGTCGGCCCACGCCACGGTCTCCACCCGATGGTCGTGTCCGGGCAGGCTCCGCAGCCCGGTCCCGGCTGCGAGGTCCCACACCCGGGCCTCGCTGCAGCAGCCCCCGGTGACCGCGTGAGGGCGGCCGTCCACCGTCGAGCACGCCAGCACCTCCACCCTGTGCCGGGTGGGAAGGATGAGTCGTTCCGTCCCGTCGGCGAGGTCCCATACCCGCACCGTGGTGTCCCCGCCGGTCACGGCGTGCGGGCGGCCCTCGATCGTCACCGCGTGCACGGCCTCCACGGTTTCGGTGTGACCCTTCCGCGCGACAGGCGGGAGAGCGTCACGCAGGTCCCATACCCGGGGGCGCGCGGAATGCCCGCCGCTCACCGCGTAGGGGCGGCCCGAGGCCTCCGCGCAGGCCAGCACGTCCACGTAACCGTGGTGTCCGGTCAGGACCGCGCGCTGTGAGCCGTCGGTCAGGTCCCATACCCGGACCGTGCGGTCGCCACCGGTGGTCACCGCGTGCGGGCGGCCGTCGAGGCCGACGCAGGTCACCGCGGAGATCCACGAAGTGTGCCCGCTCAGCAGGGCGCGCTCGGAGCCGTCGGTGAGGCACCACACCCGCGCCGCGTCCTCCCCACCGCTCCCGGTGACGGCGTGGGGAATGCCGTCGATCACCGTAGAGGCCACCGAGTAGACGGCGGATGTATGGCCCGTGAGCACGGCCTGCTCGACACCCTTCTCCAGATCCCAGACCCGCACGGTGCTGTCGTCACCCCCCGTCACGGCCATGGGGCGGCCGCCGACTTCGGCGAAGGCGACCGTCCGTACCGTGTCGGTGTGGCCGGTCATCCGGGCATGCACCGAACCGTCGACCAGATCCCACATCCGGACCACGCGGTCCTCGCCCGCCGTGACCGCGTACGGCCGGCCGTCGATCACCGTGCAACCCACCGCGCGTACCCAGCCTTTGTGCCCGCCGAGAGTTTTGCGCACAGCCCCGGTGTCGAGGTCCCACACCCGCACACCGCCGGAACAGGTCCCGGTCACCACGTGGGGGCGCCCGTCGATCTCGACGCAGTCGAGCGCGTACACGCCGTCGTCCTCGGTGATCACGAGGCGCTCGGTACCGTCCACCAGGTCCCACACCCGCACGTTCGAGTCGTAGCAGCCGGTCACCGCATGGGGCCGTCCGTCGATGACGGCGCAGGCGGCGGCGTCCACGCCCAGCCCCGCCTTGGCGAGGCGCAGCGCGGGGTGGACCATCGTGCCGGTGGCCCAGCGCGGGCGCCACGGCCGGACGCGGGACAGCTCCCGGGCGAGGCCGATCTCGCCGTGGCGGGCGGCGTCGACGGCGAGGATGTCCCGCCGCTCCGGCAGGCCGACGGTGGCGTGGACGTCCGCCGAGGCCCGGTAGACGCTCCGACGTATCCGCCTCTCTTCAGAGAACCGCCCCTCGGGCGGGCCGGAGGTGTTGAGGGCACGCAGAAGTCCGCCAGGTTCGGCGTGGACCAGGTACTCGGCATCCTCCAGCAGCTCGTCCAGGACACCGCCCGCGCTCGCGTGCGTGGCGAGGTGTCGGACGATGTACGGGGCGGCAGTCGACCAGTCGCGGCGCCCGGTGCCGCCGTCCGCGGGCACCTCGGCCAGCAGCGCGGCGGTGATGGCCCGTTGCGCCTGCTGCTCGCCGGCCTGATCTCCTCGGTCGCGCAGCCCCAGGGCCTCAGCCGGGTCTCGAAGCCGGTAGTCGGAGGCCGTCGGCGTCACCGTCTCGCTCAGGCGCCCACCCCACCGCTCCCGGCACTCGTCCACGTCCTGAGTCGTCCACGGGCGCCCCGACAGGGCGCGGGCCAGCACCGCCCACAGGGCCGGAGGCAGACCGGCGCCCTCCGCAAAGGCCAGCGGCCGCAAAAGTGCCGACAGGTCGTCAGCCTCGATCGCGCGCTCGTCAGATGCGCTCCCCACCGTCACCACAGGCTCCTCACCGGTCCGCCCCACCCGACCCTGCCGCATGGCAGCGGGGTCACTTCCTGTCCAGGACCCTACCGACGGCCACTGACAGCGACGGCGGTCCGCTCCGACCGGCCATGGGACTCGGGGGATGTCGGCGGCGCCGGGGGCTGCGCGGGCCACGCGAGTGACCGCCCTCGCCGGCGCTCAACCGCCCGTCGCGGCCGCCCCCGTTCCATTTATGCGCGCAGGCGTGCGGACAAGCCCTCGAAGTAGCTGCGGTGCACGGCCGTCAGGTCGACCTTTTCGGGGTCGAGCAGCCACAGCAGGTGGGCGCCTTCGATGAACGCGGCCGTCTCCGTCGCCAGGACCTGCGGATCGAGGCCCTCCCGGGCCGAACCGTCGGCCACGGCACGTGCGAACAGGGCGGAGAGGTGGCCGCGCAGCGCCCGGCCGCGGTCCCGGAACCAGGTGTGCAGCGCGGCGCCCGGCTCCAGGTTCTCCGCGGTGAGAGTCACGTGCAGCGCGGTCAGCTGGCGTTCGGTGGTGGCGGTGTGCTCGGCGTCCCGGACGAACCAGTCGAAGGCCTGGGCGAGGGTGGGTTCGGCGTCCCGCGGGACGGACAGCCGTTCCAGGGCGCGCCGGTCGGCCTCCTCCAGGACCGCTCGCACGAGCCCGTCCTTGCTGCCGAAGTGGTGGATGAGGGCGGAGGGCGTGGCGCCCGCGCGCTCGGCGATCGCTGCCACGCCGGTGCCGCGCACGCCCTGAAGCGCGAACAGTTCGATCGCGGCATCCACCATGGCGCGCCGGCGTTCCACACCGCGCTGCTGCACCTGCCCTTTGACTCCGGCCATGCGAGCAGGTTGCCCGGTGGGGCCCCACGGCGTCCAACCGGATCCTTCAGCGTCGCGCCGTTCCCGGGAAATTCCGGTGCGCACCCCACATCGGACCATTATCTTGAACGACCATGCAGGAAAATAGAAACGAGCACGAGTACCTCACAGGCCGCGAGCGCTACGTCCGCATGGACGACGTCGAGTTGTGGGCGGAGGAGTTCGGACACCCGGACCATCCGGTGGCCCTGCTGGTGATGGGCGCACAGGCCCAGGGGATCCAGTGGAACGACGGCATCGTCCGGCGGCTGGTCGACGGGGGCCTGCGGGTCGTCCGCTACGACCACCGCGACACCGGACGCTCCTCTGTCGTGGACTTCGCCGCCCGGCCGTACACGATCACCGACATGGCCGCCGACGCCCTCGCCGTACTGGACGCGTTCGAGACCGGACCGGCCCATCTGGTGGGGGCGTCCCTGGGCGGGATCATCGCCCAGCGACTGGCCGTCTCCCATCCGCACCGCGTGCTGACGCTGACGAGTCTGTCGTCCCAGCCGCTCGGCACGGACACGGTGGGGGCGGTGCAGCGCGCGCTGGAGGGCGCGCCCGCGCTTCCCAGACAACTGCCTCCGCCGTCGATCGAGTTGCTGACCGTGCTCATGTCGACGCTGCCCGACTCCGAGGCCGGGCTGGAGGGCTATCTCGCCGCCCGGCTGCCGCTGTGGCGCGTGCTGCACGGACCGGTGCTGCCGTTCCACGAGGACGAGTACCGCTCGATGGAGCGGCGGGTCTACGAGCGGGCGCGCGATCTGCGCGCCGGCATTCACCACACGCTCGCCGGAGCGGTGGGGTCCGGGTCCACGGCGGAGCTGTCGTCCGTGACCGCGCCGGCCCTGGTGCTGCACGGCACGGAGGACCCGATGTTTTCGCCACCGCACGCCGAGGCGACCGCCGCCGCCCTTCCGCACGCCCGGCTGGTGATGGTCGAGGGCATGGGCCACACCCTTCCCAGGGCGCTGGACGCCCGCTTGGCCGACGAGATCCTGCGTCACACGCAGGGCACTCCGTAGACGCCCGTAACCGTTCGATGGGCAAGCGGGGCGACGGCGGTCCGCAACGGCACGAGCCGACCCCGAGCTCAGGCCTCCAGCTGTTGCGGACCATGACGTTGCCGACGTGACGTCTGTGTGCGGCGCTGTGCGGGGCGCCGGTAGCCCCGGTTCAGCCTCCGAGGCGGTGCGCGAGGTCGAGCAGGTCCGCCAGGTGCAGTACGCGTCCGGCGGAGCCGGGGAGGGGGATATGGAGCTGCTGGGTCCAGCGGGACGGGATTGCCTGCAGCCCGTAGTACGCCCCCGCGAGGCCTCCTGTCACCGCGGCGACGGTGTCCGTGTCGCCGCCGAGGTCGATCGCGGCGCGCAGGGCGTCTTCGAAGCCGGTGGTGGTGCGCAGGGCCCAGACGGCGGAGCCCAGGCAGGGCCAGACGGCACCGTTGAACTCGGTCGCCTGTTCGGGGTGCCAACCGGGCGCGAGGACGGTGGCGTAGTGGCTGCGGTGATCGGGGTGGACAAGATTCAGGATTTCGGGGAGCGCGGTGAGGGGGTCGGTGCCCTCCAAGGTGACGCGGATGAGTTCGTGGAAGATTGCGGTGCCTTCCCAGGCCGCGCGGTCTCCGTGGGTGAGGGCGGCGATACGGCGGGCGGCGTCCATGGTGGCTTCCTGGCCGGCGGCCGCGAAGTACACCGCGGCGGTCGATGCCCGCATCAGGGAGCCGTTTCCCGCGGCGCGTTGGTTGACCTGGAAGTGCGTTGCGGCGGCGAGGTCCCAGGGCATGCCGTTGGTCAGGACGTCTTCGGTCTGCAGGCCGATGTCCTTGGGGTCTGATGCTGCCCACCGTTGGAAGCGGGCGAAGATGTCCGGAGGGTCAAGTCCGTGCCGCTCCAGCAGCGACTCCGCGACCAGGACGGCCATCTGGGTGTCGTCGGTCGCCTCGCCCGGGTCCCAGCCACCGCCGCCGCACATCTCGTCACCGGCACCAGGCGCGGGAAACCGCGTCGTGAACGCTCCTTGGGGACCGAACTCGAAGGGGCCACCCAGCGCGTCACCCACCGCTGAACCGACGATCACGCCGGCGGCCCGCTGCATCCGCTCCATACGCGCAGGTTATCTGCGCCGCGCAGACGGCGGGCCTGTCATCCTTCGGATCTCGAACCGCCGCGCGATACCCAACTCGGCCGTGACATAGGCGACTGCGGTGAAAATCCGTGACCGTTCTCTCTCGGGCCGTGCCAGTGTGAGGGCGTGGCAGAGATCGAGAGGGCAGATGTGTTCGCGGCCGGGCGGGGGAGTCTCTACGCATATCGGGTGCGCGGGCTCGGCCGCAGCGCGGTAGTTCTGTGGGTCGGTGGCGAGGGCGACGAACCCGATCAGGTGCTGGTGTTGCCAGAAGCCGATCGCTGTCGGGTGCCGGTGTTCACGACTGTTCGGCAGGCACGGGTGTACGTGAGCCGACGGGGGCGGACGCTGGCCAGTTCGGAGGCCGCCACTCTCGAGCTCACCCGTGTCCAGCATTGGCTGGAGGACCCGGTGCGCCGGCGCGTCCCCTCGGGCGCCGTGCTGGACGCCTGGAACTTCTTCGAGGACCTGGCCCGAGGACTTGGCGAGGTTCACCGACTGCCAGAGCAGAGTCCGGTGCACAACAGCGCCTACGAGAAGCTGTTCGGAGGCGAGTGCGCCACATGGACTCCCGCGGAGCAAAGCGCGGTACTGGAGCTGATCACGGCCGGGGTGGAGCTGTGGAACTTCTGCCCAGTGATCGTGAGGCCCTGCTCGAGCATCGCCTCCGACAGCGGACGGATCGTCCCCCGGGGCTTGTGATGCGTGCGTCGGAGGATTCTCATCCAAGAGGCGCTGGACGCTCGGGACCGTGATCACTCCGCCGGCGACCGGGAGGTGATCGTCGGCGAAGCTCTGCACGACCCACGGCGACACCGGGCCGCCCGGATCCCGTGTCGTACGGTCCGATGCCCCGGCCGCCCACCGTCCGCAGCGGATCTCACCGAACCGGCGGCGCCGTCGTACGGCCGAGACATCTGAACCGATACCGGGAATCAGGCCGCGAGGACCTCCTGCTCACGGTCCAGTGCCTTGACCTTGGGCTTCTTGTTCGGCAGGGAGAGCCGGACGACCTTGTGCCACGCGGAGAACACCTGCTTGGGCAGCGGCCCGGTGACGTACTCCAGCTCGTACTTCTCGAACAGCGCGCGGACCTTCACCGCGACCTCGGCGTACCGGTTGCTCGGCAGGTCCGGGAACAGGTGGTGCTCGATCTGGTGCGAGAGGTTGCCGGTCATGAAGTGCATGGCCTTGCTGCCGCTGATGTTCGCCGAGCCCATCATCTGGCGCAGGTACCACTGGCCGCGCGTCTCGCCCTTGATCGACCGGCGCTCGAAGACCTGCACGCCCTCGGGGAAGTGCCCGCACATGATCACCGAGTGGGACCAGAGATTGCGGACCAGGTTCGCTGTGAACGTGGCGGCGAGCGTGGTGAGGAACGACGGGCCCGACAGCAGCGGGTGGATCACGTAGTCCTTGAGGACCTGCTTGCGGATCTTGCGGCCCACGGCCTTGGCCCGCGCGCGGAACTCCGGGTTCTTGCGGCGGCGCTTGCTCAGGTTCCTGCCGAGCTCCAGGTCGTACGCCGCGATGCCGTACTCGAAGAAGCAGGCGTTGATGAAGTTCCACAGCGGCTGGCCGAGGTGGAACGGGTGCCACCGCTGGTCCTCGTCGACGCGCATGATGCCGTAGCCGAGGTCGTTGTCCTTGCCGATCACGTTCGTGTACTTGTGGTGCAGCTCGTTGTGCGAGTGCTTCCACTGGTCGGACGGCGAGACGTGATCCCACTCCCAGGTGGTGGAGTGGATCTTCGGGTCCCGCATCCAGTCCCACTGGCCGTGCAGGATGTTGTGGCCGATCTCCATGTTGTCCATGATCTTCGCCACGGACAGCCCGGCGGTGCCGAGGATCCACGCGGGCGGGAAGAACGAGAACAGCAGCACACCCCTGCTGACCAGCTCGAGCTTGCGCTGCGCCGAGATGACCTTGCGGATGTAGGCCGCGTCCTTCTCACCGCGGCTGGCGAGCACCTCGTCGCGGATCGCGTCCAGCTCGCGGCCGAGCTCCTCGATCTGCTCCGCGGTCAGGTGGGCGGTGGGGTCGATGGCGGTCAAGGTGCTCCTACCGTTCGATGTCGCAGGGGCCCGCGGCGGCGGACACGCAGGTCTGGATGAGGACGCCCGGTTCGGCCTCGGTGACCTCGCCGGTGCGCAGGTCGCGGACGGCGCCCGCCTTCAGCGGTGTGGTGCAGCCGAAGCAGATGCCCATGCGGCACCCGGAGGGCATGAGCACGCCAGCCGCTTCGCCGACGTCCAGCAGCGGCGTGGCGCCGTCGGCGTCGACACTCTTGCCGGTGGTGCTGAACGTGACCTCGCCGCCGTCGCCGGCGACGACAATGGTGGGGCGGAAGCGTTCGGTGTGCAGGAGCTCTTCGACGCCGTGCTCGGCCCAGTGCTTCTCGGCGGCGTCGAGCAGGCCCGCGGGCCCGCAGGCCCAGGTCTCGCGCTCGGCCCAGTCGGGCACGAGTTCGCCGAGACGGGCGATGTCGAGCATGCCGTCCGTGTCGGTGTGCACCTCGGTGAGCTGCAGCTTCTTGTCCGCGACCAGGTCGTGCAGTTCGTTGCGGAAGATCACGTCGTGCGGCTGAGGCGCGCAGTGGACCATGACGACGTCGTCGAACTCGGTGTCGCGCAGCATGCCCATCACGGGCGTGATGCCGCTGCCGGCCGTCAGATAGAGCACCTTGGCGGGCTTGGCCCGCGGCAGCACGAAGTCACCGGTCGCCTGGTCGAGGTGGATCAGCGTGCCCGGTGTCGCCCTGCGGACCAGGTGGTTGCTGACCTTGCCGTCCGGGATCGCCTTCACGGTGATCGTGACGCGGCCGTCCCGACGCTTCGCCGGTGAAGTGAGCGAGTAGGCACGCCACAGGCGCACCCCGTCGACGTCGACTCCGACCCGCACGTACTGACCGGCCGTGTGACCGCGCCAGCCCCGACCCGGTCTGATCACGATGGTCGCGGCGTCACCCGTCTCGGGGTGCACGGCCTCGATGCGCCCCCGCAGGTCGGCGCCCGCGCGCAGCGGGCTGACCAGGTCGAGGTAGTCAGACGGCAGCAGCGGCGTGGTGACCATCTCCAGTAGTTTCCACGCGCTGCTGCGGAGGGCTGTACTCGTCATGGCTCCAGCTTGCTGCGCCTCAGGGCGTAAAGTCCTGACCGCAGGACGTAAATCTGGTCAGCAAAATTGTTCGCAGGGAATAAAAAGTGAGCCATGTGATCAGGAGGGCCAGCGAGCTGGCCCTGGATGAGACGACGGTCACCGTACTTCGGGCCGGGCTGAAGGCCACCGCCGACGAGGTCGTCCAGGCGATCATCGACGAGGTCCCGCCCTACGCCAACGCCCTCTCGGGCCACATGGGCGCCACCATCCGCCGAGCCGTCCGCACCGCCCTGGGGCACTACCTGGACCTCGCGAGCGGGAACGCCACAGGCGGCGACGGCGGTGACGCGGCCTACGAGCTGGGCCGCGGCGAGGTCCGCGACGGCCGTTCCATGGACGCCCTGCTCAGCGCCTACCGCGTCGGTGCCCGCGTGGCCTGGCGATGCCTGGCGGCGGGGGCCGTACCCGCGGGTCTGCCCGCCGCCGAGGTCGCCAAGTTCGCCGAACTGACCTTCGCCTACATCGACGAACTCTCCGCCGCGAGCGCCGCGGGCCACGCCGACGAACTGGCCGCCCGGGGCAGGGCCCACGAGCTCCACCTGGAACATCTGGCCCGCGACCTCATCGCCGGCGCGAGCCCGGACGTGCTCCTCGTCTCCGCTCAACGGGCAGGCTGGCAGCCTCCGGTCTCACTGACCGCGGTCCTGCTGCCCGCCGGCCAGGCCCGGCCCGCCTACCGCACGCTCGACCCGAGCACCCTCGTCCTCGACGATCTGCCGGACGCCACCGGTGTGCTGCTCGTCCCCGACGCCGACCGATCACACCTCCTGCGGCAGCTGACCGACCGCACCGCCGTGGTCGGCCCCACCCGGCCATGGATCCGAGCGTCCGCCTCGTACGCACGAGCCGCACGCGCCCGCTCCCTCTCCGCCGATATCCGCGACACTGAGGACCATCTGCCCGAGCTGGTGCTGAGCGCCGACGTGGACGCCTTCGCAGACCTGCGCGCCCGAGCCCTCGCACCGTTGCGGACCTTGCCTGTCGCGACCGCACGGCGACTGGAGGAGACGCTGCGGGAGTGGCTGCTGCACCAGGGCAGGCGCGACGAGGTCGCGGCGGCGTTGTTCGTCCATCCCCAGACCGTCCGCTACCGGATGTCGCAGCTGCGGGAGCTGTTTCCGGATCTCGCATCGCCACAGCGGGTCCTCGAACTGACGCTGGCGGTGGGTCTCCGGGGCAGCTGACCCGTGCGTCGACCGTCCACGACCGCAGACAAGGCTTCGGAAAGCCCGCCGGGGGCGCTGTCTCCGAGAGGCGCGGTGGCGGATAGCTATGCGACGGCCCCGCGTTTCCTTTCCGGCCGGTCAACCGGACGACCGACCGGGCCGGGCTGGCACACCGCGCGAGGGATGATGGGGCTGGGAATGACGGAACGTGAGGTCAGGAGCATCCATGGCGAAGCGGGTTCACCAACCCCGGGAGGACGCGGAGTTCGATTTCATCCTCGGGATGAGCGGAGTTCCGGTCCTCGCGTACTTCACCGGGACATGGCCCAAGGCGATCGAGCCCTGCCGGGTGATGGACCTCGTCGTGGGTGGCGTCGCCGACGACTACGCGGGCCGTCTGACTGTCGTCCGCGCCGACATCACGCGTTGTCCGGCCGCAACCCAGCGATACGGGATCATCGGCGCCCCGTCCTACGTCCTGCTGAAGGACGGAGAGGCGGTGGCACACGGCACGGGGCCTATGACCGACGCCGAGGTACGGAAGCTCCTGGACGACCACCTCTGAGCGGCCTATGCGGCACATGGTCGCGACGCCCGTCGCGTCCCCGCCGGACCGGTCGACCGGGGCGACCTCGCCGATGGCCAGGCGACTTCGACCCGGCCACTTCGGCCGCGGGTTCCAGGCGTTCACCGGGCTCATGCCGTTCCACTGGTTCAGGGCAACCGGGTGCTTCACCTGCGCTATCGGGTGCGCCGTTGACCGAACTGAGCTGGTGCGCGGAGAAGTTCACTGCGAAGGTGACACGAGTTCGGCTTCCGGCTGCCTCTGCGCATCGCTACCACTCACTCGGTCGCCGACGGCATGCACTCCGTGATCGTCCGCGCCAGGAAGCCGAAGACCGCCGAACGCGCCCGGCCGACTGCCGAGTTGAGTGGTGCCTGCTTCGGAGCCGACGCCTGCCGATTTTGGGCTCGGCGCCGACGAGAGCTGCGCTGGGAGTCGGCCATTTCGGCCGGGCCGGCGGCGGCGAGGCGGGAGGCGCTAGCCGCGGCTGCCGGTGTCGACGAGGTCGGCCCAGCGCGTGATCCCCTCGGCGTCGACGCGTACGCCGCAGCGGGCGGCCAACGCGGCGACGATGTCGATGCCGCGGCCGTGCTCGTCCGGGTCCGGGTTCTCCCACCCGTCACCGGCGAGGACGGGCCCCGCGTCGGTCACTTCCACGCGCAGGGCCCGATGCCCGTCGACGCGGACCCACGACAACCGCAGCGTCGCCGGTGGCAGGGCGTGGACCAGTGCGTTGGTCAGGAGTTCCGAGACCACCAGGAGTACGTCCATGGCGGCGTCGGGGCACAGGCCCCACTCGGCGAGTATGTGGCGGACCTGCCCGCGGACGGCGGGCACGGCCCCCGGGGTGTGGGGGACGGGGCAGACGTGATCGGCGCTGTCGGGGCCGAGGCGGTCGACTGGCGTCGGGTCGACGATGTTGAGCTGGGCGGTCATCTGCCCTCCTCGACGAACGGTGCCGACGGGTGCCGACTGCACGCACGCTATGAAGTGATGTGGCGCCGGTCAATAAACGTCGTTCGGCATTGCCGAACGCGGGTTGCGATTGAGGGAGGCCTCCGTGCCATGGCCGATGTGGGACGGGGAACGCGGATCTAGAATCGCGGTATGGCCGGTCCCGTCCAGTCCATCGAACGGGCGGCGGCAATCCTCCGCCTGCTCGCCGCGGGCCCCCGTCGGCTGGGGCTCGGGGAGGTGGCCGCCTCGCTGGGCCTGGCGAAGGGGACGACCCACGGCATTCTGCGCACCCTTCAGCTCGTGGATTTCGTCGAGCAGGACGCGGCGACCGGAAAATACCAGCTCGGGGCGGCCCTCCTGCATCTCGGCACCAGCTACCTCGACGTGAACGAACTGCGGTCGCGCTCGATCAACTGGGCCGACGCCCTGGCCGCCCGCAGCGGCGAAGCGGTCCGCCTGGGCACCCCACTGGAAGGCAGGGTGCTCATCATCCACCACGTCTTCCGGCCGGACGACACCCTCCAGACCCTGGACGTGGGCGCGCTGCTGCCCCTGCACGCCTCCTCGCTCGGCAAGGTGCTGCTGGCGTTCGGCACCGCCAACCTCGATTCGGCGGTCGACGCAGGGCTGGAGCCGTACACCCGGCACACCCTGGCCCACGTGGACGAGCTGACCCGCGCCCTCGCCGAGATCCGGGAGAACGGCTGGGGCGCCGAGGTGCAGGAGATGAGCATGGGGGAGGCCGGCGTCGCCGCACCCATCAGGGGGCACGGCGGTCTCGCGGTGGGCGCCATCGGCCTGTCCGGCCCCGTCGAGCGGATCTGCGACGTCAGGGGCCGGCCGGAGATCAAGCTGCTCACGCTGCTCCGTGAGGCCGCCTGGGCGATCTCGAAGAACCTGGGGGCCGCCCGCTGGTAGGTCCCTCGCGCAGCGCACCTCGACGCATCGGAAGGCGGTCCGGATCATGGTCGAACGGTATGTGATGGCCATCGACCAGGGCACCACCTCCACCCGGTGCATCCTGTTCGACCACCGTGGGCGACTGGTGTCCGTGGCCCAGCGCGAGCACCAGCAGTTCTTCCCGAAGCCCGGCTGGGTCGAGCACGACGCCCTGGAGATCTGGCGCAATCTGCGACGCATCGTGCCCGAGGCCCTGTCCGGCGCGGGCGACGGCGTCGCCGCCGAGGCCGTCTCGGCCCTGGGCATCGCGAACCAGCGCGAGACGACCGTCCTGTGGGACCGGCACACCGGCACCCCGCTGAACAGGGCGATCGTCTGGCAGGACACCCGCACCGCCTCCCTCGTCGAAGAGCTGCGCGACGACCCGGGCGACGCGTTCTTCCTGGAACGCTGTGGCCTGGCGCCCTCGACCTACTTCTCCGCCCCACGGATCCGCTGGCTCTTCGACCACGTGCCCGGTCTGGGACAGCGGGCCGCGAACGGAGACGTCCTGTTCGGCACGATCGAGTCCTGGCTGATCTGGAACCTCACCGGGGGGCCGGACGGGGGTCGGCACATCACCGACGTGACCAACGCCAGCCGCACGATGCTCATGAACTTGGGCACGCTCGAATGGGACGAGGAACTGCTGGGGTTCTTCGGGATCCCGCACGCGATCCTGCCCGAGATCCGCTCGTCGGCGGAGTGGTACGGCGAGGATCGCTCGGTGCTCCGCGGCAGGCCCATCACGGCCGCGCTCGGCGATCAGCAGGCCGCGCTCTTCGGACAGACCTGCTTCTCCCCGGGCGAGGCGAAGTGCACCTACGGAACCGGCAGCTTCCTGGTGCTCAACACCGGCACCGACATCGTCCGGTCCAGCAACGGGCTGCTCACCACCGTCGCCTACAAGATCGACGAGCAGCCCGCGGTGTACGCGCTGGAAGGCCCGATCGCCGTCACCGGCGCCCTGGTCCAGTGGTTCCGCGACCGGCTGGAGATCATCAGCAGCGCACCGGGCATCGAGACCCTCGCGCGGACCGTCGAGGACAACGGCGGTTGCTACATCGTCCCGGCGTTCTCCGGCCTCTTCGCACCCCACTGGCGCAGCGACGCACGCGGCGTCATCGTCGGCCTGACCTCGTACATCACCAAGGGGCACCTGGCCAGGGCGGCGCTGGAATCCACCGGCTGGCAGACGAAGGAGGTCGTCGACGCCATGAACGCCGATTCCTCGCTCACCCTGAGAGAGCTGAAGGTCGACGGTGGCATGACGTCCGACAATCTCCTCATGCAGATCCTGGCCGACGTCCTCGACGTGCCGGTGGTGCGGCCCATGGCGGCGGAGACCGTCTCCCTGGGCGCCGCCTACGCCGCCGGACTGGCCGCCGGCTACTGGGCGGACCTGGAAGTGCTGCGCGGCAACTGGCACCGGGCGGCCCAATGGCTGCCGGACATGGATCCCACGCGAAGGGCGTCGGAGTACGAGAACTGGCAACGGGCCGTCGAACGGTCCCTGGGCTGGATCAGACCGCCGAACGACTCATAGCCGGTGTGGTGCGCCGGACATCGCGTACGTTCCCGATCCGCAGTCCTGCCCGGCTTACGCATGGCCGTCAGACCAGCGTCGGAACCTCAGCCGTCAGCCCGCGTACGCGGAGGGGAGTTCACGTCGACCGGACGAGTTCGCGTGCCGCGTCTCGGACCTCGTTCAGGCCCCAGTAGACGGAGTGGGTCCACAGCCCGGAGGTGACCCGGTGCGGAGCCGTCCGGTCCTGGGGGCGGGATCCGTCCGACAGCCGGAAGACCCTGCCCGCGACGAAGGCCAACGGGTCCATCGGCTCCCACACGTTGATCCAGCGCCCGACCGAGGCGGGCAGGGAGACCGGTGTCTCGGCGGCGGCCCGGGAGGTGACACGGCCGGACGGAAAAGCCCACGCGGGCCGGACGGAGAGCCCTCCCCGCCCGGCTTCGGACACAGCGGCGTGGGCGAGCTCGGTGCAGGGTCAGCACAAGCGAGCGGGGCGCGTCATCCGACGCCGTGAGACGGTCGCGGGGGTGCGACCGCTGCCAGCGGATCAGAGCCCGTTCTCGTGGACAGAGCCGGGCCACCGCCCGGGGCGGTGCCCGCTCATCCGTTCCGGCCCTGAGGGCGGCGCGCGGTGACCAGCCACGCCACGCTGCGCAGCCATACCGCACCGCCCGCTTCGTGGGCCCGCAGGGCGTCGGTCAGGGTCGAGGAAGCGAGCTCGTGCCGCTGCGCTTCCGCCTGGGCCAGCATGTGGCGTCCGGGACCGGAGTCCAGCATGAACGCCGCCGCTTCGGCCGCGTCCCGCCCCCAGTTGCCGGCCGCCTCCACCCGCACGGCTTCAGCACCCTCGAATCCGGCGGCGGCGAGGATGCCGAGCACGTGATCGCGGTCCGTGAGAGAGAACATCCCTGGCGCTCCGGGCTTGCCGAAGTCACCGGTCGGCAGGATGCCGCGCAGCGCGCGGAATGCCTGGATCCACTCGTTCTCCTCGGGTTCTGCCGCGCAGATGAACGCGGCACGGCCGCCTGGGCGCAGGGCGCGGCCGATGTTGGTGAAGGCGGCGACGGGGTCGGCGAAGAACATGATGCCGTAGCGGCTGATGGCCACGTCGAACGAGGCGGGTGTGAAGGGGTGTTGCTGGGCGTCTCCTTGGCTGAAGGACACGTTGGGCGGCCCCTCCTGCCGGGCGCACGCGCGGGCCTGGTCCAGCATGGGCTCGGACAGGTCCACGCCCAGGGCCCGGCCGCCGCGGGCCCGTTCGGCGGCCAGCCGGGTGGTCTGGCCCGCGCCGCAGCCGATGTCCAGGACATTGTCCTTGTCACCGATTGCGGCCGCTTCGAGGAGCGGCTGGTTGAAGCCTTGGTTGATGGCGTCCCAGCGGCTCTGGTTGCGTGCCCACTGGCTGCCTTCGTAGCCGTTCCATGCCTGTACCTGACCGCTGTCGACGACGTCATCCATGCGATGCCTCCAAGCCTGCCGCCTGCCCGTGGGGAGGCGGCATCTAGAATGGGCGTATGCCCAAACAGTATGGGCGCTTGCCCATACTTGCAACGGGTTCTTCGAAGGGAGCTCTTGATGTCACCGCGTGGAGTGGCGATTCCCGATCTGCGGGACCGGCTGTTCACGGCCGCGGAACGGGTCGTGGCGCGCGACGGCGCCTCGGCCCTGACGAGCCGGGCGGTCACGGACGAGGCGGGCTGCGCCAAGGGGGTCCTGCACACCCACTTCTCAGGTCTGGACGAGTTCATCTCGCAGCTCGTCCTGGACCGTTTCGCTCGCAGCGCCCGGCACGCCGAACAGCTGACCGGGCGAGCCGGGCACGGCCGCGTGGCCGACAACCTCGCCGAAGTCGCGCTCGCCCTGCTGGACTCCCTCCCCGCGGCGGTCGTCAGCCTCGCTATGACCCGGCCCGGCGCCTCGCTCCACACCCGCCAGGCACTGGAGGCCGGCGCGCCTGGTTTCACCGCCATGCAGGAGTCGATCGTGGACTACCTGGAAGCGGAACGGCACCTCGGGCGAGTGGCCCAGGGCATCGACACCGTCACGACCGCGCTGGCGCTCGTCGGCACGGTCCACCACCTGCTGATGACCCGCAGCCCCGACGATCCCTCAGACGCACGGCAGACCACCGAACGCCTCGTCGCGCTGCTGCTGGGCGAGCGCTCGCACCCGGCCCGGCCGTCGTAGCGCACTCGCCCGACCCAGCGCCTGGGCGGCGGCGAGTGAGGTGTTGCGGGGCAGGCGCCGGGGGAGTGCTGTTCGCCCGGCTCGTCGTCCTCGGCGTAGGCGTCGGTCCACTCCTGCGCGGTCTCCGCTTCCGTCCCTTCGCCTGTCGCGCGCGGCCGCCATGAGGGTCTGCGCAGGCGGTGCCGGCTGGGCCCGCTGCCACCACCAAGACCGCCCCGGTACGGGCCGATAGCCTGACCGGCATGAGTGACGGCACCGCGTGGATAGGCGCACACCATCACATCCCTTCACCGGCCGCGCCCGGCATGCTCGGCGGCATCTCGCTGACCCTGGCCCGAGGCGTGGAGACGGACGAGTTCCTCATCAACCTGGGCGCCGACCCAGATGAGTTGGCCACGCGCACCCGGTACAGGCAGCTGCGCGCACCGGCCGGGCAGCCGGGCCGGCCCTCCCCTCACCTCAACCGCGCCATGTACGGCACGTGCGGTGAGTGGACGTACGTGCTGGAGGACTGGGGCATGGCAACCTGGGCGACCGGCTACCAGGGCAAGGCCGCCTCGATGCTTCCCTGCGAGGGTGAGGAGATCCTCTGCCTGACAGCCAACTGCTTCAGCCCCCCTCCCGTGATCATCCACGCGTCCGATGCCTGCGCGCACCGGGCCGACTTCGGCACCCACACCGGGCAGGGCTCCGCCCTCGACTCCGCCCTCAGCGCAGCGGGCGCCGTGTTCCCGGCGATGCCCGATTCCAGTGAGGCCGAAGTCGTCGCGTACTTCGAGGAGCACGGCGAGCGCCTGCCCGAGCTGGTGTTCACCGCCGTCGGCGCCTACACGGGCGTGGCCATCGACCAGGACACCGTGAAGGCCGGTGACCTTCCCGGCGTCCTGGTCGCCCCGGCCTGACGCTCTGCCGGGTGAGACGGGTGCGTCAATTTGGCGGCACTGTCTCAATTCCGATGGAACCGGGGAGTTGTGGCCGTCGTTGACTGCGACGCTTGCAGCCTGGTCATCGACCGGGACGCCGATGCCGCACTCAACCTCGCCGCACTCGCGGCAGCCGCAGCAACTGGTACCGGAGCGGCAGACGGAAGCGAGAGACCGTCTCCCCAAGCCGAGCTCCAGACGCTCTGGTGACGAGACGGACCTCCCGGGTCGAAATGCCCGGGAGGCTGAGACCTGACTACGGGTCGGCCACGAGCACCCTCCCGCATCCGATCGACAAGGAGCCTGGGCAGTGAATGTCGAGATCGATTCCCTCGTCAGCACCACCGCCGCCCGGTTGGGGGCCGGCGTCCCCTACGCCCTGAAGGCCGTGGCCGGCTGGCTGACCGAGAACCCGGACATGGGCGAACCATCACAACTTCCCGGCGTCCTCACCGTGGCGATCGACGGCGACATGATCGAGGACTGCCCCGCTGTCGTCATCGGCTACGTCCGCGAGCCCGACCGGATCGAGATCCGGTACGTCAATGCGGTTCCGACGGAGCCCGCCGTGACCGCCCAGGACAAGGAGCCTGCACAGGAGCAGGGCAGGCCTGCCGATCCTGCCGCCGAAGCGGTCATCGTGCGGGAGGTCACCGACGCCTGGCACCGCATCACGAGCCGGCTCCAGCGCAATGCCCCCGACTCCCACGCAGCGCGCGATCCGACCCCCGTTCTGGACGTAGGCTTGCGTCGCGCCTCCTATCTCTACGTCGGTTCGTGGGGGGAGGAGCACGAGCCGGCGCATCTGAATGCGGGCCAGGGATTCTGCCCTGCGAGCCGCCTGGATAGCTGGCTCTTCTACCTCGGGACGATCGATCGCTATCAGGCTCCTTTGCTTGACCAAGAACTGAAGGCCCAGCTGGTCGAGTTCTACCGTCCCCGTTCCAGTGACCTCCCGGCCGATGCGATCGGCCTTCCACAGGTGGAGAGCTTTCTCCACCGGCACTTGGGGTCGTTCCTCCTCACCGAGGAAACCGAATCGGAGACGTACGGGTAGATGTTGCGCTTAGGTCGGCGGAGCTACGCTCGCCCCGTCGAGATGGACTGCCGCTTCGGTGGATCTGCGAGTCCTGCACCCTTTTTCGTCACCACGATCGAGTTCCGGCCCACGCTCGAACGCCGGCGAGGACGACGCGGCGGCCAAGGGACAGGCCGCCCGCGAGCAGCACTTCGACGCACTGCTGAGCCGACTGGACGGACGGGCGTCCTGCCCACTCCGACGATGCAGCTCGGTCAGTGCGGCGGCCAAGGCTGAAGATGAATCACCCCGACCGAGGTCTCCTCGATCGGGGAGGCATAGACCGCGCGAACTGCCCAGCTTCCGGGCCGAATCGGCACGGGCGCTTGCTCCGGCAGGCCACCGTCGGCCGGGTACTCGACACCCAACTCGGCCCCGGCCGTCACGGAGTCCATGAGCACCGCAGGGCCATCCGTCTCCCAGACACCGCACTCCTCCCAGACGGTGGTGGGGTCAGCAAGCACCGCCTTGGCCGCGGCGATCAGATCGCCCTCGCAGTTGGCGCCCAGCCAGCGGACGAACGCTTGATGTTCCGGCAGGTAGCAGCTGCTGGCGGGCTCGTCCGCCAGAACAAGCCCTTGGTCGCCCTCCTCGCCGACAGCAATCACCTCGGCCAGACCCTCGACCTCGCAGGCGCGGTCATAGTCGTCCCGAACGTTCCCGTCACCGACGACCATCCCCGACTCTGTGCAACCACGCCACAGGGCCAATGCGGAAACCGGCACCGCTCTCAGCGGGCCACCCATCGACTCGACCCAGGCGGGGGAAGGCTGGGCTGAGCCGGGTGTGGTGGAGGAGGACGTGTTCACGACGCCAGTATCCCCGCAGCCACTGACAATGAGTCGTCGAGCTGATCTCCGTCCTTCACGTTCCTCGACGAGGCGGTGCAGGCAGAGCGGGCCGACATCGGCCAGCACGGTCTTGAAGATCGATCAGCAGTGCGCGAAGGCCACAACGTAGTCGTGGGACGTCCCGTACCCCGGGAAGGTAGCCGTCGTGCCAGGGAGGATCTCGCGGCAGTCGCTTCGCACACCACTCTGGTGAACCGTCTGCAGTGGATAGGCAGTTCGGCACGTGTTGGTGGCCATGGTGTAGCGCCACGAGGTGTTGCTGACGATACAAGCAGGGGCGGTGCCGGACGCTGGTACCTCCGGCGTGAAGCGGAACGAATCGAGGGCGGTGAAGGAGCCTCCGGGGGGAGTGGTGAGGGCTCGGTTGTCCCCCTGCTCCCAGGTGATGGAACCGTTGGACCTCTTGATCAGGTACTTGAACTCGATGCGCGTGTTGGCGGGCAGAGTCGCTGACGCCCCCCAGCGGGGATAGTCGGACGCCGAGAGCGGAACGGCGTTGTCCGGGTTCCATGACCCCAGTTCAGGGACGTTGCCGGTGACGAAGACGTCCTCTCCCCACACGGAAGTGGCAGTTACGGTGAATGTGACCGCCGGTCCATCTCCCTGGGCGGCCGAAGCGGGAGAGCCTGCCGCGCAGTAGGCGACGAGGGCCGCGCAGGTCAGGAGCCCGCTCGCGAGCCGACGTGCTGGGGACCACTTGGAGTAGCCCATGAAGGAAGCCTCCCTGTCCGGATAAGACGTTGTCGAGACAGCATTCAAAGCGTCTCTGAAACTTTCTGCAAGCATTTTCAGGACAGGTTCCAGCGCCTTCGTGTCGTGCCGTGGCGGAGGTGAACGCGCGCGGCCGGGAGCCCGTCGACGGCGACAAGTGGGTCCTCCCCCCCTCGCCCACGACCCGCTTCCGTTGCTGTGAGAGCGGCCGGTTGTCGTCTCGTACGGGGGCGCGTCGCAGCGGCGCGGAGGGCGATCCCGCTGTCCCACCGCGGCGCGCGGTGCGGGGAAGAGGCCTTGCCGCGCATGTCGGCGTGCGCGTCCGACCGGGGCCGGGGCAGGCCCACGGCGATCACCTCGCGCGGGGAGCGGACGCGGGCGAGGGTCACCGTGAACAGCCACACGGGCTTTGGACGGACTCCGACAGGCTGGGGGCATGTGGCCCTGCCCCGGGTGCCGTTCGGTCCTCCTGCGGGCAACTGGAAGGCGTGATCCTGCAAGTGGAGGAAGGAGGGTGACATGACCAGCGTGCTGGAGCGGCTAGACACTCGGCATCGGCGACACCGCCCTGACCGTGTGGTCGATCGCGAAGTGGCCCGTCCTGGTCATCCTGGTCACCACCATGATCGCCATCATGTACTGGGCCAGCCCGAACGCGAAGGTGAACGGCTTCCGCTGGATCACCCCTGGCAGTCTCCTCGCACTGCTCATCTGGATGATCGCCTCCGCCGGATTCGCTCTCTACGTCGCCAACTTCGGCTTCTACAACAAGACATACGGCACCAGGGCCGGTGTCATCGTCTTCCTCATCTGGCTGTGGATCACCAACATCGCCATCCTGCTGGGCCTCGAATTCGACGCCGAGACCGCACGGCAGCGCGCCATCGCGGGCGGCTACCCACTCGACGCCGAGCCTTACACCCAGCCCCGCGACACTCGCACATGGGACGAGCAGGACTGGCGCCGCATCGACGAGACGCGACGGGCCGGCAGTCCCGACTGACCTGACCGCCCGAGAGGCGCAGTGAGCCCCCGGAACAGCCACTCCGGCCCCGCCAGCAACCTCCGAACGCTTGAGGCCGCGCGGCGCGGCCCGGAGCGCCGGGCCGCGCCGCATCACCCACCGCTCGGGCGTGGAACGCCCTGTACACCCCGCGCTCCGGGCGGGAAGGGTGACGTGCACGGCGACAGATGCCGGTTTCCTCTTCCGACACCTCCCTGGGCGGCAGCACCCGCCCGCCAGGGTGGCGAGATCGACGCGCTCTACTTCCGTCTCCCTACCAGCAGGGGCAGACATCGACGCGGTGCGGTGCTGCGATCGGCACCGCGACGTCTGGCTCTGTGGGCCGAGGTGACGGAGTCGGGCCTCTGCCCGGTTGACGCCGCGGAGGAGCCGGCGACCGATTGTCTGCCGCCGGCTCCTCCACCGTGTGTGTCAGTTCTGGCCAGGCGGGGCGTGCCCGGCCGGATTCTGGTTCTCGCTCTCCTGGGTGAGGCCGCCGCCCGTGCACGAGGGCTGCTGGCCGCCCGGTTGCTGGCCGCCGTTGTTGGTGCACTGAGTGTCCACCGGCTGGATCTTCGCGTCGGCGACACTCGCGCCGCCGAGACTCAGCGCACAGGCCGCGGCTCCCGCGCTGACGGCTGTGACCAGCCTCTTCACCGTAACTCTGCTAGACATCCCGTTCCGCCTCCACTCCTGCTGTACGGCTGCGGCAGAGCGTCATGGCTGTCGCGTGTCATTGATCCACGCTTCTCGCCGGGACGCTCCCCGGTCAAGACGGAAAGGGCAATCTTGTACAAAAAGCCAGCAGGGTCACACTTGCCTCGACGAGGAGCTCGGCTATCCCGATCCCGCCGTACTTGAAGTGGCGGCGAGTCGGCCTGTGGCCGAGGGTGGGCGTCTCGCTGTGGCCCTCCCCGCCTGAACCCTCCCCGCTCGGGGCATCGGATTCCGTGTCACGCAGGTGCGGTCCAGGGCCGTCGGTGAAGACGGCACGGTGGGCCTCGGCCGAACAAGCCTGGACGGGTCTACGGACGACGAGTGGGCGAGTGCCTGGTGGACAAAGGGAGTGCAGAGCTCGCCGCCGTACAGTCGCCGGAACATCACCGCCGACGAACTCGATCCTTCACCCCGCCATCCCGTCGCCGCACCGGACACGAGGGGCGATGTGAGAGATCACCAACGGGGCCGTTGACGAGGGAGAGCATTTCAAATGGCTTCCTGGAACATCTGCATGCAGACCAGGCAGTGCCTGTCCGTCGATTCCTCTCCGCGCAGTCCCTCCTCTCTCGCCATTCCACACATGGTCCAGGTCTTCTCCGCCGTCAGGACGTGCCATACCCAGCGTCCCGAAGCGTCCGTACCACGCCACATCTCGTGCATGATCAACTCCCTCCAGGTCGGCGCGGAGCTCCCTTCCAAGGGAGCACGGAGTGCGCTGGTCGGCCTGCGGGAGCGTGCGAGCGAGTGACGGGCACTGCTGGTGATTCCGGACGCGGATGCCGCGTCCGTCGCCAGGGTCGCCGAGAACTTCCTCGGTACGGCCGGCGCACTGGGCGCGCATAAGACTGCCTTCTGTGGCAGAGCAGCGAGAGTCCCGCGAAGAAGCGATCCCGGCTTGAGAATCTTGGGGCCGGGGAGCCGTCCAGGCGGAGGAGTCCCGGGTGCGATTCGGCGCCTGACAGCCGAGGCTGGCGGCATGCCTTCCTGGAAGCCGCGTGATCTGGCCGACGGGGTGGGAGTTCCCGTACACGCGTCGACGGCACGTGCTTCGGTCGACGCCCGGACCGATCGAATGGGCGCACGGTGGGAGGTGACGGGCCGACCGGAGGGAGATCATGGTGGCTGTTCGCACGTACGTCACAACGACTGTCCTGAACGACCGCCTCGACGAGGTCCTTCACGCACTGGAGAACCTGGATCCGAGCGCGATCGTGGGCTCCGCCAATCGTTCGAACGATCCCGGCCTCCCCGCCGGAGTGTCCGTGTCGCTGACCGGTGACATGCGGGAAGCGGTGAGGGAGCAGCTCAAAGCCTTCCCCGACCTGGAGTACGACACTTATGTGCGGAACACCGATGACCTGTGAGCGGCCGGAAGACCGCGAGGAGACGAAGCTGACCCCGGAGCCTTGCCTCGAGAGCTCGGCCTGGTAACGGGCTTCGCGCGCCCGTGAGATCGGCGCCTACGCATGAAACCGACAGCGAGCCGGTCAGGTGGGAAGCGGGGGCGAAGATTCGCGAACGTGGACGCGAGGGCCGGGCAGACGAGCTGGGCGGCGCACCCTTCACTTCCCCGGCGAGGTCGCCGTCCTGGAAGACGACCAGCCGTCCGTCTCCCGCCCCTGTACCGCGACGGCACAGTCGCGACGCTGGACCCGCCCAGTCGCGGTGTGCCCGCGGGCGGTCGCGACACTGTGGTCCCTTCTCGATCAGACGAAGGCTGCCCTCGCTTCCGACGCATTCCCCTGCGGGGTGAATTCGTTCGAGGCGTTGTTCGGAGTCGTGGCACCATGTGCCTCATGACGATGAACCGAAGGGTCCATGCCGCGTAGACGACCAGGACAGATCCGTGCCGACGATCCCGGCAGTTGCCGGTCAATGGGTGCAGGGCCGGTCATCGACGGCCTGTCTTCGCGCGCAGTATCCGAGATCGCCCGGCTTGAGTACACCCGCAACTACCTGCAGCCAGGCGATGTCAGCGCTGCCGTGGGCTTGTGGAAGGACTACGTCCACCAGCCCGAGCGTGTTCTGTGGCACGACTACGAGTGGGGCAACGTGCACTGGTACTGCTGCGGCAGCCCTCTCGAAGCCCGAGCTCTCCTCGACGCCGTGATGCAGGCTATGTCTCCCCGAAGCGCCCGCGAACTTCGCAGGATTGTCAGCCGGGCCGACGCTGTCTGGAACCTTCCGTCCCCGCCCTATGAGGCAGACGGAGACGGGGCCTGGTAGACGTCGCGCTGGGCGGTCGGCCCCGTCGCCTGGGCCAGGGCGGCGGGGGCCATGGGGCGCAGCAACCCGTCGCGGTGGTCCTGCCACAGGCGCGCGGCTGGGGCTCCGAGGAGGACGTGGCGTTCAGCAGGGTGCTGCGCGTGCCGTCCTCCTGCATGAACCCCAGCAGCGCGAGGGGCATTGATGCCCGCCGGTCGCGGATGGCCAGGTGGGTTGGGTAGTCGCCGTGTACAGGTCCGCTTGCGTCCGCACGAACGCAGCAAGGGCAGCCGGGGGATCGGTACTGGCCTGCGCCCGGTGGTTGCCGGGCGCAGGACTGCGGCAACCACCACCGTGGCCCCCATGAAGCGGGAGCGGTTCAGGACACCACGGGAGCCGTGTCCGTCACCTCGCTGAGCCGGACCGTGCACAGTCCGCGGGGCTCGCTCTTCACCTCCGTCACCTTGAGCTGGGTACCCGGCGTGAGGATGTACTCCTCCTCGCCGGTGAAAGCGGAGAAGCTCTTGATCCCGACCGCCCGGGCCGGCGTCACCTCGAAGAGGGTCCGCTTGCCGCGACTGCCCAGGAACGCCCTGGCCACCTTCAGTTCGGAGGTGCACGAGGAGACGCCCCACCAGGTCACCGTCCGGCCCACCGGGTACTGCCCCCGAAGGTCCAGCGACACCCCGCGCCACAACGGCTGCGTGTAGGCCGGCAGCTTGGAGACCGCCGAGAACAGCAGCCGCAGGTACGGCAGGTAGGGCGTGACCCTGGTGCGGTCGGGGGAGCGCAGAACGCTGTTGATCTCGCGGTAGAAGGCGGACTCACAGGTGTAGAGGTGGAGCGCGGCGATCGCATCGGCGGACAGGCCTCCGCCGGTCGCCTGGTCCGCACGCTGCTTTCCGAAGTCGCGGGAGCGCGTGACGTGCCCGGCGAGCCCGGACAGCGCCTTGGAGACCGGGGCCACGGCGTCCTGGAAGTCCATCAGCGGGGTGTCGAAGACACCGGTGATCTCCGGCAGGACCAGGCCCTCGTCCTTGACGCTGGTGAGGCGCTCCAGGTACAGCTGGTGCAGGTTCATGGTCGACTCGATGAAGGCGCCCATGCGCGCCGCGACACCCCCGTCCGCGCTGCCCGCGCCGGCCGCCGTCACGTTCCAGCCCTTGCTCGGCAGCCAGTCGATGCCGTCGGCGCCCAGCGAGGCCAGAGCGTCGTTGACCTGGGCGAAGTGGTCGCCCTCGCAGAAGATGTCGCCCTGTGCCGCCGGGTTCGCGTGGTCGATGTGGCGGACCTCGACGTCCGGGTACTTCTGCTGGAGCCGCAGGACGACCTTCTTCAGGCTTCGGGCGTGCGCTCCCCACCACGCGAACACGACCCCGCGGTCCTCCTCGGGTGCGTCCTGCTTGGCCTTGAGGATCTCCTCGACGATCCGCTCGGCGACCGGCCGCCAGAACGCCGTGTGCTGGTCGGCTCCCATCGCCCCGTCACCGCTCGCGGTCAGCGACGCGTTCAGCAGGAGCACGCCCTGCGTCAGCATCGCCTGGAACCACTCCGGCGGCTGGACCGTGTCCCGCTCCTTCAGCAGCTTCCGCACATCGGCGATCGGGGTCTTCTTGGCGATGCCGTACTTCCACATCGCCGCCGCCTTGATGAGGCACCGGATGCTGACGACCCGGCCGAACTGGCTGTCCTTCCAGTCGCTGAAGGTGTTGTCGAACATGGCTATGCCGGTGGCGCTCTCCGGCCGCGGATACGGGTTCTGGCCGAAGACCACGACCTTCCACTTGTGCGGCGGGTTCGGCTTCAGCGCCTGGAACGTCAGCTCGCGGACCGGAACCACCTCGTGGCTGCGCCCCTTCCCGATGAACCGCTCGGCGTCCGCCTGCGCCTCGATGACCGGCTTCAGCAGCGGGAGCCAAGCCTCGCCGCCGCCGTCGAAGAGCTCGCTCAGGGCGAGGGGGTCGTTCGCGTCGGGCTGGGGCTGCGGCGGCTGGCCCGGCGCCGGGACGCCGGTCGACGGTCCGGCCATGGCGGAGGTGTTTCCGTTCGTCGTGGCGGAAGAAGAGGTAGGAGCGGGAGCAGCAGGCGTCGGCGTAGGGGCGACGGGCGTGACGGCCGTCGGCGGCACGATGCGCACCCGCTGGTCGACGGGCGCGTTCTCGATCCCGTGGAGCTGGGAGACGATCGTGGAACGCAGTTCGTCGTCGTCCTCGAAGCAGTGGTCGTGGAAGAGCGTGTAGCCGGTCCACATCAGATTGGCGCACACCCGGGCCGGCACCTGGCCGGTCTGCGCCCCCAACCCGACCAGCGCCACCGACCGGATGCTGCCCGGCTTCTTCCGGTTCTGCCGGTGGATGGCCTGGAACGCGGCAGCGCAGGCCAGCGCCACGTTCAGGGTGGCGCTCACGTTCTGCGAGGACCGCACCATCGTCGGCGTCGATATCAGGTACCGGGGGACGCTTGCGCCGGACGGGACGCAGACCGCGCTGCCCACCGGCATGGGTCCCGCGAACCGGTCGCGGATCGCCCGCTGGACGCGTACCTGGATGCCGGACCCCAGGTACCGCTTGATGACGGCGTCTACCCCGCCGTCCATCCGACCCCGGGAGTTGGTGGGCGTGACCCAGGCGTCGACGTCCTCGTCGAGGATCGAGCCCTTGCGGATCTCGATGCCCGGGGTGTCGGCGAACGCGGCGCGCCACGCCTCCACCACACGCTCGTTGACGTCCGTCAGCACCACCCTGAGCGCGGGCAGCACACTGCTCTCGGTCATTGTCCACTCCTGTCGTGCAACAGCGGTTCCAATACCTCGAACGTATCTCCCACCACTGACAACGCGGCTCCGACAAGCGACCGATGACCTGCCGTCATGCCCTGGTGGGCCCGCACCGACCGGTCGCCGCACCCGCCCGTGTCCCGTCGGCTATGCGCCCGCCGAACGGGGACACCAAGCCTGGGGACCAGGCCGAGGTCGGAAGGAGCGATACCTGTCCCGGTCCACCAACACATGCCCCTTGCAGCCGACGGCCTTCTTGCCTCCGTCCCATCCGGACGTCGGGCGCGGGACGTTCGACGAGGGCCGCACCGACTGCGGGTCCGTGATCGCGGCCGTAGGGTCCACCGCGCGGTCCTCCGTTGCGCGCACCCGGTCGCACATCCGTCCGGGAACTCCGTGAGCAGCCGTGTGACCTGCCAGCGGCGGGCAAGGCGTACACACGCCGGTACGGCGGGGAATCCGCAGACAGTTTCGCCCACTTGACGCCGTTGCGACCCCCGCCGGGGCGGGCAGCCTCGCTCCGTCTCGGGTACTTCGTCGATGCGCTCGCACGGCTCCTGGCCGACGACGGCGACGGCAAGGGGAGGCGTGACCGGGAGTCGGAACCGCTGTCCGGACCGCCGCAAAGACGTCAAGGGCTGGGTGGACTACGGAGATCTCGAATCCGCCTACGGAAACCGGCCGATGGGTATCAGGCCTGTCTGGATGATGGGTGGACTCTCGGGGACCAAAACGGCTCCGCTGTACCTGACCTGACCTGACCTGACCTGACCTGACCTGACCTGACCTGAGCGGAGGAGGGCCGCAGCAGGGCTCTCGACCGCGACCCCTCGGCCCCTATGCGGTGAACCGGCCAAGCTGACAAGATCCACTGAGGTGAAGGGGCCCGAAGGGGGATCCCTCCACCTCGGTGGACCAGGTGTACGACCGGCGCGCCCGCCGAGGCGCCGTTCGCCGGGTTTCAGAGCATCAGAGATGCGCACTTCGACGAACTTCACGCCGAAGGCCCCCGCGATCGCCACCCCCAGGTCGGCGGGTCGAGGCGGGATGCTTTGGCCGTCGGCGGTGAGTTCTGTGAGGCCGTGGCGGGCCAGGATGGCGGCGCAGGGCTCGCCCTGTTCGGGGTCGTCGGTGAGGTGGATACGGCCGTCGGTGACGATCACGCTGTCGGCCGAGGCCCCGCGCAGCGGTGATTTCTCGGCGTCGTGCACCACTTCGAGGAATGCGCGGACCAGGTTGCTGCAGGCGTCGTGGACCGCGTTCCCGAGGGCTCCGGTGAGTCCGGACCCGCCGGCCTGGGGCGCGCACGGCATATCGGAGTCGCCGAGGTCGAAGCGCACCCGGGCGACGTCATGCGTGCGTCCCTCCCCGTCGCTGGAGACGGATCTCGCCGCCCCGCCCGGCCGATCGCCGGCAGTAACCCGGCACGCCGCGGCGTGCCCTCGGCAGTCGCGGCAGCCGAGCCGTCACCATCACTTCGCCACACGTTCGCGACGTCCCGCAGGAGTCCCAGATGTCCGACCACGCCGCCGAGCCCCGATCCGACGCCGCCAAGGCCGTCCCCGTGGGCACCGGTCTTCGCCGGTGGCTCTTCCGCCCACCGCGACGCCACGGCGAGGTGGACACCGATCGCAGCGTCAGCTTCCTGGAGCTCTTCTACGACCTTGTCTACGTCGTCCTGGTCGGCCAGGCGGCCCACACCCTCGCGGAGGAGTTTTCCTGGCGGGGCACGGCCACATTCGCCGTGGTCTTCGGGCTGATCTGGATCGCCTGGCTGAACGGCACCCTCTTCTACGAGCTGCACGGCCGCGAAGACGGCCACACCCGCTCGCTGATCTTCGTGCAGATGCTGCTGCTGTCCCTCATGGCGGTCTACGTCGGCCACGCCGACGGCGACGACGGCCGCACCTTGGCTGTGCTCTACGCACTGCTGCTGGCCCTGCTGAGCTACCAGTGGTACTCCGTGTACCGGCTGGACCCGCCGGAGCTGCGCAGGACGCCCCGGCGGTATCTGGTCGTCATGGTCGTGGGCATCGTGCTGATCGCGGCATCGGTGCCGCTGTCGGCCGACGCCCGGCTCGTGGTCTGGGCGGCGTTCGTCGTCGCGTGGTGCGGCGTGGAGTGCGTTGTTCTCATCTCCTGGCGCAGGACGCCGAGCTACGCCGTCGTGACCGGCCCCCATGGTCGAGCGCTTCGGACTGTTCATCATCATCGTGCTCGGCGAGGTGGTCATCGGTGTCGTGGACGGCCTGACCGATACCGAACGCAGCCCTCTCGTGACGACCACGGGTCTGCTCGGGCTCGCGGTCGGCTTCGGGTTCTGGTGGAACTACGCCGATCTGGTGTCGCGCCGTATGCCGCGCGAGAGCGGCCATTCCCTGGCGATCTGGATCTTCACCCACCTCCCGTTGACCATGGCCGTGGCGGCCGCCGGCGCCGGCATGGTCGGGCTCGTGGAGCACGCCACCGACCACCGGACACCGGCCTCCCTGAGCTGGCTGATGGGAGGATCCGTGGCCGCGATGCTGCTCACCACGGTGGTGCTCCTGCCCACCCTGGCGGACTACGACCGCCACCCCTCCGCCTACCAGTCGGTGCAGGCCGTGCTGGTCGTCGCTGCCGTTGTCGCCCTTCTCGCCGGATGGTCCCGTCCCGCCCCCTGGCTGCTGGCTCTCACCTTGCTGCTGATCCTCCTCGTGACCTGGGCTTTCGCGTTCGTCCGATGGTTGCGCGAAGGCTTGCTGATCAATGAGAGGCCGGCCCGGTGACACCGCCGTCTGCCTGATCTGCTGGGGTGGTGAGGCGGTTGATGTCAGGGTTGCGCAGGACGGCTGGAGCGTCGCTGTCCGGCCGGGCCG
Source organism: Streptomyces sp. NPDC048600 (assembly GCF_055587025.1). Taxonomy (NCBI): domain Bacteria; kingdom Bacillati; phylum Actinomycetota; class Actinomycetes; order Kitasatosporales; family Streptomycetaceae; genus Streptomyces; species Streptomyces sp. NPDC048600. The sequence goes on along the minus strand of NZ_JBVJGZ010000001.1, from coordinate 137,191 downwards.
CGGCGAGCATGGCGCGGCCGACGGCGTCCGTGGTGGTGATGTGCCGGGGGAAGAGGCTCTTGAGCAGCGGGTGGAGGGCGGCGGTGGCGCGGTAGAGCCGTCGGTAGAGCGGGGTGCGGGAGACGGCGCCGTCGACCGGCTGGATGAAGCCGGGACGGAACATGTACGCGGTCATGGGCAGGGCCCGGAGGTCGTTCTCGGTACGGCCCTTGACGCGGGCCCACACCTGACGGCTCCTGCCGGTGGGGTCGGTGCCTTCACCGGAGACGTACACGAAGGTGAGGTGCGGGCTGCCTGCGATCAGGGCGCGCGCGGCAGCCAGCGCGTAGTCATGGGTGACGCGGGTGTAGCCGGCCTCGCTGCGGCCGACGGCGGAGACGCCGAGGCAGTAGAAGCAGGCGTCCAGGCACGCACTTCACCGACCGGCCCGTGCGCGAGTTCATTCCGGTGCTCGTGGAGCGCAGGGCACGGAGCATCCTGAACGAGTCGTCCGGCTGACGGAAGTAGACGGCTCAGCCCGTCACATGCCCGGAGCCCGAAGCCGCTGCGCGCGGAGCGTTCTGATGGAAAGGCTCAGTACACCGGGCGGACACCCCCGGTACCTAAACTCCAGCGCACCGAGCGCGGCCGGACCGTTGCGTAGCGCCGTGTGCCGTGTGCCGTGTGCCGTGTGCCGTGTGCCGTGTGCCGTGTGCCGACCGCGCGGGCGAGCGGGCCATCCCTTCGGGCAGGCGACGGCGTCGATCGGGTCGGGCGTCCGGCAGGGGGAATCGATGGTCTGGTCTCGGCTGCGCCGTCGGCGGGCGCTGCCCAGGCTTCCGCTGCCAGGGCCGTGCTGGCAGCTCCGCCACACTCTGTACACGGAGCGCCTGCTGCTCTACAGCCCGGAGAGCGGGTTGGACATCGCCGCCTACCTGGCCTGCGGCGCGGATCCCGAGGCGGCGTACTGGCTGGGTTCGCAGGACAAACACCTGCTGGAGGCGTCGGTGCGCGAGGAGGTGCTCGGCCTGCGCCCCGGCGACACGGACGCCCACCGGTCGTCCGTCCTGGCCCAGCACCTCCTCTCCCACCCGGTCGAGCTCGCCGACGAGGATGTGCTGCTCGTCGCTGTGAGTCTGCAGGACGGCAGATACGCGGGAGCCGCGCAGCTTCGGATCGACCCAAGTGACAGCGGTGGCGCCGGTACGGGCGGGCCCGCTGAGAACGGCGCAACCGATCCCGCCGACAACACGGGTGAGGTCGGCGGAATGCTGGCGCCCCACGCCCGCGGCAGGGGTCTCGGCGCGGAACTGTTCCAGGCAGTCGCCCTCCTCGCGCACGACCATCTGGGACTACGGACGGTCCGGGCGGGCCACGAACCCGCGAACGTCGCCTCCGGCCGCTCCCTGGCCGCCGCCGGCTTCGTCCCGGCCGAAGGTCCGCCCCGGCACACCCTGCCCAACGGCCGCGAGACCGACGCCCGCTGGCTCCGCCACACAGCCGCCGGCCCGCCTTCCCGATGCCGCGCCGCCCTCAAGCCGCCCGGCGCGAAGGCGGTCTGACGCCCGGAAGGAGATCGCGTCGGGCAGGGCCTTCGGAGCAGTCGTCCCGGCCGCAGACGCTCCGGACACGGAACGGACCTGCCTATCGGCAGGAACGGACCGCTCAACACCCATTCAGCGTCCATGAGTTCTCTCCGCGCCATCCCGGACGTCTACCAGCCCATGTCCTTGGCCACCTCTTCCTGGGCTGCGACGATCTCTGTCGCGGTGGAATCCGTGATGTCTACATCGCATGCCCACTCGAACCGTGACAACAGGTCTGCGAGCGCCTGTTTCTGAGCCGGGTGCGTGATCGGTACGGCGTTCAGGTCGGTGCTCATCAGCCAGTCGAACAGCACGATGGCATCGGCGCGCCACAGCCGCACGTTGACAGTTGGCACGGATTCCCACGATTCATCGGCATTCATGAGGGCATCGTGCCAGGTGGCGTATCACCCGTTGATCCCGACTTCAGACAGGCCCTAGGTCAATCTCGCGGTCCGCTACGAGGCGACTGTGCTCGCCGTGGCGGTCGAACGAGGGGCTATGACCCTGCCTCGCGCGTCATCACGTACGTGTTCCCGACGTCGGGATCACCGTAGAAGAAGAACAGCCTCAACTTGTCGTGCTGGTCGCGGTCCACGTAGAAGGACCACACGTATGTCGATGGGGGTTCAGGAGCTGAGGGGTCGGCGGCCGTCGCGGGGAAACGGCTCTCCACTCCGGTCCGGGCTGTCAGCGTAAGTCGGACGACCTGTCCGCCGTCGTCGTCGGCCAGTTGCCAGGTTCCCGTACCGGAGAGGCGCCAGCCGTCCTCGAAGTCGAAGTCCTGCCCGTCGAGCTTTTCGAGGAGAGCCGTTCCGTTTTTGCGAAGCGCCACGCGAGTCCCCTCGACGTTTTCCCAGCGTCCAGCGACTTCGGCCGCCGTGGCGTCGTGGATCCCCGTCCCCTCGTAGTACTGGTAGGGACCAGCGCACGCCGTCAGAACAGCCAGCACCACCATCAAGCCGCCGAGGGTCGCCCCCCACGCACGCAACCCACTTCCGCCCGCCACCAGGACCCCCACCCTCAACCGGCATCGGCCAACGGTTATGAGTGGGCCGTAGAGATACCTTGTCAGACAAGTTGAACGTGTTCAACTCTGCGAGTGCAATGGCGGCAGGAGCCACTACGCCCATACGGTTGCCGTCACCGGCAGGCCCGAGTCAGGCGCGCTGCCTGCGACGCTTCGAACAAGCCCTTGCCCAACTGCCCGGCAAGGGAAGGGGACTGCCGCCTGCTGACCCGCGACGGCAGAGCCGGCGTGTGCGACCCCACGGCGAACACCTCCTTCCCGTGCCAGCCGGTGACAATGAGCTCGGCGACGGCTTCGTCGTCACACACGTCAGACCCACCGGATAGCTGACCCTGACCACCGTCACCGACGGCCAGACTGACAGCCGCGTCATCGCAACCCTGCCCGACGCAGGCGCCTCACAGCGCGACATGCGCTGGACGGCCGACGAAGCCGGACCCAACGCCGCCTGGGTCGACGACCAGGAACAGGTTCACCTGGCGCCCCTCCGGTGCCACACAGCAGCCACTGCGCCTGCTGGCGACCCCGGTGAAGGCCTCGGTCCTCCAGCAGCGCCCGGCCGACGCCACACCTGCGCCAAGGCACCGGGCGAGCACTGGCCCTGCACCAGGCTCGGCACGGGCTGGAACGCGCACGACGTCCTCACCTCGCCCGGAGACCTCACCGGCGACGGCATCGGTGACGTCCTGGCCTGTGACACGGCCGGAAACCTGTGGCGCTACGACTGCAGATCCACGCTCCCTGAAGTCCCGCGTGAAGATCTTTTCCCAGTGGTGCGCCTCCTGCAACGCGGTCGTCGGCGTCGGCGACATCACCGGCGACGGCGGGAGCGACCTGCTGGCCCGGGACACGGCAGGCAACCTGTACCGCCGGCCCGGCACCGGCACCGGCTCCTTCGTCCCCCGCGTCAGGATCGGCAGCGGCGGGCAGGCCTGCAAGGGCTTCCAGCCGCTCCTCGCGGTCCTCTGCCGTCACCGAGCGGACTGTCGGGACGGGAACTGGGGTCGGCGACGAAGCCGTCCAGGGATCTGCCCAGGCTGGCGAAGACTTTGCTCATGCCTCTTCGCCAGTGGTGAAGAAGCCGGTCAGGACGAGGGCGAGGAGCTCTGGGTCGATGTTGTGTTCCTGGCCGGGGAAGACGTGCAGGGTGAAGTTGTCGGCCAGTGCGGCGAGTTCCCGCGCGCCGGTGAGCATGTGCGGGGCGCCCGCGTCCCCGCTGCCGACGAGGACGGGTACGGTCACGGACCGCCAGCGGTCGGCGGGCAGCGGCCGGCCGGACATGGTGTCACCCATGACCTGGCCGTCATAAGGCAGGGTGCGGGCGGTGGCTTCCATACCGGTCCAGAAGGGGGACTGCCGCATCCCGGCGACGACCTCGGCGGGCATGCCCACGGCCGCGGTCATGAAGTAGGCCACGGCGTCGCCGTACGCCCCCTGCTTCACGAGGTCCGTCAGGTGGGCGACGTAGTCGGCGGGCAGCGGTGGGCGGCTGGAGTCGGTGATGAAGGGCGGCTCGTACATGGCAAGCCTGGAGACGGCGCTGCCCTGGGCTACGGCCTCCAGCGCCAGTACGGCGCCGGAGGACATGCCGAAGACCATCGCCTCGCCGCCCGCGCGCTCGATCAGGGCGTCCAGGTCCTCGACCTCCCGCTGTACGTCGTACGCCTGGCTGTCCCCGCTGTCGCCGCGGCCCCGTCGGTCGTACGTGATGACCGTGCAGTGCTCGGCCAGCAGGCCGGCGAGTGCGGCGGAGTCGCCGCGCGTCATGAAAGCGCCGCCGACGAGTACCACCGCGGGGCCTGAGCCCTGCTGCTCGTAGGCGATGGCCGTGCCGTCGGCAGAGAACACCCTGTCCATGAGGGACTCCATATGTCTGCGGGGTGCGCAGGGCTGGGGGCCCCGCACTTTCGGAACTGGACGGTACAGTACCCACGCGAGTACTGGTCAGTCCAGTACTCTTACGCCAGAGGGGGCAGACACATGGAGAAGGGGTCGATGATGGACAGCCGTTCGGCGCGCAAGCACGAGGCGATCCTGGAGGCCGCGACCAGCGTTTTCCTGGACAAGGGATACGCGGGAACGAGCATGGACGACATCGCGAAGCTGGCCGCGGTGTCCAAGCAGACCGTCTACAAGCACTTCTCCGACAAGGAGAAGCTCTTCGCCGACATCGTCCTGGCCACCACCGACCGGCTCGACACCACGATCGACCTGCTGGCCGACCTCCCCACCGACGAAGCCCACCTGGAAGAGAACCTGACCCGGCTCGCCCGCCAGTTCCTGACCGCCCTCACCGCCCCCCGAGTGATCCAGCTGCGGCGCCTGATCATCGCCAACGCCGACGTCTTTCCGGACCTGGGAACCGAGTGGTACGAGCGAGGCTTCCAGCGAGGGCTCGCCACGCTGGCAGCGACCTTCCAGCGCCTGGCCGACCAGGGGCTCCTCCGCATCGACGACACACTCCTGGCCGCGAACCACTTCTCCGGCCTGCTGCTGTGGATCCCGGTGAACAAGGCCATGTTCACCGGCAGCACCCAGCACACCGAGGCCGACCTCGACCGCTACGCCGCCGCCGGCGCCCGCGTCTTCCTCGCCGCCTACCGCTGACCACTGCCCCGGCCTCGCCGACTCACGCCCATCTGCCGGGTGACACCCGACCGCAGGCCACGCACCCCAGGCTGCGCCCCGCATCCAGTGCAAAAAGACGTCAGTGTGGCCGGTGGCGGCGTGGCGGTACAGGTTTTCAGCGCCCTGGCGGTATCCGGCCTGCTCCCGCATTCGGCCAGGAAGGCCCAGGCGAGACCGTCACCAGCATCCAACGGCGGCTCGAAGTGATGCCCGACGACGTACGGCGCCACCTCGAAGAGGCGTCCGCCGTGCCGCGCAAAGTCCGTGCCTCAGCGCCGACACCTGTCCTGCCCGCCTCCTCCGACCCCGCCGCCGTTCCCCATCGCGTGGAGATCGCTCCCCGACTGCATGCGCAGGGCAGTCATGTAGGGCTCCGGGCCCTCCGAAGCAGTGCCGCTCCGCCGACCTGATCGGCTGCAGCGTGATGGGTTTTCTCGTCGCTCCACGGCGCGGCCGATGAGTTTATGGCTCTCGGCCGGTCCAAGCTCGTGACACCCCAGGAAAGGACACCCGCCATGTCGGAGCTTCTCGTCGACTTCATCACCTCCCTCGACGGCCACGCATCGGGAGAGGGATGGCCCGGGTTCTGGGGCCTCGAGGGCCCTGAGTACCTCGCATGGCTCGGCGAGCAGCCCGAGGCCACGTACCTGATGGGAGCGAACACCTACCGGCTGATGTCGGGCTTCGCCGCAGGCGAGGTTCCGAACGGCCAGGACGAGTTCAGGCCCGAAGAAGAGGCGTCTGTCGACGAGCTCACGCAAGCGTCCAAGGTGGTGTTCTCCTCCTCGCTCGAGGAGCCATTGACGTGGGCCAACTCCACGCTCGTCCGCGACGACGCCGTCGAGGCGGTCCGCGCCATGAAGTCCAGTGGCTCGGGGCTCCTCAGCACGATCGGCAGCCTCAGCCTGTGCCGGTCCCTGCTTCGAGCCGGACTCGTCGACCGCTTCCGGGTCGTGATGTTCCCGGTGATCACCGGGGCCACGGGCCAAGAACGCATCTACGACGGCTATCCGGACGTTGCCCTCGAGATGATCGAGCACCGCACCTTCGACGGCCGCATCCAGCTGGTCGAGTACAAGCCCCGCGTGCTTGAGCACCCGCCGCTCGGCGTCCCTGCGTGACGTCGCCCCGTCCAGCGGTCTGGACGGCACCAGGGGCGCCGTCGGGCGCGCAGCAAGACACCGCCGAATCACCCAGGGAAACGAGGCGTGAGCCGGCATCTGATGCGAGCTGCTCATCGCTGTACGCCCTGGGCGGTGGCGCCCCTGGGCCGGGTGTCGTGGCGGTGGCATGCGTGTCCGGCAGGGCCAGGTACGTACCTATCCATCCGCTGGGCCTCAGTCCACGCCGGTGCACGTGCTCCGGCGAACGCATCAGGGACTGGCGACGTCGTGATGCACAGGTGGGGCGGGGAGGCACAGCTATGGTACGGCGCTCGCAGTTCCGCCGATGCCTGCCGCGCTCCCGAAAGGACCCGGCGTTCACCGTGCACGTCCCCGGAGGCGTTGTGGCAGCTCGAGGCTTCCGGTGCCGCCGCGGACGTCGTCGACGGCCGGGACATCGAGCTGTACACGCACTCGGCCGCCTGGCCGGCGACAGCAGGCCTGGCCACAGGGCGGACCGAAGCGGTCATCGCGCGGGCTCCGCCCTGCCGAACCGGTCAGCCAAGATCATCGCCACGTCGTCGGCCAGCTCCCCGCCAGTGTGGCTGATCAACGCCTGGTGGATCTTCTCCAGGAACTCCTCGGCCGCGGCGCCGCCATCGATGTCCTCGGCGGCCTCCGGCAGCGCGAAGAACTCGCCCGTGCGGTCGCGCGCCTCGATCACGCCATCGGTGTACAACAACAGACGGTCACCGGCGACGAAGGAGTAACTCTCCGGCTTCTCGGGCAGGCCGGTGACGAGGTCTTCGAGTCCGAGAGGCGGCGTCGGCAGGCTCGGTGTCAGCGGTGCGGCCCTGCCCTCGTGCAGCAGTAGCGGTGGAGGATGTCCACGGTTGACCAGCTGCACCACGGGATCGTCCGGCACCTGAGCGACAAGCGCCGTGACGAACCCTTCCAGCAGAACGTCCTGGCCGTACGCACCCGGCACCGCGACTTCCCGCCGCAGCGCGGCCGAGCAGCGGTTCATCACCTCCACCAAGTCCTCCTCGTAATGCACGGCCTCCCGGAACGCCCCCAGTGTCACTGCGACGGCCCGCACCGCGGACAGCCCCTTTCCCCGGACGTCCCCCACGATCATCCGGATGCCGAACCGTGTCTGCACGGCTTCGTACAGGTCACCGCCCACCTGTGCCCCCGTTCCGGCCGCGAGGGACAGGCTGGCAGCCCGCAAGGGGCCCAGGTGCTCGGGTACGGGCCGCAGCACGACGTCCTGTGCCGCCACAGCGATCCGGCGGACCTGGTCGAGTTCCCTCTGCCTGCGCTCCTGCATGGCGCGGCTGGTGATGAACCCGGCCACGGAGACCAGGATCAAAGCCAGGAAGTTGCTGTACACCTGCAGGGTGCCCCACGCCCCGTTGTAGGTCGCGGTGACCCCGCTGATCACCAGTGCCAGTGCCGCCGCCCCAGTGGTGCCCCCGGGGCCGAGCGTCACGGCCGCCAGCGCAGGCACAGCGGTGAGGAACGGACCGGTGTAGATGAAGTGCGCGGGTGTGAGTTCGAGGACCAGCACGGCCAGCGCGATCAGAAAGGGCACACACCGCATCAGTGTCAGAAGGCCCCGATCTCGACGGCCTGATCCAGACACCGGGGGTGAGCGCAGGAGCGACCTCATGCACCAAGCCTGCCTCGCCGGAGCCCAGGGCTCCACCCAGCCCACCGCCCTGAACAGCGCAGGGACCGGCTGGAGGAACGTACAGAGAACGCAGCCGTCCCAAGAGTTGGAAGCCGGCGTCTCCGCACACTTACGCTTGATCATCTTCCTTTCGCCATGTCGAGGACAGCAGCAGAAGCCGCACAGAGCCCGTCACGGGAACGGGCGCCAACCGCCCATTGCCCCACGAGAGGGGGTCGAGCGGCCCCGCCGCCTGTCGGACCTGACGCAGCGACAGCCGTTCGTTGCCGACGACGCTGCTCTCGTGAACATCCAGGGACTGGACGCGGGCGGTGCATTGGCCGAGGTGTTTGCCCTGGCGGTCGATCATCAACTCGGCGAACCTCGATGCCGTCGTCGTCGGCCCCGGCCCGCGCTACAGCTCCGGGCCGTCGAGGGCCAGAACGACAAGATCAAGATGCTGAGGCGGCAGATGTTCGGCCGTGCCAACGTCGACCTGCTCCGCAAGCGGGTCCTCCTCACTGCGCGAGGCCGTCCCTTGCCAACACGACGGCGAGCACCCAGCTCGCGCTGTTCCAACAGCCCAGCCACCGACGGCATTCACGACCCCCGGGCATCGACAGCACAACAGGCCACAACTCCCACGGGATCGCCGACAGGGTGAAGAACCAGGACCGGTCTGCTGCGACGATGTTGCCGGTACGCAGTTGCCCGTCGATGACGATGCTGCTGCGCAGCGATGGCTGCAGCCTGCGTGCGACAACGTTCCAGCCCTGCCCTAGCGTCTGCATGGTCCAGGCTGGCCTGGCTCGCCAGCAGTTCGCCGGCCGTAGTCATGGCGGCCCAGAAATCGGGCGGTGAGCCCTCGCCGGTCCCGGAACCGGGTTCTGGCGAAACGGAGGAAGATCTTCGTGAGCTCCCAGAGGCGCTTTCGCGCTCAGCTCGAGGCGAGCAGCCTCGACGCCGACGATCAAGTGCGACATCCGGTAGCGCGATACTGACGCACACCGCACGTGCGGCCCGGGGCCGGTCGCAGGGCCGACCCCGGGCCGCGCCACACCGGAGAACGGAGACACGCAGTGAGTTCCGGCGGGATCACATGGATAGCCGATGAGGACATCTCCTGGCTCGGCTACTACGTCAAGCTGGCCCGGGGCCTGACCGGCGAACAGCTCGCCGCCCGTCTCGCGGCCACCGGCGGCCCCGTACCGGTCCAGGCCACCACCGGGGCGCAGGCTGAAGAGCTCATCGACAGGCTCGACGCCGAGCGCGGCGAAACCGACAGCATCGCCGTCCGCTACGGCGACCACGCCGGCCTGGGCTTCGCCGTGGCCTACGGCCACTGGCCCTCCGTTCTCGGGCCCGCGTACCACGACGGGACATCCCGAGACGGGGTCCACGTCTTCGAGCTCTACTACGAGAAGCAGAACCCGAAGGTCCCGCCACCTGCGTTCGCCTACTTCCACGACGACCAGTACGTGTGCGGTTTCGATATGTTCATGCACACCTGGTCGCAGGAGATCACCGGCCCCGGCGCCGACCTCGTCCGCGCTGACATCATCGAGGCCGGAATCCCGGAGGAAAGGGAGAGGGACACAGCGCACCGTGCCTCTCTCGCCGTGCTGGAGCAGCGCTTCGAACTGGGGCTGCCGCGTGATCTGATCCTCGGCGCAGCACTGCCCACTGTGCTCGTCAGAGGGCAGCAGCCGCGATGAGCCGTCACCGTGCTCGCAGGCGGGCCCCCAGCGCTCCAGCCGGCTCGGGGCGCGCGCCCCGAGCCCGTGGTCTGGGTGCTTGAAGTGCCCTCGGCCGTGCATCACGCTGCTCCGACATCATCGTGTGAACCGGCTCGGCAGCAGGAGAGCAGCGAGGACACCTTGGACGAGGCACGGACCGGCACTCTCTGACGGTGAGAAGGAGTGATCTGTGCCGATCACTCGCATCACCGTTGAACCACTGCCCACCGATGCCCAGACGGCGATCACCGTGCAGTCGGGGCCGCTCCTCGCCATCGAGCCAGCCCACGGGCGGCGTCACTGAGCGTTTCCAACTTCAGTTCGCGCAGCGGCCGGCGTCTGCGGTAAGGCCCCGCGCCGACGGCTCCCGGCCGAGGGGGCCGCCACCCGGGAGTCGCCGACGCGGGACGGTGATGTCGGATCAGGAGCCGAGCAGGGCCCCGCCGGTGTTCTGGCTGATCCACTGGCGGTGGGCGGTCACATCGGTGTAGATGGTGGCGTTGCCGGTGCCGCAGGTACTGCCGTTCTGTCCGGCGCGGCTGGTGGCGCCGACCAGCTGCCAGCGGCCGGAGCTCCCGACGAGAGCGGGGCCGCCGGAGTCGCCGTAGCAGGCGGTGGCCTGCGGAGTGCCGTACACGCACAGCTCATTGGCGCCGTTGAAGCCCGCCGCGCACATCCGGTCAGGGTTGATCCGGGTGTCCAGCTCCTTCAGATAGCGGGGCGGCTGCTGCGAGCAGCCCTGCTGGGGACAGGTCTGCCCCCAGCCGAGCAGTCGCGTGGAGGTGCCTTCGGACGGCGAGCTGGAGGCGATGGAGACCGGCTGGTTCTGCACCTGGGTGCGCAGTTGCAGCAGGGCGATGTCGTTGCCACCGGAGACGTTGCCGGTGTAGCGGGGGTGGCGGATGACCCGCTGGACGGCGGCGGAAGTGCCCTGGGTGTAGTCGGCCGAGCCGATGCGCAGCTGGATCTGCTGGGCCGGGATCTGCCCGCCCTGCTGGCCGGTGACGCAGTGGGCGGCGGTGACGACCCACTGCGCGGCGATCAGGGAGCCGCCGCAGCCGTGGCGGCCCTGCTGTTGGAGGGAGGCCATGAACGAGTAGGTTTCGCTCGCCTGGCCGCCGCCGACGATCGGCTGGACGCCGGCGGAGGCGGGCGCGGCTGCCGTCTCGGGGGCGGGGACGGCGTGCGCGGTGGCGGCGGGGGCCGTCAGCGCGGCGCCGCCGAGCAGCAGGCTCGTGAGCAGACCGCGTAGGAGAGTGCGGGGAGACACAGGGATCCTCCGGGATGGGGGACAGGGGGAGGGCGGCTCCCGGTGTTCGCCACCGGGGGCCATCGGATGAACCCACTATGGAAATCCGGCGGCTTCCCCGGTAATCCCATCCTGCTCTAAGGTCCGCCTATGGCCCTGGAGTTACGGCAGCTGCGGGTGGTCACGGCGATCGCCGACGCGGGCAGTCTGACGGCCGCGGCGCAACGGCTCGGCATGGCCCAGCCGTCGGTGTCCCAGGCCTTGGCCCAGGCCGAACGTGCCGCGGGAGGGCCGCTGTTCCGGCGTGGCTCGCGAGGCGCGGTGCCCACTCCGTTGGGCGAGGCGGTCGTCGGGCACGCGCGTGCCGTGCTGGACGCCATGGATCAGATGGCCGCCGCGGTGGCCCGGCACCGGAAGGAGGACCCGCCGGCAACTCTGCGGGTCGGCTGCGCGCCGGGGCTGCTGGTGGCCCATCTGTCGGCGGCGGTGCCCCTGGTGGCCGGCAGCGATGTGCAGATCATCACCGCCGCCGGTACCGCCGGCCACCTCGCGGCGCTGGCCGCCGGGCGCACCGAGGCCGCCCTGGTCACCCACTTCCCCATGCCCGGGGAGACGGCGGGGGCAGTGGGCGGCACAGAAGGGGCACTGTGCGGAGCGGTCGTCGCTGTGGAGCCGCTGTTCGCGGGAGTCTCCGCCTTGCACCCGCTCGCCGCACGCCCCGAGGCCGACCTCGCCCAACTGGCCCGGGAGCGGTGGTGCCTGCCGCCCGGATCCGACGACGACCTGGGCGCCCAGCTGACCCAGGCGTACCGGCGGGCCGGGCACCCGGTGACGGTGATTGGCGCCGACTACGCGACGGCTCTGACCCTCGTAGCGGAGGGCCGTGCGGTGATGCCGATGATGCCGGGCAGCCGGACGGGCCGCGATCTGGTGCTGCTGCCGCTGCGCGGCGAACCCCTCACCATCGTCACGGTGCTCCACTGGCGGTCGGGCGGGCCGCTGCCCGAGGAGTGCGTACGGAGCCTCTGGGAGCATCTGGTCCGCGCCCAGCGGGACATCATCGAGGCGGCGCCCGTCTACCGCACCTGGCTGGCCGGCCATCCGTACTGGCGCACCACGCCTGAGGGCCCGGCAGCCGTGCACCGGCCACGCGGGTAAGGACGGCAATCGCCGTGGCTCGGGGACCGGTTGGGGCTCAGGCGCCGGTCGTGGCCGAACCCAGCCACCCCGGGTTGCGCTCCCACCACCCCGGTATCCGCCCGCTGTGCGGCAGAGCCGCGCGATAGGCGTCCAGCAGTCCCGTACGCATCCGTCCGGCGAACTCCCTGTCGGCCGGGCCGCCGTCGTGACGCCACAGCAGAATGTGCCGGGTACGGACCGGGCTGCCCCGCAACTCCCGGACCACCCCCGGTATCGGCGGTCCGCTGCTCAGCGCGTTCACTGCCAGGACCACGGGGCCCCCGCGGCGCATCAGCTGTGCCAGCAGCAGGGGTTCGACGGTTCGGACCGCCATGGTCGGATGGCCGGCCAGGCGGCATTGTTCGATCAGGTGCCGGTCGAACTCGTCGTCGCCGTTGACCGCCATCAGCCAGGTGGTCCCGGCCAGATCAGCGAGGTCGATCTCGGAGTGGCCGGTGAGCGGGTGGTCCTCGGGCAGTCCGACGAAGAGGGGCTCCCTTCCCAGCACGGTCATCCGCACCCCGGCGGGCGGAACGATCGGCCGGCCGGGGAAGTCCGTGTGAAGCACCAGGTCGACGTCCCCTTGCACCAGCGCGGCGATCGCCTCGGCGGAGGGGTCGAGCACCGTCAGTTCGGCGATGTCTCCGGGGAAGATGCTGGACGCCACCTCGTACATCATCAGGGCCAACGGCGTCGTCCGTACCCCCAGACGCAGCGAACGCCCGCCGGCCGCCGCGCGATGCCCCTCGACCACCCTGGCCAGCTCGTCAAGGCCGCGCAGCACCTCCACCGCGTAGGGCAGCAGGACCTCGCCCAGGGGCGTGGCGCGCGCGCCGAAGGGCCCTCGCTCGAAGACCGCCCCGCCCATCACGGCCTCGATGCGGCGTAGTTGGGCGCTCAGCGCCGGCTGCGAAAGACCCATGACGTGGGCCGCCTTGTTGAGGCTGCCGGCCGTGGCCACCGCCGTCAGGCACCGAAGATGCCGCGCCTCCAGATCCATGCCTGGAGTATGGGCGCGGCGCGCGCCAGAGGCCAGGTGCCGAACGGTAGTCGCCGGCTTTCGCACGGGACCCACGCGAGCCGCTCGCCCTTGCCGTACCAGTCAGGGACCATGCCCAGTGCCTCGCATCCAGGAATTGCGGTGTTCGCGACGTCCTCGGTTCGGCGGGGCGCGGAGGGGCACCGTGCAGAGGACAGTCGGGTGGCTGGAGGTGTGATGCCTGGCTGCGAGGTCCGGCCGTCGGAAGGGACGGGCGAGCGGACGCCGGACTCACAGGAGTTGGTCGAGAGCGATCTCGAAGGCCGTGTGGGCGACTCGGGTGCGGGCCTGGGAACGTGTGTGGCACGCACGCACCGCGGCGGCGATCGTGGATGACACGTCGTCGAAGATCGCCGCGTCGGTGATCTCGGCGTTGTCCTGCATCAGGAAGGCGAAGGTCCGGGCCATGCCGCAGTTCGCGATGAAGTCCGGAACGACGGCGACGGTGTGGTCCGCGTGTTCGTAGACCGGTCCGTAGAAGATCTCGTCATCGGCGAAGGGCACGTTCGCCCCGCTGGCGATGACTTCCAGGCCATGAGCCGTCAGACGGTCGACCTGGTCGCGGTCGACCAGGCGCGAGGCCGCGCACGGCAGGAAGATCTCCGCGCCCGTGTCCCAGATGGTGGAGTTGATGTCGTCGAAGGGTACGAGGCCGTCGGCTCGCAGGGTGTTGCCGTCCCTGGCCAGGAACAGTTCCCGGATCTCGGGGAGGCTGTATCCGCCGGGGTTGACCAGTCCGCCGTCGCGGTCGATCACTCCGACCACGCGCGCGCCGGCTTGCGTCGCGTAGTAGGCGGCCGCGGCTCCGACATTGCCCCAGCCCTGGACGATGACACGCTTGCCCTTGATGTCACCGCCGTAGGTTGCGTAGTAGCACCGCACCGACTCTGCCACGCCCCAGCCTGTGACGAGGTCGGCCACGGTGTACCCGCGCTTCGCGTCGGGGGTGAATCGCGGGTCCTCGACGACCTTGGACACGCCCTGGCGGAGCTGGCCGACGCGTTGGACGAGTTCCCGTGTGCCGCCGCCGAAGTGGCCGTTGACCACTCCTTCCTGCGGATGCCACAGGCCGTGGCCTTCTGTGATCGGCACGACCTCCTGCGTCTCGTCGACGTTCAGGTCACCGCCGGTGCCGTAGTACTCCTTCAGCAGGGGGGTGACTGCCTTGTACCAGCGGCGCAGCACCTCGTGCTTGCGGGGGTCGCGGGGATCGAAGTCGATACCGGACTTGGCTCCGCCGATCGACGGTCCGGACACGGTGAACTTGATCTCCATCGTCTTCGCCAGGGATTCGACCTCGCGACGGTCCAGTCCCTGGCGCATGCGGGTTCCGCCGCCGGCGGCGCCACCGCGCAGGGAGTTGATCACGACCCATCCCTTGGCGGATGTCTCGGAGTCGTTCCACTCGAAGACGATCTCCGGTGCTGTCTTCTCGAATTGGGCAAGCAGGGTCTTCAAGGCTTCTCTTTCCAGGGCGGGCAGGGAAATGGGGGAGGGGCAAGGGGCTGCACGTGAGGGAGCTCGCGCGGGGTCAGCCGAGGCGGACGGCGAAGTCCGGTTCCGTCAGGCTCCGGACCTCGTCGACCGTGACGTCGGGGGCGAGTTCGCGCAGGGCGAGCCCGGATGCGGTGACGTCGAGGACGCAGAGGTCGGTGATGATCCGCTGGACGACGCGGCGGCCGGTCAGCGGCAGTGAGCACTCGCGCACGATCTTGGCGGTGCCGTTCCTGGCGGAGTGCTCCATGAGCACGATGACCTTCTTGGCCCCGTGGACGAGGTCCATGGCCCCGCCCATGCCCTTGACCATCTTGCCGGGGATCATCCAGTTGGCGATGTCGCCGTGGGCCGAGACCTGCATGGCGCCGAGGATCGCCATGTCGATCTTGCCGCCGCGGATCATCCCGAAGGAGGTCGCCGAGTCGAAGAAGGAGGCGCCCGGGCGCAGGGTGACCGTCTCCTTGCCGGCGTTGATCAGGTCGGGGTCCTCGTCTCCTTCGTAGGGGTACGCGCCGACGCCCAGGATCCCGTTCTCCGAATGCAGCACGATCTCGGTGTTGTCGGGGATGTGGTTCGGTATGAGTGTGGGCAGGCCGATGCCCAGGTTGACGTAGGCGCCGTCAGTGAGTTCCCGGGCGGCGCGGGCGGCCATCTGTTCTCGGGTCAAGGGCACGGTCACGGCCTCCTGTCGTGTGGGGCGTTGCCTGCCGCGCACGGCGCTTGCGCATCGGGGCGCTTCCTGCAGGTTCGCTGCTCGATGCGTTTGTCCCTGGCCTGTTCGGGCGTGAGCGGCAGGACGCGGTGCACGTAGACGCCGGGGACATGGACCGCGTCCGGGTCCAGTTCCCCGGGCTCCACGAGATGCTCGACCTCGGCGACGGTGATGCGTCCGGCCGCAGCACACAGCGGGTTGAAGTTCCGGGAGCTCTGACGGAAGACGAGGTTGCCGTGGCGGTCGCCCTTCCAGGCCCGGACGAGGCCGAAATCGGCGACGATGGCCTCCTCCAGCAGGTAGCTGCGGGTGATCCCCCCGACCTGGAAGTCCCTGGTCTCCTTGGGCGGGGAGGCCACGGCGACGCGGCCGTCGGGGTGATAGCGCCAGGGCAGGCCGCCGTCGGCGACCTGGGTTCCCGCGCCGGTGAGCGTGTAGAAGCCGGGGATGCCCGCTCCTCCCGCCCGCAGCCGTTCCGCGAGGGTGCCCTGCGGGGTGAGTTCGACTTCCAGTTCACCCGCCAGGTACTGCCGCGCGAACTCCTTGTTCTCGCCCACGTACGAAGCGACGACCCTGCGTATGCGGCGGTCGCGGAGCAGGATTCCGAGGCCCCAGTCGTCCACGCCGCAGTTGTTGGAGATGATCTCCAGGCCGCCCACACCCGCTTCGTGCAGGGCTCGGATCAGCACACTGGGGATTCCGCAGAGGCCGAAACCGCCGACCGCCAAGGACGCCCGGTGGCCGATCCCGGCGATGGCTTGGGAGGGATCGGAAACGACCTTGTCCACTATCGGGTCTCTTCAGGGGCGGTTGCCGTCCCGGACGCGGGGTTGTGTTCCGGATGGGGCAGTACGGTGCCTCTGACCTCGCCCAGACCGACGCGTGTGCCGGCCGGGCCGGGAGCTGTGGCGGTGATGACCACTTCGTCGCCGTCCTCGAGGAAGGTGCGGCGGTTTCCGCGCACGGTGAGGGGTTCGAGACCGTTCCAGGTCAGCTCGATGAGGGAACCGCGGCTTTCCCTGGTGGGGCCGCTGATGGTTCCTGAGGCGAAGAGGTCCCCGGTGCGCAGGCGGGCGCCGTTGACCGTCATGTGGGCGAGTTGCTGAGCGGCGGTCCAGTACATGTGGGCGAAGCCCGGCTCGCTGATCGTGGTCCCGTTGAGGGCGACGTCGAGCTGTACGTCCAGTCCCCAGGGGGCCTCCTTGCTGTCGTCGAGGTAGGGGACCGGCTTCGGATCACGTGGTGGTGGAGCGACGCGTGCCTGTTCGAGAGCGGACAGCGGCACGACCCAGGGCGAGACCGACGTGGCGAAGGACTTGCCGAGGAACGGCCCGAGCGGGACGTACTCCCAGGCCTGGATGTCGCGTGCCGACCAGTCGTTGACCAGGCACACTCCGAAGACGTGACGGTCGAAGTCGCCGAGGGTGACTGCCTGTCCCATGGCTGTCGGCACACCGACGACGAAGCCGAGTTCGGCTTCGATGTCGAGCCGAAGGCTGGGCCCGACGGTGATGTCTGCTGCGCCGCTGCGCCGCTGTCCGCGGGGACGGATCACCGGAGTGCCGGACACCACGACGGTTCCGGCCCGTCCGTGATAGCCGATCGGCATGTGCTTCCAGTTGGCCGTCAGAGGTTCGGAACCTGGCCGGAACATCCGTCCCAGATTGGCGGCATGGTGCTCGGAGGCGTAGAAGTCGGCGTAGTCCGCGACCGTGAACGGCAACAGCATCGACACATCGTGGGTGGGCAGCAGGAACCGGGACACGGACTCCTGGTGCGCCACGTCGCCGAGCCACTCGGTGACCGCGGCGCGGACGTGGCTCCAGGTCGCCGGACCGGCCGCGAGGAGCCGATCCAGTGATCCCGCGGCGAAGAGGTCCCTGTCCGAGGTCGCCAGCGCGGGCCAGGCCGCTGTCAGATCGAGGATGTGGTCCCCGATCGCGACACCGGCGTGCGGCAGACCGTCAGGCCCTGTGAACGAGCCGTAGGGCAGGGTCTGGAGTCCGAAAGGGTGATCCTGACGCATGGGCACCCATGAGCCGTCAGGTCGTGCGGCCGGGTGAGCCGGCATGTCGTTCCTTTCCGATGAGTCCCAGCGCGCCGAGGTCGGCCACGGGTTCGTCGATGCTGCATGTGCCGAAGGAGGTGAACGACGCCCGTGCGGGGGTGAGGAGGGCCGGCGTACAGACGGATCGGACACTGTCCGCCGTTCTTTCAGCCAGCATGTCGGCGACGGCGCGTTCGTCCGCGCCGTCGCCGGCCGCAGCGGTGGCCGCCAGTGCGTTGAGAAAGCCGTGATGCTCGAACCCGGTGACAGGGTCGGTGTGGCGAACCGCGTGATGCAGGCCCGCGGTGAGCTTGAACGGAACTCGCGCCCGAACTGCCTGCACCAGGCCCTGGGCCAGTGCTTGCTCGCTGGGGAACGCTCCCGGCTCAGTACCTCCCGTACGGAACTTGACGTGCCATCCGGCCTCGGCCACCGCGTGCACGGCCGAGGTCACATCCCTGTCGAGGCCGACTTCGGCGTAGACGGTGACGGAGCCGGGCAGCACGGCCGCGAGGGAGGCCGGCCAGTGGTCGGAGTCCGCGGATCCCGGACCGAGCTCCAGGGCCTCCAGACGGACTCGCGGGTGGGCACGTACGGCGGCCAGCGTCTCGGGCAGCGCCTCCGGCTCCCGGACCACCAGGGACAACGCCAACGGATGCCCATGCCCGGCCAGTTGATCGGCCAGTTCGCGCCACTGGCGGTCCGCGCAGACGAAGAGCCCCACCATGGGGCCGTACCAGGCCGTCCGATGCTCGAAGTGACGCGCGACCGCCGAGGGCATGGAGGCGCTGCCGGGCGGGAACAGCGCCGCGTCGTCGAAGAGTCCGCGGAAGTGTCCCGGTGGAGCCTCCGTCACGGGAGCTCCGGCCGCAGAGACGGGCAACGGCGTCATGACGACACTTCCTCCCGAGACCAGGACCAGGCGTACACCCCGTCGTCGGCGGCCTGGCCCGCCTCACCGAGTTCCAGCGGCCGGAACGTGTCGACCATGACCGCCAGCTCGTCGAAGAACTCGGCTCCGAGGCTGCGCTCGACGGCGCCCGGCTGAGGTCCGTGCGCGTGACCTCCCGGGTGCAGGGACACCGAACCGGGGCCGACTCCGGATCCCTTGCGGGCCTCGTAGTCACCGCCGACGTAGAACATCACCTCGTCGGAGTCGACGTTGGAGTGGTAGTACGGCACCGGGACCGCCATGGGGTGGTAATCCACCTTGCGGGGCACGAAGTTGCAGACGACGAAACCCGCTCCCTCGAACACCTGATGGGCCGGCGGCGGCTGGTGGATACGCCCGGTGATCGGTTCGTAGTCCGCGATGTTGAACGCGTACGGGTAGAGACACCCGTCCCACCCGACGACGTCGAAGGGGTGGTGCCGCATGACGTGCACCGTGCCCGCGATGCCGCCGGGACCGGATCCGGGGTGCTTGATGTAGACCTCGGCGTTCTCCTCCTCCACCACACGCGGTGCGGCCGGCACCCGCAGGTCGCGTTCGCAGTACGGGGCGTGCTCCAGGAACTGTCCGTACCGCGACAGGAACCGCCTCGCGGGGGTGATGTGGCTGTTCGCCTCGATCACGTACAGCCGGAGGGGGTGCGGACCGTCGGGTACCCACCGGTGCGTGGTGGCCCGGGGCAGGATCACGTAGTCGCCGGCTCCCACTCGGAGGTCGCCGAACACGGTTTCCACCGTTCCGGAACCCGACTCCACGAAGACGCACTCGTCGCCGGTGGCGTTCCGGTACAGCGGAGAGGGACGGTCGGCAAGCACGTAAGAGATCCGCACGTCACCGTTGCCCAGGACCAGCCGACGGCCCGTCACCGCGTCCGCGGAGTCCCCTCCCCGCCCGGGAAACAGGTCGTGGAGCTTCAGATGCCGTGGAAGGAGGGGCGTGTTGGGGACCGTCGAGTGGTCGGGCAGTTCCCAGGGACGTGCGTCGACGAGAGCCGACGGAATACCGACGTGGTACAGCAGTGAGGAGTCCGAGGAGAAGCCCTCCTCGCCTATCAGTTCCTCGTAGTACAGCGTGCCCGCCGGGCTGCGGTGCTGGGTGTGACGCTTGCGCGGGACGTTCCCGACGCTGAGGTAGTGAGACATCAGCTGCTCCTTGCCAGGGGGTCGTCTCGTGATCCGGGCCGCTAGAAGTTCCCGCGCCGTTCCTGCTCGCGCTCCAGGGCCTCGAACAGCGCCCGGAAGTTGCCCTTCCCGAAACCGAGGGAGCCGTGGCGCTCGATGAACTCGAAGAAGACCGTGGGCCGGTCACCGATCGGCTTGGTGAAGATCTGCAGGAGGTAGCCGTCCTCGTCGCGGTCGACGAGGATGCCGCGCCTCTGCAACTCCTCGATGGGTACACGGACTTCGCCGATACGGGCACGCAGCTGCGGGTCCTCGTAGTAGGAGTCCGGGGTGGCGAGGAACTCGACGCCCTCCGCGCGCAGACAGTCGACGGTGCGCAGGATGTCGTTGGTCGCCAGAGCCAGGTGCTGGGCGCCGGGGCCCTGGTGGAACTCCAGGTACTCGTCGATCTGGCTCCTCTTCTTGCCGACGGCCGGCTCGTTCAGCGGGAACTTGACCCGGTGGTTGCCGTTGGCCACCACCTTCGACATCAGCGCCGAGTACTCCGTCGCGATGTCGTCTCCGATGAACTCCGCCATGTTGGTGAAGCCCATGACACGGTTGTAGAAGTCGACCCACTCGTCCATACGGCCGATCTCCACGTTGCCCACCACGTGGTCCAGGGCCTGGAACAGACGCTTCGGCGCGTCCGGACGCTTGGTGTAGCCCGACGTCCGCGCCACATAGCCGGGCCGGTAGGGGCCCTGGTAGCGGGAACGGTCCACCAGACTGTGCCTGGTGGTGCCGTAGGCGGCGATGGCCGCCACACGCAGCGTCCCGTGCTCGTCGGTCACATCGTGCGGCTCCTCCACCACGACGGCGCCCTGGGCGCGGGCGTGATCGACGCAGCGGTCGACGTCCGGTACCTCGAGAGCGATGTCGGCGACTCCGTCTCCACGGAGGCGGTGGTGCTCGTGCAGCGGACTGTCGGGGGCGACACCGCCCTTGAGGACGAATCGCACGGCGCCGCTCTTGAGTACGTACGCGTGGTGATCCCGGTTGCCGGTCTCCGGTCCCGAGTAGGCGACCAGCTCCATGCCCAGCGCCGACTGGAAGAAGTGCGCGGACTGCGTGGCATTGCCGACCACCCACTCCACGGCGTCCCACCCGGTCACCGGAAAGGGGTCGGCCGAGTCGTCGTACGAGACGAGACCGACCAGCTGCTTCAGCTCGTCGAGACCGAGGTCGGCCAGACGCTCCTGGTCGGTGAGGTACTGCTCAAGGCTCATGGTTCCTCCGTTGTCCGGGGCCGACGATGCGGCGAGCGACGTGCGGGAGTATGAGGCCATGAACGGGTCGGTGTGCAACATGCCAAGTGCTTACTGATCAGGGTGCTCATTTCTGCTACTAAAATTGTGCAAGTGCTATACAGGCTGCATAGCTAATTCCATCGTGATCGAGAACAAGGGTGGCCGACTGTGTTGGACGAACTGGATGTGGCTCTGCTGAAGACGCTCAGGGATCACCCCCGTGCGGGGCAGCTGGAAGTGTCCCGGCTGACCGGTGTGGCGCGAGCGACCGTGCAGTCCCGCATCCAGAAACTGGAGACCGCGGGCGTTGTCACCGGCTACGGGCCTGACATCGATCTGCGGGCAGCCGGCTACACCGTGCAGGCCTTCGTGACGCTGGAGATCGCACAGGGAGCCCTGGAAGCGGTCCAGGGGGAGCTGGAAGGACATCCCGCCGTCGTGGAGGCGTTCGCCACCACGGGAGCGGGTGACGTCCTGTGCCGGATGGCCGCCCGCAGCCAGGAAGAGCTTCAGCAGGCGCTGCTGGACATCACCCGCTCACCGAACATCGCGAGATCCATGAGTGTGGTGATCCTCTCGACGGTGGTCGAGCCACGTTCCCTTCCGCTGCTCGAGGCCCACGCACGCGCCGGGGGACGGGCCCCGGGATACCGCCGTGCCGATCGCTCGCCGGGTGGGAAGCGTGATGCGGAGGACGGGCAGACCTGAGGGCATCCCGCGCGCCGCCGTCGACCGGCCGCCGACGGCGAAGCCGGGCACGTAGCCGACGGGCCTCACGGTCGGCGGTGCCACGCTCGAAGAGACCACCGCAGCGCCCGGACCACGCGTCGGCTGCGCCGAACAGGAGTCGCGGCACCTGTTCGGGCACCCCGCCGACCGCCTGACCGGCCCTGCTGTCCGTCAGGAGACCGGCCGGCACAACACCATGCTGCGTGGCGCCGGACCGTACCGGCACCTGCCGCATGCTCGACCAGGCGCGCGATGCCCTGCAACGGGCCGACCCCGAGGGCTGCCGGCCGGTGTGGCTCCTCGCCTCCTACGACGAGGCGGAGCCGAACTCACCCGTGCACTCGGCCCTTCTCGCCCTCGGCGACCCGCCGACCGCCGAGTCCCACGCCCATCGCTGCCCAGCCGGCCCGCGGCCCCACCTGCGCCGGCCCCAAGCCGTCACGACCACGCGACTCGCACCTGCCCAACTCGCCCAGGGCGAGCTCGAAGCCGCCAAGGTGGCCACGCCACGCGCTTCATCCCGGGATGGAACACGGGGTGCCTGACCGGCAGGAAGCCGTCTGGCACCCTCGGCGGCACACAGGCCGACTCCTCCTGCCCGTCTTGCGGCACGTCCCGGATCAGGATGCTTCCGTGCGGCCCAGTCCGATCCTGTGATGGGCCGGATTCCGAGCAGTACGAACTCCTCGCAGGCGAACACTCGGTCGGGGAAACGGTCCAGGACCTCATCGATCCGGTCCGGCTTCGCCGACGTGCCGAGCATTCACGAGGCACCGCGCCCGGCGCTGGAGCTCCTGGCATAACTGGCGTCTTATGCCGGCCGAGGTATCCCTGATTGGGCATGTGCACGTTCATACTCGGCGCGATCGCTCCCCTCCACCTCTGAATGGAGCAGACGTGCAACGCGCCAGTCCCAACCAGCCGGCTCGCCCCGGCTGTCGGCCAGCCGTCGGGGTCCGCCGAGGCGATCGGTCTCCACGGCACCTACGGCACCTACGGCACCTGCAGCCACCACGTCCGGTCCCGCGACGTGTTCGGTCCCCGCACGCTACGCCTGAGCGGCCCCGTACCCCCTCCCGGTGATTCCTGACCGTCGCCGGACGGTTGGTCCGGCGCTGTCCCCGGACAACTCCTCGGACGCGGACAGACCCCGGACAGACCCCCGCGCGGGCTCCCGTCGGCCCACCTGACGGCCGCGACCTCCCGGTTCCCGCCCCGGGCCGCATTCGGTCCTGGGCCCTGGCGCGCCTCGCCGGTCCTCGAAGCCACCCGTCCCTTCGTGAACCGCTCGCCCCACCGGCACTTCCCCACTCTCCACGAGGAGCCACAGTGCTCAAAGAACCTTCCAGAATCATCGCCGTCGGCCTCGTCCTGGCCGCCGCCCTCGGACTGCCGGCTCTGCCCGCGCAGGCGGCCACCGACACGACACCGGCCACGACGGCCACGGCCGTCGCCGTCGCCGCGCCCGACATCGACGTCGCCAAGGTGCAGGCACACCTGACCGAGCTGAACGCGATAGCCACCCGCAACGGCGGAAACCGCAGGGCGATCGGCCAGGGCTACCGCGACTCGGTCGCCTATGTGAAGGGCAAGCTCCAGGCGGCCGGTTACACGGTCACCGAACAGGCCTGCACGTCCGGCTGCACCAGCGGCGCCGGACCGAACCTGATCGCCGAATGGCCCCAGGGCGACGCCTCGAAGGTCTACATGTTCGGGGCCCACCTCGACAGCGTCTCCTCCGGTCCCGGGATCAACGACAACGGCTCCGGCAGTTCGGCGCTGCTCGAGGTCGCACTGAAACTCGCCGAGACCCGGCCCACGATGGCCAACCGCGTCCGCTTCGGCTGGTGGACGGACGAGGAACAGGGCCTCAACGGATCGGACTTCTACACCCGTTCACTGTCGTCGGCCCAGCGCACGGCGATCAAGGCGTACTACAACTTCGACATGATCGCCTCGAAGAACGGCGGCTACTTCATCAATCACATCGGCTCCGCCGCCGCGGCGCCGATGAAGGAGTACTGGGACTCGCTCGGCCTTCAGCCGGAGGAGAACACCGAAGGCGCCGGCCGAAGCGACGACTACTCCTTCGAGAGCGTCGGCATCCCCACATCCGGCTACGCCATGGGCGCCAGTGCCCGTAAGACGTCCGCGCAGGCGGCCAAGTGGGGCGGCACGTCGGGCGCCGCGTACGACGCCTGCTACCACTCCTCGTGCGACACCACCGGCAACATCAACGCCACGGGGCTGAACCGCAGTGCCGACGGCGTCGCCCATACCCTGTGGAAGCAGGCCGTCTCCAGTGCCGTCGACGACTTCTCGATCTCGACGAGCCCCGCCTCCGGCAGCGCCGACCCCGGCACCTCGCTGACCACCACGGTCAGCACCGCCACGACCAACGGCTCCGCCCAGACCGTGAACCTGTCCGCCTCCGGAGTACCCGCCGGGGTGAACGTGGCCTTCAGTCCTGCTTCGGTCACTTCAGGAAACTCCTCCACCGCGACGGTCTCGGTGGGCTCCTCGGTCGCGCCCGGCACCTACACGCTGACCCTGACCGGCACCGGATCCACCACGCACACCGCCCAGTACGCCCTCACCGTCAAGGGCGCGGGCGGCTGCACGCCCACCCAGGTCATCACCAACGGCGGCTTCGAGAACGGCGTGTCACCGTGGACCGGTGACACCGGCTCGATCGGAGCCTTCTCCGGCCAGTCGGCGCACAGCGGCACCAGATACTCCTGGCTCGCCGGCTACGGCTACGCGGCCACCGACACGATCAACCAGACCGTGACCGTCCCCGCAGGCTGCACCAGGGCCACGCTCACCTACTGGCTGCACATCGACACCGAGGAGACGGGCACGACTCCGTACGACCGCTTCCAGATCAAGGTGAACGGCACTGCCAAGTCCACCCTTTCCAACGCCGACGCGGCGACCGGCTACCAGCAGCGCACCCTGGACCTCAGCGGCTACGCCGGTCAGCAGATCACCCTGACCTTCACCGCCACTGAGGACGCCAGCCTCAAGACCAACTTCGTCCTCGACGACGCCGCCTTGACGACCGGCTGATCCGTCCGTCAGCACCGGCAGGCCCGGGGGAGCAGTGAGACATCGCCCTCCCGGGCTCCGGTTCGCGTCAGCATGGCCTGGGCCGGCACATCGTAGTGGCGGGCGGTTCGATCCGGCGGTCGCTCAGGTCCTTGGAACAGTGTTGTGCCGGGGAGCAGGGTCAGCAGCGTGAGCGCGGTGAGGATGGTGAGCGGGGCCTTCTTCCAGAGCGGGCGGCGGTCCGTGACACCGTTCATCGCATGCAGGGCACGGCGGAAGACGCTCAGATAGCTGGAGGCCGACCACAACGCCCCGACGGTACCGAAGGCGGCCAGCTGCCGGGCCGAGGCCTCCTGTTGGGACATGCTCTCCAGCGCGCTCAGCACGGCGGGACGTGCCTGCCCGCGGACGACGGCGGCCACCAGTCACGCCGCCCCCGCACGGCCGCGCGCCCCGAGTGGGAAGCCAGAAGGGCCACCGGCTTGCCGGCACTCACGCGTTGCCCCGTCGAAGGTCACGGGGGAAGTGCCGGTGCCTCACGTCAACGCCCCCTGGCCTGAGTTCGGAGCCGGCTCGGGTCATCTGGCCTTCCGGTGCTGCCTGTTTGTGCTTGCCCGCGTTGCGCGGGCACATACGTCTGTCCTGCCGCTGGGGAGTGCGGCCGCCGGCAAGACGCCGACCGGCCGTCCGTCATGATGCGCGTCCAGAGCCGCGCGGTTACGGAGAACCGTGATGAGGGGTGGCGACGTCGTAGGCGGGTGGCGGGTAAGGAATGCCTTGGGGGTGGGGGATGGACGTTCGCGAGGTCGGGCGGGTCCTGAAGGACTGGTGACTGGTACGACAACCCGGTGCCTTTCGGGCAGCACGTGCTCGACGCGTTCGGCCTTCCGCTCGACCTGTCCGACGTCGCGGAGCACCGGGCGCGGTGGGGCGTCATCATCGTCACCGTGCTGCTGGCGACCGCCCTGCTACAAGCCGTGCCGACGGCGGCGCGTGCGATGGCCCGACCGGGGTTCTGGGGCGACAGCGGCAAGATCCTGCCGGCGGCGCAGGTCGTGCTCCTCGCGGTGGCGTACGCCTTCTACCGCGACGATCAGACCGAGTCGGCGTCGGACGCCGTCGACCGCGTGCTGGACGGGCAGCTCGCCGAGGCCGCGCCGTTCGTGATCCTCACGTACTGGCTGCTGAGCTGCGTCTTCTGGGTGTGGTTCGGGCGCCTGCTCGGGCTGTCGTACCGCAGACTGATGACCCCGTTCGCGGAACTGCGCGGGCTGCTGGTCGGCGCGCTGTTCGTTGGCGCGTTCGCGCTCGCGTGGCTGCATGCGGCCGACCGCGGAAGTGAACTCGGCATCGGGCAGGGCGCGGTCGCGGTCGCGGCCGTCGTCCTCGCCGCGGCGTACTTCACCGAGATCGACGCCAAAGCCCTGGCCGGACGCACCCACCACCTGGTCAACCCGCTGGGTACCAACGCGCCCTGGCTGGCGAGCATCCCGCACCCGGGCGGCCCCGTCTGGCGGGTCTCCGGGCGGCGGCTTGCGGCGACCTTCCTGGTGTTCCTGCTCTCCTGGCCGCTGATCGCGGCGCTGATCAGCGCAGTGTACTGGGCTGGGGCGTTCGAACCGCCGAGCGCGCCCGCGGTGCTGCGGGTCATCGCCGTCATCTACGGGATCACGCTGCTTGTCTGGTGCTTCCGGTTCCGCAGCATGGTGTTCGAGCAGCGCGACCTGCCGCCGGTGCTGCCGCGGTTCGTGGACCTGAGCCTGGCGCTGTCCACCGTTGCGGTCACCGCGGGCAGCCTCCCGGACGCGCGCCTCGCCATCGGAGGCGCTCCGCCCTGGGCGATCGCCATCGTTCCGCCTGTGGTCATCGCCGCAATCCTGCTCGTCGTCGTCCTCAGGCAATCACGCACACAAACCGTACGTTGGCGCCCGCTGCTCCAGGCCAGCCTGCTGGCAGCCGTCCTGATCGTTCCGCTACGCCTGGCATTGGGGCTGTAGTGAGAAGCCGTAGCTCAACGGAACGCTTCCCTCGCCCCTCGCCCCTCGCCCCTCGCCCCACGCCGGACGACACGCGCCGCGGATGCCGCCGGTCTGACGGCGCCGCCCAGAGTGCCCGCACCGGGAGCTCATGGTGATCGCCTCGGATGTGGCCCAAGCGACGTCGGAAGGCTCCGCCCTGCGAGGCGTCGTACCAAGAGCATGGCCATGGCCGGACCGAGGTTGTCCTTCAGCGGGCGTGCGGCGGCCTCCCCACTGCCGGGTCGCCGCAACGCTGCCGGGTCCTCGCCGGGTTCCGGCGTCGACCGGGCCTGCCGCGGTCGCTTCCTGAACGGTGCCCGGCCGCGGCGCCCGGCCCGGCAGGTGAATCGGCCGGGGGCGGACGCCGCTGCCGTACCGTCAGGAGACGGTGATGAACAGGGCGGTGCTCGGCACCCCTTGGGCATCCAGGGCCAAGAGCATGTAGGTGCCCGGCAGAACCACGCCCTTGTCAGCCGGGACGGTGACCGTGTACGTGCCGGTCCCCGCGGCTGTGGATACCAGCGGGACCCGCTGTTGGTCGTTGTCCGTGGAGTGGGTCGCCGCCGCGGCCCGCATCAGGACTAAGGAGGCCACCGGCCCTTCGACGGTGACGGTGAGCGAGGTCCCGGCGGCTGCCCGGGGCGGCACGCCACCGGCGATGACGGGACGCGGCTTGGGCGAGCCGTCCGCGTTGAGCAGGTACGGCGGTGTGAACACGGCCCCGTCGGCGTGGTTGGTGGCGCAGTCGCCGCACAGCCCGCCGCCGGAGAAGATCCGCCTGTCGGGCAGCAGGTTCGCCACGCTGTGGTAGTTGCGCGGGATGGCCATGGTGGCGAATGGTGTGAACCTTCCGGACGCCGGGTCCCACAGCTCGGGGGCCAGCACGGAGGTGGCGTCGCTGAACGGCACGGCGTACGCCTGCCCGCCGCACACTGCGACCTTGCCGTCGGGCAGGACGACGCTGTTGCCGAAGGCGCGGGCGTGGCCCATGTCGCCCGTGCGCGCGGCCCGGACCCGGCCGCCGTCGATGCTCACGGTGTACGCGCGCCGGGTGGCGGGCGTCTTCTCGTACGCGGGCGAGCCGCCCAGGGTGAGCAACTTGCCGATGTCGTACGCGACGGCGTTGTCGTTTCCTCTGTCGGAACCGGCGGTCGCACGGCTCGCCCTCCTTGGGGATCGGCCGGAGGCGGACGCTGGCTCCGTGAACTCGGTTGTGCACTGTGGCCCGATGAGCCCGTCTCGACGAGTCGGCCCGTGTTGATCCGCACGCCCGCTGCCCAGAAGCCTCAGGGCAGCGCCCTGGCCGAGTCGCGCCCTCCCGTCGTCGCGGGGTGGTTCGCGGTCCTGCCGGGATTCGGTTGGGTTGGCTGACGGGTCGAGCTGCGCCGGGGCGACCGTCGCCTCGCCGATCTCGAACAACAGTTGTGCGTCGGCGTGTTCAGGGGTCTCGCCCAGCTCGTGGGTCCGGTGTCCGCTCGCTGTCACTCCTGCTTTGTGCGAGAGCGGTGTGGCGGCAGCTGGAAGAGGGTGCCGAGCCGGTGCAGGGCGTGGGCGTCGCCGGACGCGGACGCGGCGCCGGTTTCGATGGCGGTGGTGAGAGTGAGCCGTTGTCCGGTCAGGCGCAGGAACGTCTCCTGGTTCATCGCGATGGTCGCGTCCGGGTGTTGGGCCGGTCCGTGCAGTGCCTCGATGTCTCCGTCGTCGATTCTGACGTGGAATTGCTCGTCGTCGATGCGGAAGTCGTAGAGCGCGCGGAGTCCGGTGGCGGCTTCGGGGTCGAAGCAGGCGCGGAGTCCGAGGACGGCCCAGGCGGGGTTGAACGTGTCGGCCGGGCGCGGCTCGTCCATGGCCCACTTCAATCCCCACCGGGCCAGTTCCAGGATCGCGGGGGCGAGTTCCTCGCCTGCCTCCGTGAGCGCATAGGCGGCTGTCCGCGCGGGCGGGGGGAGTGTCGTCCGGTGCGCCAGGCCCTCGCGTTCCAGGTGCTTCAGCCTGGCGGCGAGCAGTCCGGTGCCGAGTCCGCGCAGATTGCCCTGGAGGTCGCCGAACCGTTTGGGTCCGGTCAGGAGTTCGCGGATCAGTAGCAGCGTCCACCGTTCGCCGACGATGTCCAGGGTGCGCGCGGTCGCGCAGTACTGGTTGTACGTTCGCTGTTCCACTTCATCACTGTAGATGCCGCATCTTCTGTTCCCGAACCGGCCCGGTGGACGCGATGTGCAGCAGCAGCGCGGCCAGCGTCTCGGGGTCTGTCAGAGGGACGTCGTGGGCGGCGTCCAGCGGCTGCGTCGTGTATCCCACGGCCTCGGCGAACCGGTCGAAGGGGTAGATCTGCGGCCGGCAGTGGAAGGCTGTTCCGGGGATGTGGTTCACGGCGCCGTTCAGGCGTGTGGGCTCGGTGAAGGAGCGGAGCGGCTGCGGGCCCAATCGCTGTGCGAGCCACGCGGTGTCGGCGGGGTCGGTCACGCCGAAGGCTGCGGGCGCGGGGGGTGGCACGAACCGCCCGTCACCGCGTTCGTTCGCCGCCGTTCGCACGGCGCTGACGAATGCCTGGGGGGCGAGGTCCAGCAGGCTTTCGCCGTCGGATCCCGCCCACGCGTCGATCAGGACGATGTGGTCCACCAGGCCGGAGCGGATGTCGGCGGCTTCGCGTACGGCAAGGCCGGCATAACTGTGCCCGACCAGGACGAGTCCGTCCTCGCTGTGAGCGGCGTCCAGGGCGGAGACGACCACCTCGGCGTGGTCGTGCAGCCCGCCTTCCTCGGCGGCGTTCAGATCGGGTGTGACGGTGCGGGCCCCTGCTTCGTGGAGTAGCGGGACGACCCGGTCCCAGGCCCAGGGGCCGTGCCAGGCGCCGTGGACGAGAACGAACGTGGTCATCGGACCTCCTCGTGGTCGCTTGTCTCCGAAAATATTAGACGTTGACTTCTTGATTTTGAAGTGTCAGATTTCAATTCAGGAAGCGAGTTGGGGGAGTTGAGGATGAGCAAGGCTCTGTACACGGCACACGCGCACGTCACCGGCGGCCGGAGCGGCCACGGACGCACCACGGACGGAACGCTCGATCTCGTGCTGCGCCAGCCCGAGGAGCTGGGCGGGGACGGTGGGGGAGCGAACCCCGAGCAGCTCTTCGCGATCGGCTATGCCGCCTGCTTCGGCGCCACCCTCGCGCTGGTCGGCCGACGAGGTGGGCTCACGGCGGACGACGCGACGATCGATTCGACGGTCTCGCTGATCCCGGGGGAAGGCGGCCGGTTCGCACTGGGCGTGGAGATACGGATCGATCTGCCCTCCGTCACTGATGCCCAGGCAGTCGGGCTGGTCAGGACGGCACATCAGGTCTGCCCCTACTCCAACGCCACGCGCGGCAACGTCCATGTCGCACTTGTCGCCAACGGCAACCGGCTCTGATTCGCGCACATGTCCGCCACCGGCCCGAGTGCAGCCGGCGCTGACAGCCGCACATGTCGTCACCGGCACGGTCGCACGCGCCGAGCCCGGCATGCTGCGACGCCCGGCCCGTATCACCGACGAGCTCCGCCGACGGCAGCCATGCCGGCGAAGGGCATGCCTGGTTCGCCTCCTCCCAGGACGGCGACCCCACCGGCCCGCGGCGCGACTATTACCTCTGACGCACCGCCCGTGTGGGTATGGAGCCGGGCACGCCCGGCGCGGGCGGCCGCGTCCGAGCCTTGCGGGCTGTCCGGATCGCTGGGTCGACTCATCGTCAGGCGCACCTTCCAGGACCTTGCCGCAGGCATGTCCCTTCCGGTCACGGGGCTCTGCTCCATGTCACCTTCAGCCTGCTTCGAGCAGGTCAGTGTCGCGCGTGATCATCCTGCAGCCGATCGCACCCGTCCTTCGGGAAGATGCTGTCCGGCCCGACCGCGCGACGTGTGTCGCTGTCGGCCCGCTGACCACCTCCGCCGAGACGGCGACGACGCCCCGCCCCCGGCACCCTCGTTCCCCCCAGGCCGTCGGCCGCGCGCCGCACGCCGGGCGGCGCACTGGTGGGACCGGATCCTCCGACGGCCGAAGGCGCTGACACACGCGGTCGCCTGCTTCCCGGCCTGCTCCCGGTACGGGCGGCTACGCGGTGAGGAGGGGGGAGGGCTCGCTGGTATCCGCCCTTCTACTGCGGGGATCAGAGCCGGAGCTGGTTGCGGGCCATGGCAGCCAAGGAGGGCGTCTACGACGTCGAGTCCCGTGAGGGGCGGTTCCGATCGTGACGGAGACCGGGAAGCCCATCCCGGAGGCGGCCGAGGTCCGGGCATCCATCCCGGGACGTCGCACAACTGGGCTTCGCGGGCGCGGTTGAGGTGTTCGCGTGTCGGACTGCCGTCGTCGAGGGCGGCGGGGCGTGCGGGGTCGAGGTGGGACCGGTGCCGTCGTAGGCCCAGTGGGCGAGAACATGGGTGGTCTGGGGAGGGAGAAAAGGGTGTGGTGGCGGCGCGGGCGGCCAGGAGAGTGCAGTGGGCGCTGGAGCGCCTGCGGATCCTGGTGGAGGGGCCGCTGCGCAAGCCGGGCATGAGGGCCGCGACGTCGGCCGGGTCGGCGAAGCGTGGCCGGGCCGCGGTGTCGGACCCTCGGCATGGGTGATGTCTCCGCAGGGAGCGCAAGCGGATTCAGATATTCCGAAGGGCCCGGAGGGCCGGAAGCGGATCGGAAGCAGCTGGGTTCTGGCCGCGGAAGCGGCGCAGTTGGTCGCATCGGATGCATCAACCGCCGGTCCGAGCATTGCTGTCCACCGCGGCCCACGGCACAACCATCGCGTACGCGCGTATGTGCGGGCCGTCGGGTGGGCAGCCGGGCGGGCGCCGCACCGCAGTGATCTCTGGAGAACCCATGAACGCCCCGTGGCTGAAGCCGCCTGCCGAGCCCCCCGGCACCCCGTCCGCCCACCGCGCGCCGCCCACCTATCGCCCTCCGGGGCTGTTACCGCCCACCGGCCCGGCCCGGGCCTGGGGGCTCGCGGTCATCGCCACGCCTCTGCTCCTCGCCATGACGTTGTCGCTGCTGGGTGGCTCGACGGACGATTCCGCCTCGACCGGATCATCTGATTCCGGCGCAGGGTTCGGCTCGTCCGGGTCCGGCTCCTTCGGCCCGGACGTCTTAGACCGGGACAGCCGGGACACAGCTGCTCTGCCGACCGGCGAGGCCTCGGTGACGGAACCCGGATGGCCGTACGGCGACACGGGCACGACGGACGTCTACGGCACCCCCGAGACGACCGGGTCCGACGACGGCTACCCCTTTCCGCAGGACACCGCCATCGACACCCCGACCCCGACCCCGACCCCGAGCGCGAGCCGTGGGCCGGGCGACGTGGTCACCGCCTACTTCGACGCGATCAACGCCCGCGACTACGTGACCGCCTGGGAGCTCGGCGGCAGGAATCTCGAGTCCAGCTACGGCAGCTTCGTGTCCGGCTACGCCGACACCGTACGGGACACCATCACCATCGAGTCCGTGAACGGCCCCGAGGTGCGGCTGACCATCGACGCCCTCGGCACGGACGGTACGACGCGTTCGTACGACGCCACCTACACCGTCAGCGGCGGTGTGATCACCAGCGGCAAGGGCATCGAGACCGACTGACACCGACCGGGCGTACCCGCAGGGGTGCGTCCCGATGAGCGGAGCGCTGAACGACCATGACAACAGAAGCACTTGCCCCACCCCCGCACGGCCCGGCCCGGCAGGAGCCGCCGAAACAACGTGAGTACGCGCGTACCAGAGCCACCCGGCTGCTGTCGGCGGGCACCTATCTCGACCCCGGCTACCGTCGCGCCGTCATCCGCGAGCTGCTGGAGAGGCGTTTCCGGGTCGTCGCCCCCTCCTTCGGCTACGACACCGTGTCGGTCCTCGCCCACGCCCTGGCCGCGCGCCGGCTGCACCGCATCCAGTGGGCTTCGGTGGCCGGTACGGCGGCCGTGGTCCTGCTGCTGATGAGCAGTGGGCTGCTGAACCAGTCGCTCGGATACTTCGCGCTGTGCTGGGTGCCGTGGGCGGCGGCCTATCTGCGCCGACTGGTCACCCTGCACATCCTGATGACCCGGCTGCGGGAGAGCGGCCCGGACGGCGGCTTCGACGGCGCCTGCCCCTCGCACGCACAGCTCACCGCCGAACTCGCCCGCAAGATCGACCATGAGCAGGCCAGCCGCGGCGGTCTGGTCTTCTACGGCGGATACCGGCCCTTCGTCGGCGCGGGCCTGCCGCTGCGCACATGGTCCAACGCGCAGTTGCTGCTCGGCGCGCCGAGAACGCGAATCATGGCACGGAAGAGTGAGGACGGTTCACCGCCAGACCTCGACACCATCGAGCGCAGGCAGGTCGTCCCCTTCACCGTGAGTGAGATCACCAGTCAGGTCGCCGCGCGGATGGGCGCCGATCTGCGCGACGAGGCCCACTTCGACGAGCGGATCGACGGGCTGACCGTCGAGCAGCGCCGCTACACCACGGCCATCCGCACCAACGACCGCTCCACCGGGAGCGGTTGGTCCGAACTGCCCGGAGGGGACGACCTGCCCGGCATCCACTGGCGGGAGGACTACGACGCCGCCCGCGAGTACCTGTGCGTGCGTGTCGGGTCGTGGGACGAGGAGCTGGTGACCTCGGTCTTCGTCGGGTTCGACATCAAGGGCAACACGCTGCACACCGAGTTCTACACCTATGTGCTCAGGCCGCTCGTGGAGGACTTCCACCTCGTCGACCAGCTGCCCCGTGCCATCGACGGGCGTCTGGCGGTGCGCGTGGCCTGGGACATGCTCACGGCCATGGTGCGCTGGTCGATGACGCTGTGGCTGTGGCCGCTGTTGCTGCTCCCGGAACGCTTCATGCCGGGGTGGGCCGCCCGATGGAGCCGGCCCTGGCGGGCCAGGCGGGCCAGGAGGGCGACGGCGGAGCTGCTGCTGTCGGACGACATGACCGACACCAGCGAGTTCCGGCTCGGACGCTACGTCAACCGCTCGCTCAACTGTGGAGCCCTGGCCAGCGTCAGGGAACTGGCCACCAGCGAGAACTACCACCACTTCTTCCAGCAGGCCGACGCGACCAAGTACATGAAGATCGTCGAGCGTCGACTGCTGCAGAACATCCGCGCGTTCCTCGACGAGCACGACGTCGACCTGTTCGAGCACGACCGCGCACAGACCAACATCCTGCTGGGCGACAACAGCCAGAACGTCTTCGGTGGCCAGAACAGCAACTTCGGCTACAACTACCAGCCGCCTGGCGGCGGCTCGTCCTGAAAGGAAGATCAGTGACCACGAGTCAGGGCCACACCTTCGGTGACAGGAACCAGAACGTCTTCGGCGGGGAGAACACAGGCTTCGGCTACAACGTCTACCACGCCCCCCAGCAGTCCGAGCCGTCCGCCCAGCAGGAGGCGGCGCGCGCGGCCCAGGCGCGCATGGACCACGGCCGCAGCCGCAGCGTCTTCGTCGTGCACGGTCGCGACGAAGAGGTACGCACGGCGATGTTCGGGCTGCTGCGCCGGCTGGACCTGCGTCCGCTGGAGTGGGAGCGGCTGGTCCGGGCCACCGGGGGAACCGCGCCGTTCCTCGGGGAGGTCATCGCCAAGGCGCTGTCGCAGGCACAGGCGGCGCTGGTCCTGTGCACCCCTGACGACATCGCCAGGCTCCATCCGGACCTGCTCGGCGACAGCGAGCCCTCCTACGAGATCCAGCCGACCGGCCAGCCCCGGCAGAACGTGCTGATCGAGCTCGGCATGGCGCTGATGGCATACCCGGAGCGGACGATCATCGTGCATTTCGGGCAGGTGCGGCCCGCCGCCGACCTCGCGGGCCGCAACGTGATCCACTTCGACGGCTCCGAGACCGCCGTCGCCAAGATCGTCGAACGGCTCAAGGGAGCCGAGTGCGATCTCGACGACACCCGGCCGGACTGGCGAGACCTGTCGTACTTCAGGAATCTGGCGGCCTACCGCCGACTGGCCTGACGGACGGCGCGAGGGGACCGGACGCCGCAGGCTCCCGGTCCCCTCGGGCGCGGCGGCGGACGCTGACGGACCGAGTGGCCAGGCCCGTACGTCCGTCAGCCGGCACGGTCCGACGCCAGAGCGTCCAAGAACGCAGCGAGCTCGCCCATGTCGACACTCTCCAGGTCCTCGGGCCTTATCACCACACGCAGTTCGCGGCAGATCGCGTTCTCCCGGGAGTGGGTCACGAAGGACATCAGGATCAGCCGGAGCAGGCTGTCCCGGTCGAGATGGCCGAGCCGTGCCAGCCCGGATCCGACCAACGGCATCGCCACGCTCTCCAGCTGGGCGTGCGCGCCCAGGGCGTCCCACAGTCCGCCCAGCCCCCGCCACAGGTCCTCCACACCGGAGGCGGCCACGTAGTCGTTGCCGATCCGGCTGTACGCCACGCCGAACACCAGTCGCGGCCGGGTGCCCAGCACCGCCACCGTGCCGATCGGGTAGCGGTCGAGCTTTCCGAGCGGTTTGTCCGCCCGCGCCTCGCGTGCGACAGGCCGGGTCACGGCGAGCGCCGCGCTCAGCTCCGCGTCCAGGCGGGCCACGTCGCCGGCGTACTCGCGGTCGAGGAGTTGGGCCTGCACGCTGTCGCCGTTGATGACCCGGCCGTCGGCCGACAGGGTGTCGAAGGTGTCGCAGAACCCGACCACGAGATGGGCCGGCCGGTCGAACACGTCGCCCGCCTCCACCAGCACCGTCATGTCCGGACGCCGGAACACCTGCTGCACCCGGGCCGCCGGACGGGCCCGCAGCAGCCCCCAGCACAGGCACGCACCGACCGACAGCCCGACGACCGCGCCTGAACCGACGTGCGGCACGAACGGGCCCACCACCTGGAGCACGGCGGACAGCCCGCCGAACGCCACCATGGTGTCGCGTACGAAGACCTGCCGGGCACGCCGTGTGCCGCGAGGCAGACGCGGAACGGCCCGGCGACGCGGGCGAAGCAGGCCCGACGGCCGCCGCGGGCGCGGGCGGGCGTGCGGTCGTGCGGCGCCCCGGGACCCTAGCGGGTCGGACGGGTCCAGGGCACCGGAATCACCGGAAAGCACTGGTACCCCGCAGCCTGTTGATAGCCTGGCAGTCACTGAAAGGCGACGCAGAGTAGTGGTGTGTATACACCGGGGGGCGACGGGGATGTCCGGTGCGAAAGCGTGTATCCGACTGAGAGTACTGGGCCCGGTCCAATGTGACGTCGGCGGCGATCCGGTCCGGTTGACACCTCTGACCGTACGCCTGCTGCTTCGTCTGGTGGTGGCCGGGGGCGAGGCGGTGCCGGTGCGGCAACTGCGCCGCGACGTGTGGGGGCTCGCGGACGAGCCACGCCACCTGGACCAGCGCCACCGCAACGAGGTCCAGAAGCGGGTCCTGGAGCTGCGGCGCGCGCTGGCCCCCGGCCGGGACGGCGACGGAACGAGCGTCCTGCGCACCGAGCAACAGGTCACGGTGCAGGGCCCGGAGACCGCCTACCGCCTGCTCCTGCGGCCCGAGGAACTGGACAGCGCGCGGTTCACCGCGATCGTCAGCGACGCCCTGCTGGCCCCGCCGGCCACTGCGGCGCACCGGCTGACCGAGGCGCTGTCCCTCGTGCGCGGCCGACCGCTGGCCGAGGTGGCCGGTGAGGGGTTCGCGGTTTCCTTCATCCGCCGTCTGACCTCCCTTCAGGAGTCGGCGCAGCGTGAACTGGTGCGTGTACAGACCGACTTGGGCCGCCCTGAACGCGCACTGCCGGTCGCCGAACAGCTGGCCCACGAGCACCCCGACGACATCGAGGCCGCCCGAGTGCTCGACACGCTGCGCGCGGAGCTGCGCGCCCGGCACGGAGACGAACTTCTGCGCCATCGTGTTCCCCTGCCCGGCCAGCGGGCGGATGTGGTGCTGGTGCGGGGAGACCTGTTCGACCAATCGGACTGCAACCTGGTGATCGGGTTCTCCGACACCTACGACACGGAGACCGTCGAAGACTTCGTGATCAGCCGTGAGAGCGTGCAGAGCCAGCTCGTCGACCGGCTGTTCGACGGGCGGCGCGGCCTGCTCGACGACAAGCTCCGGGTGGGGCTGCGCAGGATCAAGGCAGTGGGCACCGAGAGTGCGCGGTCCAAGCCGGCGGGTCGGCGGGTACGTTATCCGGTGGGTACCGTCGTCGTCGTACCGGTCGACGGCCGCCGGGTGTTCGCCACCGCCTACTCGCGGCTCGGCAACGATCTGGTGGCGAAGTCCAGTGACCGTGACCTGCGGCTGAGTCTGGAGAATCTGTGGGCGTCGGTTGCCGTCCACGGCCTGTTCAAGCCGGTCGCCGTCCCGCTGATCGGTTCCGGGCTGGCGCGCGTCACGAATCTGGACCGGGGCCAGTTGGCCGCCCTGATCGTGGACTCCTTCATCGACGCCTGCCGCCGCCACCGGGCCCTGACCCCTGAACTCCGTCTCGTGATCAGGCCCCAGGAGCTGGCCCGGACAGACCTGGCCCCGGTGGAGCAGCGCTTCCACGACCTGGTACCCGGAGCACGCGCCGGAGACTGAAGGCGAAGGCGAGGCCGGGCGGGGGAGCGGGCCGTTCCCCCGGACCGACGGGCTGCTCCGCATTTCCAAGCTCCCCCTTCGCGGGATCTCCCGCGGTCCGTGCCGCGCGCTGTGTCGCCCGACCTCACCGCTGTCCACCAGACCAGTCCGGCTGCTTCCGCCGGAACCCGCCAACCGCTTCCGATCCGATTCCGAGGCGCTCCAGCCGGTGCGCCCGCCTCGCCGTCGACGAGAGTCACCGCAGCGGGCACCCCGTCACTGAGTCCGTAGCCAGGTCTCAGCATTCTGGGCATTTCGGCCCGGAAGGTCCGTCACATCACCAGAGCGTGAGGGGCTCGGTCTGAGTACGATCTCTCGTTTCCATCTGCTGCTGGTGCGGCAGGGTTGTGCCACCTGCCCGCCCCGCCTCCGCCTTGCGGCGGGGGCGGGTGGCGCGGGTCTTCCGGTCGGCTCCACGAGGCTTCGGCACCGCCGGGGCGGTGTCCTGGTCTCCGGCCACTCCGGTACCAGTCGTGCAGGCTGCCGCGAGGGCGGCGAGGTTGAGTGCGGCGTTGTCGTCCCGGTCGATGACCAGGTGGCAGGCGTCGCATGCGTAGGTCCGGACGTGCAGCGGCAGCTTGGCTTTCACCGCGCCGCACCCGGAACAGGTCTTCGAGGAGGGGAACCAGCGGTCGGCCGCGACGAGGCGGGTGGCGTGGCGCCGGCGGGTCTTGTAGGCGAGCTGGCGGTGGATCTCTCCGAATCCGGCGTCGGCGATCCGGCGGGCGAGGCGCCGGTTGCGGAGCATGCCGACGACGTTGAGGTCCTCGATCACGACCGTGCCGTACTCGGCCGCGACCATGGTGGTCAGCTTGTGGAGGGCGTCGGCGCGGAGGTTCGTGACGCGGTGGTGGACGCGGTTGAGGTGGGCGTTGGCTTTCTCCCAGCGGCGGGAGGGACTGCTGTCCGGTCGGCGGTCGGGGCCGCGGCGGCGGGATGACCTCGGATGGCTGCTCAGCGTCACCTCCGACTACGGGCCAGGGCAAGGTCGCTGACACGCCCTCAGGCGGCGTCGATCACGTTCAGTCCTGCTGCGTGGACCGCCGTCTGGTCCACGGGTCCGCCTTGCGGAACAGAGGGCGGAGCCGGGCGGGGACGCGGTGGGACAGGTCCTGGGCCGCGCGCCGAAGGCGTGGGTCGGTCGTGGCCCGCTGGAGGAGACGGTCCGGGAGGGTCGTACGGCCGGGTCGGCCCACTGCCAGGGTGAGTTGGGACTCGCGGATGGTGCGGGTGAGGGCGACCAGGCGCGGCGGAGTCCCCAAGGAGCGCCCCCACAGGCTCATGTGAGACGCGGGGAAGCGGATTCTGCGGCCCACGCCCAGGAATTGGCCGTAGAGCCAGACCTGATGTGTGCCGGTAGGCAGGGGGTTGCCGCCGGCCAGAGTGAGGGGGTCGAGGCGGGTCGTGGCACGGAGCACCACCGTGTGAGCGTTCCCCGACAGGCCCTCCAGGCCGGGCGTCAGCTCGGTGTCGTCGAACCACCACAGGTCGCGGGCCGTGTCGTGCACGAGTACGTCACCGAAGGCGGCCGTGAAGGGGTCGGGGACCTCCCACTCCTTGGCGCCCTCGATGCCGGCCAGCAGGTCCGGGTCGAGCAGGAACCGGCCGCGGTGCTCGTGCAGGGTGAGGGGCTCGCCGTCGGGGCGGAGCATGCGCAGGTCCGTGGTCAGCGAGAGGCGGCCGCTCTCCCAGTGGACGTCGGAGACGGTGAGCCGGGGTCTGATGTGCCGGGTGCGGCGGGCGAGTTCGACCAGGGAGTCCAGGCGGCCCTCGATCAGCAGTCGCGCCCGCAGGGCCGAGAAGGCCGGCAGTCCTTCGGGCACGCCCGGAGGGAAGCATTCGAGCGCCATACGGCGGACCACGCCGAAGTAGCGCTCCAGGTCCTTGCCCTTGCGCTGGAGGACCCTGGGCTCGACGACCGGGCGCAGGAGTTCGACGCGGAAGGAGCGGCGCAGGAAGTCGTCCTGCTCGGGGCCGGGTTCGGTGGCCTCCTTGACGGCATCGATGACCTCGCGCAGATAGCCGTAGTACGCCTCCGGTGTGGTCGCGCTGCCGCTGGAGTTGCCGCCGTCCGCCCGGCGGTTCCAGATGTAGCAGGGGTAGTCGCCGAGGATCGACACGGTCTTGGCGCGGACGTACGCCCGCGCCATGAAGATCTGGTCCTCCAGCCGTACCCGCCCCTCGGGGAACCGGATGTCGTGATCCAGCAGGAAGCCGCGGCGGAACATCTTGTGCGGAGTGAGGCTCTCGAACAGCGGGGCGTCTGTAGCCGTACAGCGCTCGACGGTCCGCCTGAAGACCCGGCTCGGGCCCTGCATGGTGCCGGTGACCTTGCCCAGGACGATGTCGGAGCCGTTGCGGGCGCCGAGCCGGTGCAGGCGTTCGAGGGCCTCTGGGGTGAGTTCGTCGTCCTGGTCGACGAACTGCACGTACTCGCCGCGGGCTGCTCGGACACCGACATTGCGGGGTCTGCCGGGCCAGCCCGAGTTCTCCTGGCTGAGGATGCGTACGTGCCGGTGGCGGGCCGCGAGGCGTTCGAGGCGTTGGAGCGAGTCGTCCGTCGAGCCGTCGTCGACGTAGACGATCTCGTACGACTCCGGACCGAGCGACTGGCCGAGCAGCGAGGGCGCGCAGCGCTCGACGTACGCGCCTGCGTTGTAGACCGGAACGACGACACTGACCTTGATCATCTTGCTCCCGGGGGTGGCCTCGATGGCAGCCTAGGTGTACCGGGAGCAGGGCACGATTAAGAGGGGGCCGTCCGGGCGAAAGTCGCGTGTCGGATTTCCCCCAGTCCGACAGTCAGGCGTCGGTGGTGGACCTCGGTCGTACGATTCGAAGCTGCGGCGCGACCACGAGCTCCGCGCCCAGGTCCAGGCCAAGCTCGACCTGGAATGGAGCCCCGAGCAGATCGCCGCGCACCTGCGCGCCCTGTGTCCCTACTTCAGCCGGGGTATTGCACGCTGGTCGAGGGTGATCCTGCGGCGTGCCCACGTTCTCCAAGTCCCCCGCAGTGCCCCTCCTCCTGGGTTGCGCCGCAAATTGCGCCCCAGCCTGCCCGCGAGTCTGGAGCTGCGTCCGCACCTTCACCTGCGGTTTCCCTCGGCTTCACAACGTGCGGCGCGACTTCCTGCAGCTGGGGGTCTCCGGGCTGTCGCCGTGTTCGGCAACAGGTCCAGGAGCTTGCTGTAGCCGGCCGCGTCATCGCCGATGCGAGCTTTGGCGAGCAGGGTGCCGGTGTCGTCGACGACTGCAACGTCGTGGTGGGGTCGGCGCGGAGCGCGGTACTGGGATTCCTCCCAGCCCTTTCTCCACGCCGCCCTCCAGAACCGGACGTGCGAGTTGGCCCCGCATCCGGCTCTCCGCAAGCCCGTTGACCAGGTGCTTTCCTCAGATCGTGCTGGGCCAGGGCGACGGAATGGTCGTCCCCCGAGGCCGGCATCGCGTGGTGACTACCGAGCCCGGGTTGAACAGGACGACGTCTCCGTCGTGCGGCCACCGTTCGCCGTCGCAGTAGCGGCGGCGGAGTTCCTTCCACTCGGTGCCGAGGTTGTTTGCGCCGGAGCCATCCAAAGACACCTGACGCCAGACGATCATGCGCAGGTATTGGAAGGACCGGCGGGCACTCCGGGGCGGAAGTAGGCGGTCCAGCCCCGCTCGATACCGACCTCGGCATACACCACCGGCAGCGTTTCGGGTTCGACGTCCACCACGAAACTCGCGAAGTACCTGCCCGAAGCGTCCCTGACCGCAGTCACCGACGACGGAACTGAGGGCAGCCAGCGGGACCAGCGGACCCGGACGTCGCCGATCTTCGCGAGGTTGAGCCGGCCGCCTGCCCGCAGCCGGAACCCGCTCCTGGAGAAACGGACGGCCTGCCGACTGTCCTTCTTCGACTTGAACACCGGGAGTCCCATACCGCGCCCTGGCCGCTTCCCCGACACCGACGAGAAGAAGTTCGCGTACGCCGCATCGAGATCACGAAGAGAGGACTGCAGGGCGTCCACCGACACCTCGCCGAGCCAGGCCCGCTCCGGTGTCTTCTTCGCGTCGGTGATCACCCGCTTTCGCCAGAGCACCCGTCGCGATCCGCGACCTGTCCGCCCGGTACGCGGCCTTCCTTGCTGCCAGCGCATCGTTGTAGACCACCCGGGCACAGCCGAACGTACGGGCCAGCGCGATGCGCTGACCCGGCGTCGGCTCGATCCGGAACGAGTACCGCAGATGTACGCGGGCAACCTGCCGGCCGCCACTGACAACACCGCTCCGCCCCGGGGGTGAAACAGCTTTCCCTGCCCTGCTCTGCAGGAGCTTCGTTTCCCCCCAGCCTGACGGCCGGGGTATCCACAAGGAGACCTGACTGCCGCAGACGTCGGGTCGACCGGCCTGCCTGGAGGTCGGGAGGTGGACGTCTGCGGAGGTTGTGATGCTCCGGCTGTCGATCAAGGGTGCGCTGGGCTTGCTGGTGGGGTCTTCGGCCTGGCGGAGCTTGCCGCGTGGCAGGCCGGTGAGCTGGTCGAAGATGCCGTCGGCTTCCCGGTGGGCGAAGCAGCCGTGGCCGCTCTGATGACGTGGACGAGTTCCCGGTGGGCGTCGGCCGGGTCGCCGGGGCGGGGTCGTGAGGACTGCACGATGCCTGATGAGGTGGCGGCCGGCCTGGGTAGAGCGTGTGAGGGGGCGTGGAGTGCACCGGGGCACGTCAGCGCCCCGACGGCCCCGGCACGTCACCGCCCGGGCGCTCCGACGCGGAGTGCGTCCATGACGAGGTCCAGCAGGAGGGTCGCCCGGGGCTGCCAGTCGCCGCGC
The DNA here is from genome assembly GCF_055587025.1 of Streptomyces sp. NPDC048600. Taxonomy (NCBI): domain Bacteria; kingdom Bacillati; phylum Actinomycetota; class Actinomycetes; order Kitasatosporales; family Streptomycetaceae; genus Streptomyces; species Streptomyces sp. NPDC048600. Next base: position 95,219 of record NZ_JBVJGZ010000001.1, on the reverse strand, counting down.
GGGTCGAGTGTCCACAAGCCTCCGATGGCGAGGAACAGGTCGTCCACCGTGATCCCGGGGCGGATGGTGCCGGCTCGCTCAGCGGCGCGGAGCAGGCACTCGGCTGCCTCTGTCACCGGGGCGTGGCCCGGCTTCTGCGTGCCCGGTGCGCCGGTCGCCTGCCGGATCGCATCGGCCAGCCCCGCCTTGGTCATGGCGAACCGGGCGAGCTCGTCCATCCACTCGCGCAGCGCCCGGTCGGGTTCCCGGCCGCACAGCAGCGGGGCCGCGGTGTCGGCGACCTGCTGCATCTCATGGCGGTAGATCTCCAGGACCAGAGCCTCACGGGTGGGGAAGTGGCGGTAGAAGGTCCCCTGCCCGACCCCCGCCTTTTTGGCGATCGTGCTCAGCGGGGTGTCTGCCGAGCGGGTCAGTTCGGCCAGCGCCACCTCCAGAATGCGCGCGCGGTTGCGCTGCGCATCCGAGCGAAGGGGCACTTCCTTGTCCTGGCCCACTGGCCCTCCTCGCGGTGATGGCCGAAACTCGATCCTTGTTAAGCGGACAGCTGTCCGTTACGTTTTTCGGGTAACGGACAACTGTCCGCTTGTTCCCATCGTATCGGCGTGCCGTCCGTGCGGGACAGCCCGGGGCGGCCGGACATGGCCCACCTGCCCCGCATCCTGCACGGTCGTGCACCGGCGCCGCCAGCCGCAGCGCCCGCACCTTCGCCCGACCCGCCTCACCACGTGAGAGAGAAGGCTTCCATGGCCTCATCGACGTCCAGCGACCTCACCCTGTCCGTCAACGGCGAGAAGTACACGCTGACCGTCGACCACCGCACCACCCTGCTCGACGCCCTGCGGGAACGGCTCGACCTGACCGGCACCAAGAAGGGCTGCGACCAGGGGCAGTGCGGTGCCTGCACCGTCCTGGTCGACGGCCGCCGCAGCGTGGCCTGCCTGCAACTGGCGGTTGCGGCCGAAGGGCGCGAGATCACCACCGTCGAGGGCGTGGCCGACGGCGACCGGCTGCACCCGGTGCAGCAGGCGTTCCTCGACCTCGACGGCTTCCAGTGCGGCTACTGCACACCTGGTCAGATCTGCTCGGCCATCGCCGTGATCGAAGAACACGCCGCGGGCTGGCCGAGCGCCGCCACCTACGACCTGCGGCCCGAGGCGGGACCGCCACCCCTGACCGCCGAGGAGATCCGTGAGCGGATGAGCGGCAACCTGTGCCGCTGCGGCGCGTACGTGTCCATCGTCCAGGCCGTGGCTCGCGCCGCCGAGGCGAACGGAGCGTCGGCATGAGGGAGTTCGGCTACCGGCGCGCCTACGACGTACCCGGCGCCGTGGCACTGCTCGACGGTGACACGGACGCCCGCTTCCTGGGCGGCGGCACCAATCTGGTCGACCTGATGAAGACGGGCGTCGAGCGGCCCGCCCGGCTCGTCGACGTACGCGAACTGCCCCTGAACCGCGTCGAGTCGACGCAGGACGGCGGACTGCGCATCGGCGCGACCGTCACCAACAGCGATCTGGCCGCCCACCCCGAGGTCCGGCGCCGCTACCCGGCCCTGGCCCAGGCGGTACTGGCCGGCGCCTCCGGGCAGCTGCGCAACATGGCCACCGTCGGCGGCAACCTGCTGCAGCGCACCCGCTGCGGCTACTTCACCGACGTCGACTCGCCCTGCAACAAGCGTGATCCGGGCAGCGGCTGCCCCGCCCTCACCGGTGAGCACGACAACCACGCCATCCTCGGCGCCTCCGGACACTGCGTCGCCACCCACCCCTCCGACATGGGCGTGGCCCTGACCGCCTTCGACGCCCGCGTGCTCTACGAGACCGCTGACGGACCGGGCGAGCTGCCGCTCATCGACCTCTATCTGCCCGTGGGGGAGACACCGCACCGGGAGACCGTCCTGCCGAGGGGTGCCCTGATCACCGGTGTCACCCTGCCGCCCAGTGCCACGGCGGCCAACTCCCGCTACCGCAAGGTGCGCGAGCGGGCCTCGTACGCCTTCGCCATCGGCTCGGTCGCCGCCGCCCTCGACCTCAGGGACGGTGTCGTGCACGACGTGCGCCTGGCCTTCGGGGCCGTCGCCTCCCGCCCCTGGCGGGCCCGTGCGGCCGAACGCGTCCTGATCGGCGCTCCGGCCGACGCCGAGACCTTCGCGGCCGCCGCCGACGCCGAACTGGCGGCCGCAAGGCCCCTGCCCCGCAACGGATACAAGGTGCCCCTGATGCGCAACCTCGTCGTAGCCGTCCTCGGCGAACTCGCCGAGGAGGCTTCCCGATGACCACCGCCACCACCGGCCGGTCCGCCGCCGAGCGCGTGACCGGCACCCCCCACACCCGCGTGGAAGGCCGCGACAAGGTCACCGGCGCGGCCCGTTACGCCGGCGAGATCCCCTTCGCCGAACTCGCCCACGGCTGGCTGGTGCTGTCCACCGTCGCCCGCGGCCGCATCCGCGCCCTGGACACCGACACCGTCCTCGCGATGCCCGGCGTCCTCACCGTGCTCCACCACCACAACGCCCCCCGCGTCCACACCGAGTTCGTCGGCATGATGGGCGTCCCGCCGGATCCCGGCACCGGCCTCTTCCAGCACGACCGGGTGCCCCACCTGGGCTGGCCCGTGGCCCTGGTCGTCGCCGAGACGTCCGAACAGGCCAGGGAGGCCGCCCAGACCCTCGTCGTGACGTACGACGAGGAGCCGCACGACGTTGCGTTCTCGGCCGGACGCGAGGCGGAAGCGTACCCGGTCGACGGGCACCTGCCGGCCGTGGTGGAGAAGGGCGACCTGAACCGGGAACTCGCGGCGTCCGCCGTCATCGTGGACGCGCAGTACACCACCCCGGAGGAGTACCACAATCCGATGGAGCCGCACGCGGCGACCGCCCGCTGGGAGGGCGGCCGGCTGGAGGTCGTCGACTCCAACCAGGGCACCACCTGGGTCGCGGGAGAGCTCGCGAACCTGTTCTCCCTCGACCCGGGCGCCGTGCGCGTGCGCTCCGAGCACGTCGGCGGCGGCTTCGGCAGCAAGGGCGTACGCGCCCACCAGGTGGCCGCCGTGATGGCCGCGACCGTGCTGCAGCGGCCCGTCCGGGTCGTCATGACCCGCCGGCAGATGTTCTCGCTCGCCGGCTACCGCAGTCCCACCGTGCAGCGCGTCCGCCTCGGCGCTGATCCGGACGGGCGGCTGCGCGCCCTGGAGCACCGCTCCCTGAACCAGACCTCCGCCGTGCACGAGTTCGTCGAGCCGAGCGCCGCGGCCGGCCGGTCGATGTACGCCGCCGACGCCCATCACACGGCCAGCCGGCTGGTGCGACTCGACGTCCCCACCCCGACCTGGATGCGCGCCCCGGGCGAGGCACCGGGCTCGTTCGCGCTGGAGTCGGCGCTCGACGAACTCGCCGAGAAGTGCGGCATCGACGCGATCGACCTGCGCCTGCGCAACGAACCCGAGGTGGGACCGGTCTCCGGACTGCCGTTCGCCGGGCGCAACCTCGTCGCCTGCTTCCGGGAAGGGGCCCGCAGGTTCGGCTGGGCGCAGCGCGACCCGCGCCCGGGCGTGCGCCGCCAGGGGCGCTGGCTGCTCGGCACGGGCACTGCGGCCGCCTCCTTCCCGGCGATGGCCATGCCCTCCACGGCGTCCGTGACAGCAGAGGCGGACGGCACCTTCACGGTCCGGATCAACGCCGCCGACATCGGCACCGGCGCCCGGACCGCGCTCACCCTGGTGGCCGCCGACGCCCTGGAGGTGCCCGCCGACCGCGTGCTGGTGCAGATCGGCGACAGCGACCTCGGCCCCGCGATGATCGCCGGCGGCTCCGCGGGCACCCGCTCCTGGAGCTGGGCCGTCACGGCCGCGGCCGAACAACTGCGCCGCAGCCTCGCGCCGGGCGAGGACGTCCCGCCGGAGGGCATCACCGCGCGGTCGGACACGACCGAGGCCGTCGGCGCGCTCACCCAGCGGGAACGGCACTCCTTCGGGGCCCAGTTCGCCGAGGTCGCCGTCGACCCGGCCACCGGCGAGGTCCGGGTCCGCCGCATGCTGGGCGTCTTCGCGGCCGGCCGGATCGTCAACCCGCCCACCGCCCGCAACCAGCTCGTCGGCGGAATGATCTGGGGCCTGTCCATGGCCCTGCACGAAGAGGCCGTCCGGGACCCGGCGAGCGGCGGTGTCCACGGCGCCGACCTGGCCGGCTACCACGTCGCCACGCACGCCGACGTCCCGCACGTCGAGGCCGACTGGGTCGACGACCCCGACCCCGACGACCCGATCGGCATCAAGGGCATCGGCGAGGTCGGCATCGTGGGCGCGGCCGCCGCGATCGCCAACGCCGTCTGGCACGCGACCGGCGTACGCCACCGCGACCTGCCGATCCGGCCCGACCGCGTCCTGTCGGCGGGCGGCGATGCTTGATCTGGCCGGGGCCCTGCACGCCTGGGTCGAGGAGAGCCGGGACTTCGCCGTCGCCACGGTCGTCGCCGTCGGCGGCAGCGCCCCGCGTCCGCCCGGGGCAGCCCTGGCCGTCGACGCCGACGGCACGGCGATCGGCTCGGTCTCCGGGGGCTGCGTCGAGGGCGCCGTGTACGACCTGTGCCGCCAGGCCCTGCGCGACGGCGAGCCGCTGACCGAGCGGTTCGGCTACAGCGACGAGGACGCCTTCGCGGTGGGACTGACCTGCGGCGGGACGATCGACGTGCTGGTCGTCCCGTTCTCCGCCGGGCGGGCGGTGCACGACGCCGCGCTGTCCGCCGCGGCCGGCGGTGAGCCGGTGGCACTGGCCCGGGTGGCGCGGGGCCCCGCCGGGCTGCTCGGCCGGGCCCTGCTCGTCCGCTCCGACGGCTCCTACGGGGGCGGGCTCGGCGGCGGCCCGGAACTGGACCGCACTGCGCGCGCCGAGGCCCGCGCCCTGCTGGACGCCGGCCGGACCGGCACGGTGGAACTCTCCGAGGACGGTACGAACTGCCCGGGCGGTGTCACCCTGCTCGTGGAGTCGGCCGTGCCGCCGCCCCGCATGATCGTCTTCGGCGCGATCGACTTCGCGGCGGCGCTCGTGCGGGCGGGACGGTTCCTCGGCTACCACGTCACGGTGTGCGACGCCCGGCCGGTCTTCGCCACCCGAGCCCGTTTCCCGGACGCCGACGAGATCGTCGTCGACTGGCCCGACCGGTACCTGCGGGGCACCGCCACCGACGCGCGGACGTCGCTGTGCGTTCTGACCCACGACGCGAAGTTCGACGTGCCCCTGCTGCGGGAGGCGCTGCGCCGGCCGGCTGCCTACATCGGCGCGATGGGCTCGCGTCGCACCCATGAGGACCGGGAGCGGCGGTTGCGCGAGGCCGGCGTCGGCGAACGCGAGCTGGCCCGGCTCAGATCCCCGATCGGGCTGGACCTGGGGGCCCGCACACCCGAGGAGACCGCCGTGTCCATCGTGGCGGAGATCATCGCGGAGCGGCACGGCGGGACAGGAGTCCCACTCACCGGCTCGGCCGCCCCGATCCACCGTCCGGACAGAGAGCCGCAGCCGGTCTGAGCGGCGACACCGGCCGGGCCGGAGCCGTGGCGAAGCCCTGCAGATGACGTCGGCGAGGCCGGCGAGGGCGTGGACGCCGCCGAGGCGGACGGCCGGGGAGTCGTCGCCGAGCTGGGAGACGGCGGTGGTGGAGCGTTCGGTGTGCAGGCGGGTGGCGTCGAGGTGGGCGCCGGCCTCGTCGAGGCGCTGGCGGCGGCAGGCGACGAGCGCGCCGGCCCCGGCGACCACTCCGAAGGAGAGCTTCACCAGGTCGAACAGCGTTGCCGCGTCGAGTTTCGCGGTGCTGTCGATCTCCTGGATGTCCAGCAGGACGACCAGGGTGTAGAAGACGCTGCCCGCTGCCAGAACTGCGGCGGCGAAGGTGACCGTGAGGACACGGCCGACCTTCCACAGGCGTAACTCCCGCTCGTGCGGGGCGGAACGCGGCGGCCGTCGGATGGCTGTCATGCGGATGAAGACCAGGCACGCAGGCCTACGATTGCGGTACCGCTTGGAGAGTGCGAACGGCTGTTGGCACTGCGCTGGGGCGCTGTAGTGCTGTGCCGGCTGACGGCGCGGAGGGTGTGGGTGCCCTCGCCGAGGGCCGGACCAGGGCGCCGACCGCGTCCACGGATCCGCACGGGCAAAGACCGCACGACCCGCCACCCGGCTTCCGTCATGTCGGAGCCATAGCGAGACAGGTGCTGAGCGTGCGTCGGTCTGGGGAAGCAACGGCGCCTGGTTCTTCGCGTTCTGACAGGTTGTCGGTAATCCCGCTCTCACCTTGGACAATGCCCGGGTTCTTGTCAGACGGGTGCTCCTCCGCCTTGACGCCTGGTGGACCGAAAACCCCATCGGCACCACCCACATGAGCCGCTTCGCACGCCTTGGCCCGGAACGTGCCGCCTGAACACCGAATCCGCCAACAAAGTCCTTCAGGACCGGGTCAAGTTGACCAAAGCGCACTTGTTCCGGCGAACTCGTGCAAGGTGCTGCCGAAGCTTCACTGGTTCGGCGGCGACCCTGTGCCGTCGGTGCTGTGGTTGAAGGCTCCGTCGGCGAGTACGGGGACGATCGCGCTGGCGTCGAGCTCGGTGGCGATGGCCACATCGTCGGCGAACCCGGTCCGGGCCAGTTCAATGCCCGACGAGCAGGCGGCCACGGCCCTGGCGACGTCCTCGGTCTGCACAAAGCAAGCCCGTGCGGCGGTTGCCTCGACAGACAGCGGGCCGACACCTCGCGACTCCAGCTCGGCGATGATCGCCCCGGCGCCCAGCAAGTCCTCCAACGCAGGTCGCAGGCTTCCGTCCGGCCACCGCTCACCAGCAGCGATCACCGCTACGGGACGTTCCGCAGTCCCGTAGCGGTGCCGGGCCAGCCATCGTCCGACAGCGGTGGCGTTACGCAGACAGCCCGCCACCACTATCGAATCGCCTGCTGCCGCGGCGATGGCGGATCCGTTGGGAGAGGGCAGCACGAGTCGGGGGATGAACGGGGCTTGGCGGAGTGCTGCCGGAGACAGCGACCACGGTGAGGTCGGGGTGGCGGCTCGCCGCCCCACGGCCAGCGCCGCAGTCTTGTTCTGGGCAAACGCGGTCGCCGTTTCGTCGCGCCACGCACAGGGAAAGACCTGGGTCCCTGCTTCGACGGCGACGGTCACCGACGTCGTGAACGACAGCACGTCGACCACCACCAGGCAGGCGGCGTCCCGCGCTATCTGCTGGGCACCGATGGGGCCCCACTCGAATCGGACGCCGTGTCCTTGCTGCAGGAACCAGTCGCTCATGGTGGTCGAGTCTGACACCGGTCGATCAATGGAGAGGGCAATCCGGGGAGAGGGCTGTCTGGTGTTCAAGGGCTGGGCAGTCGTCCAGTGTCGACGTGGTCGGCGAGATAGATCAGTGTGGCCTGCGAGTCATGCCGAAGGCTGCGGCGACGAGCTTGGGGTCCATGGTGTTCACCAGGTCGAGGAGGCGGGGGCTGCGGATCGTCCAGGGCGAGTATCCGCAGTCGTCGAGGACATGGGGAGGCGACTCCTTCTCCGTATTCCGCGTTCGTTCCGGCTGCTGGTGATGGGTGGAGCAACGGGCGGTTATATCTACCCGGCCCCCCTGGCGGTCCGTGCCCTGCAGGGCCGTCTCGCGGATGCGGGCGGCACGCTGGAATTCCTGAGGATCGGGACGCCGGGCGGTCTCGAAGCGCGTGTCGCTACGGCGGAGAGGATCGTGTTCCGGACGGTGGCCACGGGCAAGATCCGCCGCTCGCCGAATCCGCTGAAGATGCTGTCCGCGGCGAACGTGAAGGACATGGCGCGGGCGCCGCTCGGTGTGGCACTGACCCGGTCGGTCGTGTCGGGTTCCCGGCCGGACGTGGTACTGAGGACGGGCGGGTACGTCGCGGCCCGGGCAGGGGCTGGCCGCGCGGCTGTGCCGGGTGCCGCTGGTGCTGCATGAGCAGACGGTCCGGCTCGGACCGGCCAACCGCAGGCTCGGGGGTTCGGCGACGCGGATCGCGGTGTCCTCGCCCTCCTCGCTGGCGCTGCTGCCGCCCAAGGTGCGCGAGCGCGCGGGTGTCACCGGGAACCCGGTACGGCCCGGAGTACTGGGTGCTCTCCTGCTCGGTGGCGGGACGTGAGCGGGCTGTCGCCTGTGCGAGGGTGCGGAGCATGGTTTGGCGGCTACTGTGCCCGGATGGAACGGGACGACGAGGGCGTGCTGGCGCCGAGGCTGCGGCTTGGCGGCGTGCTGATACGCGGGGTGGCGGCCGGGGCCGCAGGTGCGGTGGTGGCCATGGTGGCCGCGCTGACGGTGGGCGACCCCCACGACCGCATGGAGCTTCTGGCGGTCGTCGGCGGCCTTTGCCTCATCGTCGGCGGGTTCCTCCTGGCCGTGGGGCTGTACTTCTGGACGGCGTGCGCCGGTGACATCAGACGGCTGCGGGACTGGCGAACGGTCTCCGGGCAGCACGACTCGGCCAGCGTGGTCGCCCCGGTCTGTGTCCGGCTCGGCGCCCTGGCGCTGGTTGTCGCGCCCGCAGCGATCGGCCTGTATCACCTCGTCGACGGCGCCGCGTACGGCAGTTGGCTGTACAGCCGCTGAGCCCGGAACGGTCCGGGAAGGATCGGTCCGGAAGGGATCACCTCCTGCTCGCGCGACGCGGCTGACGCTTCTACGAGGCCGGGAGGGCGGCAGTCTGTCGGCCTGCTCGGCTTGTGCCGACCGGGAGGCGACGGTCCGGACGACCGTGAACATCCGCCCCGGCTGCCTCACCGCTCACCAGGCTGCCCGCTTCCTCGGTGTCGGCCCGCCCGGCCTCCGCACGATCGTCCATCGGGGCCGGCTCCAACGCTCCGGCGGCACTCCGCGGCAGCCCTCGTGCGCCGTTCGCCGACGTCACCGGGCTCACCGCCAAGCGCGCCGCACGCAGAGCCGCTTGACCGCAGGTCAGACAGAGTGCGGAGATCTCGGTGGACAACTGTGCCCACGGACGGCACCGCAGACGCACGCACACGAAGCCCCGGACCGGGCTACCGGCTGGGGTTTCGTCATGGCTCCCTCCGCCTGGCTTCGAGCCGGTCTATGCGCTCCTGTAGGTCCTTCACATACGGGTTGTTCGCCCTGGTGTGCTTGCCGATTGCCGAGACGACGCCCCACCCGTCCGCGAGAACCACACGGCAGATCGGCCAGAGCGCGACCCATCCGACGCCGACACTCACAAAGATCATGCACGCCTCGTCCGTCGCTGACGCCACGGACAAGGGATCACGCAGTGCGTTCAAGGCAAGGATGACTGCCAGGACCTGGGCGACCATCACGGCGGCCCACAGGAACCAGGCGCCCAGACGTATCCAAGCCACCCACCCGGTTCTCACCAACGGCACCCGCTTACTCTTGTCGGCCAGCCGTCGAGTCGCCCACCATGCCGTGGTGGGATACATCTCGGCAACGGCCTTACGCAACTTGAGCTCCGCTATCACAGGGGTCAGGTCCCACCCGTCATCAGGCGGCGGGATCTCTGACGTCTGACGTCGCCTTTCCCGAAGTGCACGCCACTCGCCGAGATCCACCAAGATCGCCTCTGCCATCTCACGCGACCTCTCCCGCCTGTACCGCTCGCGGCTGGCCACTTCGACAACAGCTACCAGGAGCACCACGGGAGCAACTGCGGCCACTGTCGCTGCAAAAGCTTCAGACATCTCTGCTGCCATCCCGAGTGCATTCCGCAGGAGAAACACCGTCATGCCGCGCAACGCGCAACAGGTCTGCACCAGACCCGGATGCCCGACCCTCACCCAAGCCGGACGTTGCCCCGCCTGCGAGGCCAGGGCCAGAGCGGCCAGGCCGGCACCGAGCAGCCGCGGCTTCAACGCGGCCCGGCGCAGAGCCGGCGCCGCCTGCCTCCAGACCCCCGTACTGCGAGTGCCCCGCCTGCTCGGCCCTCCCCAGCTCCAGCGCTTCCTGGCGACCGAGGCCGACCACATCGACGGCCTCGGACCGTTCGGCCCGCGCGGCTCGAACCGTCCAACTGGCAGGCCATGTCGAAGCGGCACCACCCGGAATGCTGAGACCTGACTACGGTCTTGGCAACGGCGCACTCCGGAGCACTCAACGCTGGAGCACGTCGGCGAGCCAGTCGAAGACGACGTCGCAGTGCTGCTGAGGGGCCATCGGGGAGCAGTGCAACTGCGCCCCGGTGGCCGTCGTCAGTTTCACGTAGTCGCGCCGCGTGCGCAGCAGGTCGTACATCTGCCGTGGCTGGCCCGGATAGAACACCTCGAAGTCGTAGTCCAGCACGAGCGTCGGCGCCTTGATCCTGCCGACGACCCCGGTGATGTCGAGGCCCATGGCCACCTGCGCCGGCGTCCAGAGGTCGGTGAGGACCTTGCCCGCGCGCGCCTGGCGCAGCGCCTGCCGGTCGAAGATCTCGAAGCGCTTCTTGACCGCGAAGGCCTGCTGCGGGGTCAGCTCCGGGACGACGTCCTCGTTCCAGACCCGGTTGGTCTCGGCCTTGTCGGGCGTGACGATGGCACGCAGTTCCTCGTCGAACGCGAGCCAGGGGCTGAGGCATCCGGGCATCGCCACGCAGGCGGCGAGCCGGTGCTCGAAGGCGGCGGCGCGCGGGGCGAGGTTGCCGCCCATGCTGAGGCCGGTGAGGGCGATCCGCCGGCCGTCCACGTCATCGCGTCGCAGCAGCCAGTCGACGATCGGGCCGACCACCGTCTCCCAGCGGGTGGTGAAGGGGATCTCCTCGACGAACAGCAACTGCCCCTGGCCGGGGCCGTCGTAGACGAGGGCGTTCCAGCCGCGGTCGAGGGCCGCGGACACGCCGTAGGTCCACATGTCCAGGTTCTGCCCGTCACTGCCGTTGGTGAGGATGACGGTGGGGCGCCGCTCGGCGGGGCCGTCCGGGCGGAAGAACCACAGCGGGAGCCGGGTCCTGCCCCACGGGACGCGATCGGTGACGGCGGCGGGCGTGCAGAGCCCGGCGAAGGTGTCCCAGGCCCTGCGTCCCGCCTTGTAGACCGCCTCCTCGTCGCCGGGCTCGTCGGTACCCAGGACGTAGAACAGCGCCTGCGCGTAGTACTGGGCCGCGCGCAGCGAGCGGAATCGGCGGGTCTGCGACGGCGTCCCGCCGCCGTCCCGGCCCGCTGCCGGGCGCGCCGAGAGCTGGTCGCCCCAGGACCGGAAGGTGTCGGTGTAGGTCTGCTCGGAGAGCCCCGCCGCGTTGATGGCGTTGACCGCGGTCAGCACCTCGCCGACCTCGGAGGCGCGCATGCCTGCGGCTCCCAGCGCGAGCAGTCCCGCGAAGTTGAAGCCGGGATCGGCGAAGAGCCGCATCGCTCCCGGTGCCGGGTCGGACGCCGCCGAGGGCGGGGTGGTCGTGGCGGCCGCGGCGCGGGCGGTGCTCCCGACGGCGAGCGCGCCGGCCCCCGCGGTGAGCCCGGTGAGGGCGGCGCGGCGGGTGAGGGAAGCGGGCTGGTGGGGGGTGCTTGCGGTCATGCGGGGGACGCTACGGCGCTCCACCGCGCGCGGAGGTGTGCCGCGCTCGCCCCTGCTCCGAACGGGCCCGTGCGCCGCCGGGTCAGATGCCGCGCCGGGTGCGCAGGCCGCAGCCGCCGCACAGGCCGCCGGTGGGCCCCGGCAGCGGCTGCGCCGCCCAGAGGCCACGCCGAGCACCTCCCCGTGGACGCCGGCGTCGGCGCGGGCCGGCTCGACGGCCGCACCGCCCGGCACCCGGTCGGCGCGGGATCCGGCGCAGGCCTCTGGCCGGGCCCCGGTCCCGGAATCCGCAGCGTGCTGTCGTGCAGGTTCGGGGTGCGTCCGGGGGCTCGGTTGGCGTGTGCGGCCGGGCTCAGTGCGCGGTGTGCAGTCGGCGGCCGAGGTAGGCCTTCAGCGGCACGAGTGCCAGCCACATCCACATGATCTGCGGGCCGACCAGCAGGGCCAGCGGGACGGTGGCGGTGAAGACCAGTACGGACGTGGCGCTGTCGAGGAGGTAGAGCGGGGTGGCCGCTTCGGAGGTGCGGCCGTGGCGCAGCCAGGGGCGTCTGGCCAGGACGGCGGCGACGGCGAGGTGGGCGGCGGCGAGCGCGGCGACCGAGCCGGAGTAGACCGCGACGGACACGGGCTGGGCGCCGTACTCGGCGAGCAGCCTGGTCGGGAAGGGGACGAGGGCTGCGATCCCGAGGCCGGCCATGGAGATGCCGATGATCTGCCCGTCGATCTCCCTCACGTCCTGGAAGATGCGGCGGTGGTCGCGCCAGAAGCTCCCGAGCACCGCGACGCTGAGGGCGTAGGCCCCGAGGTCGGGCAGCAGGTCCCGCAGGGCGTCGCGATAGGCGGCCGGATCGAGTTCCCGGGGCACGGAGAGGTCGAGGACGAGCAGGGTGACGGCGATGGCGAACACGCCGTCGACCAGGGCCAATAGCCGTTCAGGGCTGCCGTCCGGGCGCGAGGTCCACATGGTGCCCGACGGTAGAGCGCGCGCCGCGTCCTGTGCCGCACCCACGCCCGGTCCCCGCGGCGGATCACACGGCCGCGTGCGGGGGCATGTCGTACGGCGTCACCACCTGGGACGACGCGGGCAACCAGACCGGCTCGAGCAGTGCCGCGGGCCGCACCACCTCCGCCGCCTACAACCCGGCGGCAGAGATCGTGTCCGTGACCGACGCCGTCGCAACCACCCGCTTCACCTACGACGCTCTGGGCCGGATGATCCGCCAGGTGGAGCCGGTCTCCACGGGCGAGTCGATCACGACCACGTTCGGCTACGACGCGGACGCCACCGCACCCGGTTCACCGACGGCCGGGCAACAGGACGGTGTACACCTTCAACAGCTGGGGGCTGCCCGAGTCCACGGTCGAACCCGCCACGACCGCACACCCGAACCCGGCTGACCGCACCTGGACGACGGTCTACTACAAGGCGGGCCAGGCCGTGAAGGAATTGCTGCCGGGCGGTGTGAAGCGCGAGCGCGGCTACGACGCCCTCGACCGCCTCGACCGCCTCGACCGCAAGACCGGCACCGGCGCCGAGGCAGCCACCACCGAACGCACCCTCGGCTACGACCTGGCGGGCCGTCTCACCTCCGCAGGAACCGACAACCCCGCCACGCCCAACACCTACACCTACAACGACCGCGGCCAGCTCCTGACCGCGGCCGGTCCCGGCGGCGCCGTCGCCTACACCTATGACGCCGACGGCAGCATGACCGCGCGCACGGACGCCGAGAACTCCACCGCCTACGGCTACGACTCCGCCGGCGGGTTTGACTGGCTGTGGAACGAGATGACCGGCGCGGACATCTGGTACGAGTGGGACGCCGCCGTGCCGCCCGGTCATGGAGAGCTACGCCATCCAGCCGCCCGGCTCGTCCGATTGGGTCGAGTCGGCGCGGCGCAGCTACGGCTACGGCAGCCTCGGCCGCCTCACCGACGACATCATCACCAACCCCGACGAGACCACTCAGATCGCGTCCACCACGTACGCCTACGACCTCGACGACCGCCTGACCTGGAAGCAGACGAGCGGCACGGCCGGAGCGGGCGAGCCCGTCTACGGCTACGACCAGGCAGGCCGCCTGGAGTACCGGACCAAAGACGAGCAGACCACTCTCTACGAGTGGGACGAGGCCGGAAACCGGACCACGGCGGGTTCCGTGACGGCCACGTTCGACGAACGCAACCGCCTGCTGAACGACGGCACCTCCACCTACGCCTACACGGCACAGGGCACCCTCGCGGCGATCCAGAAGGGGACGGGCACCAGATCCCTCGCCTTCGACGCGTTCGAACGCAAGGTCACCGACGGGCAGGGGACGTACTCCTACGACTCACTCGACCGCGTGGCCGGAAACGGAACCGCGAACTTCCGCTACGGCGACGGCTCCAACAACCTCCTCGGCCACGGCACCACCGACTACAGACGCACCCCGGACGCCCGGGAGACCGCACCATGCGGCAGTCCGCTGATCCACGTCAGCGCGGCGTCATGCGTGGCTCGGGCGGGCAGACGCGGGTCTGCGTCGGAGGGGCTGGTGTACCTTCGGGCCGCCAGCGTTGATCCATGCAGCCTTGGGGGCGGCCGAGTGGAGTTGGGAATTCTGGGGGATCTGGCGGTCCGTCGCGAGGGCTTGCCGGTCGACATCGGATCGCCCAAGGTGCGTCTGCTGCTCGCGGTCCTGCTGAGCAGGCCCGACCGGCCCGTGCCTTCGGAGCTCCTGATGAGCGCACTGTGGGGCGAGCGACCGCCACGCTCGGCGCGTAAGAACCTGCAGCTCTACGTCCATCAACTGCGCAAATTCCTGGGCCCGGAGCGCATCGAACGGCAGGGCGACGGCTATCGCGTGGTGGCGGGTGATGCGCTGGACGCCACGCGGTTCGAACGGCTCGCCCTCCAGGCGGAGGAAGCCCTGCGACAGGGTGAGACAGCGAGCGCGCAGGAGTTGCACGGTGAGGCGCTGCGGTGCTGGAACGGGCCTGCGTTCGCGGAGTTCCTGGATACCGAAGCCGTCGCGACCCGGGCGGCCCGGCTGGAGGAGCTGCGTCTTGCCGTGCACGAGCGGTGGGCCGATTGCGGTCTGGCCCTCGGCAGGCATGCCGAGGTGGTCGTGGAGCTGACGGAGCTGCTGCCCCGGCATCCCTTTCGGGAGTCGCTCCGCGGCCAGCTCATGACGGCCCTGTATCGCTCGGGCAGGCAGGCCGAGGCGTTCGAGCTCTACAGGCGGACCCATGCGCTGTACGGGAGCGAACTGGGCGTCGAGCCCGGCCCGGGTCTGCAGCGCCTGCACCAGGCGATGCTCCGCGGCGACGAGGACCTCATGCCCTCTCCGGTCCCCGTCGCGGCACTGGTGCCGGTCGGGGCCAACCCCTACCGGGGTCTGCCGGCGTTCACCTCCTCGGATCACGACCGGTTCTTCGGCCGCGACCGGCTGTGCGGGCTGCTGTGGGAGCGCGTGGAACGCTTCCCCGTGGTCGTCGTGTTCGGCGCGTCGGGATCGGGGAAGACCTCGCTTCTGGCGGCGGGCCTGCTGGGCCGGATCCGGCGGGATACGACCACTCGGTGGCAGCCGGTCATGATGACGCCGACCGACCAGCCGGTGAAACAGCTCGCGGCCGCGCTCGCCGAGCACGACCGGCCCGCCGAGCAAGTGCTGCTGGTGGTCGATCAGTTCGAGGAACTGTTCACCATGTGCTCCGATCCCACGGCACGGGAGGAATTCATCGCCGGGCTGTTAGCGGCGTCCCATGCCGGAACGAAGGTCGTGCTCAGTGTCCGTGCGGACTTCTTCGTCCAGATGACCGGGCTCAGCGAGCTGGCGCCGGCGCTGATGAGCGAGGCGCAGTTGCTGGTCGGTCCGCCGT
This sequence comes from Streptomyces sp. NPDC048600, assembly GCF_055587025.1. Taxonomy (NCBI): domain Bacteria; kingdom Bacillati; phylum Actinomycetota; class Actinomycetes; order Kitasatosporales; family Streptomycetaceae; genus Streptomyces; species Streptomyces sp. NPDC048600. The sequence continues at coordinate 79,856 of NZ_JBVJGZ010000001.1, read as the reverse complement.
CGGCCGCGGAACTGAGAGAGCTGATCGTCCGGCCGGCGGATCTTGAGGGCTGCTCGGTCGACGCCGATCTGCTGGCCACCGTGGTGGCGGAGGCCTCCGGCGCTGCCGCCGCACTCCCGCTGGTGTCCCACGCGCTGCGGGAGACCTGGCGCAACCGGGCCGGACGCACCCTGACCCTCGCGGCGTACGAGGCAGGGGGCGGGATGCACGATGCGATCGCCCGGACCGCCGAGCACCTCTACGCCGAGCTCGAACCCGCCGAGCAGGACCTGGTGCGCCGGCTCATGCAGCGGTTGATCAGCCTGGACGAGGACGGGGTGCGGGACAGCCGGCGGCGGGTCCCGCAGACCGAACTCGACGGGATGGGACCGGCCGCGGCGATCGCGGATGTGGTCGACGAGCTGGTGGCGGCGCGCCTGGTGGTCGTGGACGAGGACCGGGTGGAGATCGCGCATGAGGCGCTCATCGTGGCATGGCCCAGGCTGCGGGCCTGGCTGAGCGAGGACCGTCGGCGGCTGGTCGTACGGCAGCGGCTCACCGCCGCGGCTCGGGTCTGGCAGCAGTCGGGGCGGGACGCCGGAGGGCTCTACCGGGGCTCGGGGCTGGCCGAGGCGCGCCCGCACCGCTCGGAGCTGAACCTTCTGGAGCGTGAGTTCCTCGACGCCAGCGAGGAGCTGGCCGAGTCCGAACTCGTTGCGGCGCGGCGCCGGGTCCGCCGGCTGAGGGTCCTTGCGGTGGTGCTGGCGGTGCTGCTGGCGGCGACCGTGACCGGGGGCGGTGCCGCCTGGCAGCAGCGGCAGGTGGCCCAGCGCGAGCACCTGACCGTCCTGGCCCATCAGGCCGCGCTCACGTCGCGCTCGCTGGTTGCCACCGACCCGGACGTCGCCCGGTCCCTCGCCCTGGCCGCCTATCGGCTGCATCCCGACGCCGACACCCTGGGCGCGGTGATCAGTACGTCGGCGTCCGCGCAGCCCAGAGTCGTACTCAACACGAACGGGCCCGCGTCGTTCGGCCTGGCCCTGTCCCCTCACGGCTCGTTGGTGGCCGCGGCCACCAGCGACGGCACCGTGGAGTTGTGGGATCCGAAACGGCGCAAGAGGCTCGCCTCCTTCACCGAGCATGTCGTCAAGCCGCTCCCCGAGGGGTTCTTCGCGCTGAGGGTGGCCTTCAACGCCGACGGTACCCGGCTGGCGTCCCTGGCCCGGTTGAACAATCCGCAGCAGCCGACCGCAGGCTCGGTCGTCGTGCGGGAGGTCCGGTCGGGGAAGGTGCTGTTCAAGCAGGTCGTGTCCGGCGACCTCAGCAACGGTCTGGCCTTCAGCGCCGACGGCACGGTCGTGGCGTACGGCACGGGCGAGGGCACACGGGTAGCCACGCTGGGCGGTGGCAAGGCCGTGTTCCTGCGCACCGGTATGCCCGCGGCACTCAGCCTGGCCGGCGATCAGCGCTCGCTGGCCGTTGCGCGTACCGATGGGACGGTGGCCGTCTGGGACATCGAATCCGGTCGCCGTCGCTTCGAGCTGAACACCGAAGGCGTCCAAGTGGCCCGGTTCGGCTCCACACCCGATGTCCTGGCCACGGCCTCCGAAAAACACGGCATCAGGTTCTGGCGACTGACCGGCCGCTCGGCCCGCCAGTTCGCCGACCTCCCGGTGCAAACAGCCTTCCCTTGGATGATCTCCGCGCCGGTCGGCGATCGGATCGCGATCGCCGACGAAGAGGGCATGATCTCGATCTGGGACTACCGGCGCCGCGAGCAGATCGCCCGCCACGCCGACCGCTACCGCTCGGAGACCATGGCTCTGGACCTGGCACCGGACGCGAGCACGGTGGTCTCGGGCGGCCTGGGACGCACCATCGTGGTGCGCCGGACGGCCCTTCCCTTCAGCGGTCACGGCGGCGCCGTGAACGACGTGGACGTCAGCCCCGACGGCCGGCTCGTCGCCTCCGCCGGCGACGACAGGTCCGTACGGATCTGGAATGCCTCCGGTGCCGCCGAACGGCTGCTGGGCGGACACTCCGACCACGTCAAGGCAGTCGCGTTCAACCCGGACGCCACAGTGCTGGCGGCCGTGACACGCGACCACACCCTGACTCTGTGGAACCCGTCGACCGGGCGGCGCTACACCACCATCGCCTTCACCGGTATGGGCACCGGCACGGACGTCGCCTTCAGCCCGGACGGCAGCACGGTCACCGTGATGTCCCTGGGAGGAACGTTCCGCTGGAAGGTCGGCGACCCGGCACACCCCCGTCCCCTGCCGGCGCCGCCCGGCCCGCGCACCTCGACCGCCATGGCCTACCCCGCCCGGGGCGGCATGCTCGTCGCGAGCACACCGGCCGGCGGCATCGCCCTGTGGAGCACCGCCGACGACCGGCTGGTGAAGGCCTTCCCGGCCACGCAGGGGTCCACGCAGGACATCGCGGCCGCTCCGGCGGGCGATCTGATCGCCACCGCCGGCTCGGACCACACGGTGCGCCTGTGGTCGACCCGGACAGGGAAGAGCAGGGGCACCCTGACCGGCCACACCGCAGCGGTCGGCACGCTCGCCTTCAGCAGGGACGGACGCCTCCTCGCCTCGGCAGGTGAGGATCACACCATCGTCGTCTGGGATGTACGAACCCACCGGCGCATCGCCACCCTCACCGGCCACTCGGCAGACGTGCAGGGCTTGGCGTTCACCCCGGACGGAACCCTGCTGTCCGCGGGAGCCGACCAGCGCATCATCCACTGGCCGCTGACCGCGACCGAAGCCATCCGGCGCATCTGCCGCGCCGCCGCCTCACCGCCCACCGCGGCGCAACTCGACCGCCACCTCCCCGGCCAGGACACCGGCGCGCTCTGCCCTCAGCCCTGACCCGGGCACGCCGTCGGCGCGGCGTGCCCCCCCCGGTGAGCGGTCCGTGGCTGACACCACCGCCCAGGGCGGCGGGTGACCTTCGGAAATACCCGGCCTATACCGGCGCAGGGCACGCTCAGCGCACCGGTCGCTCCCTCGTCGGCGAGCTCACGGTGAGGGCCGTACGTGGCTGCCCCCACCTCGGCCCTCATCGTGACCGCCATGTGGGCGACACACCGCGACCGAACGCGGCTGTCCCGCGGCGCCCAGCCACAGCGGAAGGGCACCTGCCGTCCCATCGCCGCCCGCACACCCCGCCCCGGACACGCATGAACTCGGCACCGAAGAAGGAGACATGTTGACATCCCACATCCGCACGCTCAGCCCAGGAGGGCTGCTCGTCAGACTGCTCGTGGCTGTTGCCGCCCTCGTCGTCCTGCCCTGGCAGGCCGCGCCGCCGGCCGCCGCGGCGGCCCCGCCGATCGCCTTCCAACTGCCCTTCACCTGCGGCCAGCAGTGGCGACTCGACTCCTGGGCACACGCACCCGCTCTCGACATGGTCCGCGAGCCCAATCAGGTCGGTACCGAAGGAGCACCGGTGCTGGCTCCGGCCTCCGGCACGGTCCGGCAGTCCTTCTACCACTCCAACGCCGGCAACGTGATCCAGATCAACCACGGGCAGCGCTACTTCACCACATACCTGCACCTGCAGACCCGTGACGTCAGCGTCGGCCAGACGGTGCAGCGCGGCCAGCTGATCGGCCGGGTCGGCAGGACGGGGCCCACCTCGAACAACCACCCGCACCTGCACTTCGAGCTCGCGTACGACGCCGACAACAACGGATCCGCCACCTGGGGCAACTCCACCTCCGAACGGATCCGCCCCTGGTTCAACGGCGTCGAGTACGGCCAGGCCAACGGCCGGACCTGGCGGAACGTCACCAGCAACAACTGCGGCGGCACACCAGCGCCCACCTGCAGCGGCATCAACCTCGACTTCACTGCGTACCCCCTCATCCAGCAGGGATCGACCGGCAGTCTGGTCAAGGCGGCGCAATGCCGGCTGATCGCCGCCGGACACAATCCGGGAGAACCGGACGGTGACTTCGGGCCCAACACCGCAACGGCGACGAAGGCCTTCCAGTCCGCCCGGGGCCTCACGGCCGACGGTGACATCGGCCCCAGGACCTGGACGGCCCTGCTGTCGTACGGCTCGACACCGGCGCTGCAGAACGGGGCGACCGGCGCGGACGTCAGCCGACTGCAGCGAGCACTGACCGCGGCACTCGGCCGCACCGTGGGCATCGACGGCGACTTCGGCCCCAACACCGAACAAGCCGTGCGCGACTACCAGACCACCCGCAGCCTCGGCGTCGACGGCGACGTCGGCCCGCAGACCTGGGCAGCCTTGCAGGCCGGACGCTGACCACCCTCGTGGGCGGGGAAGCACGGCAACTCCGCCCACGACCGGCGTCGGATCGGCCGCGAGGACATCCGGTGCTTGAGGCAATCGAGGCCGGCGTCGCGGTGGTCCTGGATCGTCCACCCGCAGTCTCAGCGCCTGTGCCAGTGCGGTCACCGTGTCCACAGACGGTAGGCCACCGCGCGGGGAGAGCGCCTTCGACACCGTTGCACGGCTCAGCTCAGCTCAGGGCGTGTCTCATAATTGATCTTGTGGTGTACCAGCCGCCGCACTGGTTCTCCGACGTATGAGCGCGGGTGGTCACCGTCAGCGGGACCTCATCGCCACCCCGGGCACCGCCCGCGTCAGCCTGCTGCGCCGCAGCGCTCGGTGTCGATCTCGGCGAGCGTGGCCTCGTTGTCGCGGGCCCCGTGGACCGTCGTGCCGTTCAGCTCGTGCCCCGCCGCCGCGAGAGTCTCGCCCGGTACGTCGAGGTCGAGGACGGACAGGTTCTCTCGCAGATGGGGAACTGAACGGGTCCCCGGAATGGCCACGACGTGCGCGCCCCGCGAGACGACCCAGGCCAGGGCCGGCTGCGGCAGGGTCAGGCCGACGCCGTCGACCGGGAAGGCGCGCAGCACCGTCCGGTCGACCGTGTCCTCGACGGCAAATCGCTCCTGGTCTCGGGGTTGTCCGCCACGCATGGACAGGGGGCTATTGACAACGTCCAGCTCGCAGCTCGGAAATGCCTCTGCCTGCCCGGCGGTTGTCCGGATCCGCTCACCCCGCCGGACGCTCCGCGGCGCGAACCGGCCGTCTGCCCTTCACCGCCCAGGCCCGTGCAGTGAACGCGATCGACCCGTCCGGGCGCCTGGGCACGGACCCGCCGAGCGTTTCACGCAACCGCTCCCGAGCGGCCGGGTCGAGGGCGCTGACATAGCCAGGAGCGGGTCCCTGTCCGGTCAGGAAGGGTTCCCAGAAGTCCGCGAACCCGGCGAAGACCATGGGCACCTCGATCGGGGCGACGGCCAGATCGATCAGCCCCGCCCGCGTCCACAGCGTACGCAGAGGATCCGGCCGGCAGAACGAGAAGCGCCGGCCCTCGTCCAGTTGGGCAGCCGACGGGTCCACCACGACCGCGGCGTCCCAGAAGTGCCGCAGAAACGCCATGCCCTCGGCGTAGTCCCACACATACGCCGCGATCAACCCACCCGGCCGCACCACCCGGACCCACTCGGCCACCGCCGCGCCCGGCACGGGAAGAAAGTTGAGCGCCAGTCCGCTGACGGCCGCGTCGAACGCCTCGTCGCGCATCGGCAGCGACTCCGCTCCGGCCACCACGAAGCTCGCCGTGGAGAGCGCTGAGGCGCGGGCCGAGGCGACGAACGCCTCGGACAGGTCCAGCCCCACCACGTTCCGCGGCCGGCATCGGGATTCCACAACGTGGGTCAACGCCCCGGTGCCGCATCCCGCATCCAGCCATCGTAGGTTCGCCTCGCAGTCGAGCCACGTCACGAACCCCTCCGCGATTAGACGGCTCCAGCGGCCCATGTACTGCTCGTAGGCATCGCCGGCCGCCCACACATCACGCTGGTCGTTCATGCCACAACGATCCCCGACGGGGTCCGCACGGACCGCGGACGGCACCCAGCTGATGGAGCTCGGATGGGACTCGCACGCTGTGCGCCGGGGCCGTCATGTTCCGCTCAGGAGTTCCGCGGCCTGCCCGGTGCCCTCGACGCGGGCGCGAATCTTGGCGAACGCCACCTGACGGCTGGTCGACTGGTCGTCGGCGAACGGCGCGAAGCCGGCGTCGTCACAGGTGCCGAGCTGGTCGACCGGGATGAAGCGCGCGGCGCGCAACACGCGGTCGCGGACCTCCTCCGCGGTCTCGACGCGCGGGTCGATCGGGTCGATGACGCCGACGAACACGCGGATGCCCGGTCGCAGCTGATCGGCGATGATCCGCAGGACGCGCTCCGGGTCCGCCTCGCCTGCCAGCTGCAGGTAGAAGTTGCCGGCAAGGAGCCGGAACAGCTGAGGGATCAGCTCCGCGTAGTCGATGTCGAGGCTGTGGGTGGAGTCCTGGTCCGCGCCCGGGCTGGTGTGGACGCCGATCCGGGCGCGCTCGGCGTCGCTGAAGCGCTCGAGGAGCCGGTTGTCGAGATCGATGAGGTCGTTCAGCACGCCGCCGCTGGGGTCGAGCTTGAGCGAGAGGCGGGCCTCCTCGATGTCCAGCTGGACGCGGTGCGCGCCGGCCTCGAGGCAGCCGCGGACCTCGTTCTCCGCCTCGCTCAGAAGGTCTTCGAGGTACGCCTCGCGCGAGTATCCGTCGATGCCCGGGGGCGGATAGAACAGGCTCAGCATGGACGGGGCGACCACGGCCTGCTTCACCGGGACCTTCGCGTGCTTGAGCGCGGTCCGCAGGTACTGCTCGGCGTTGGTGCGGTATCGCAGCGGGCCGGCAGTCAGGCGCGGAAACCGGCGCTGGTGTCCGTCCGCGTACCGGACGACGATGCCGTCCGGTGCCAGGCCGGTCTCTCCGGCGAGCGGGTACGTCCATGCGTCGGGCTTGGCCTGGTCGCCGTCCGTGACGACCTGCTCGCCTGCCGCCTCCAGCGACTCGATGGTCTCGCGCACGGCCTGGTCCACAGCCTCGGCCGGCAGGTCGCCGTCAGCGCTGGACAGGGCTGCGAGCAGCTCCGGGGAACGCGGGATGCTGCCGATCGGCTCAGAAGGAATACTCATGCCCGGACCGTAGAAGTCCGGTGACAGCCCGGTGCCGCGGACACCGGCCGACCGCGCCAAACCACCCTCACGAGCGAACTCCGTCAGCAGGGCTTGATCCAAAGCGACTGAGCACCGCTCCCCTCATCGCGGCCCGCAACCCGGTCGCCGACCCCGGCACCCGGCACCCCTGCTTCCCGCGGCGCCGTGCGCAGCCGCGCGACCCGCTGAAGCCGGACCGCAGGCGCCGGATTCTCTGGCCCGTCACTACAATCGCCCTGTCCAGGGAACAGGGTTGGGGGTCTGGGGCCTACTCGATCGGCGGAGGCCGTCCCGCGCGGTGAGGCACGGCCCGGACGCAACGTACGGCACACATCGCGAGATCATCGAAGGGGGCTGACGGCCCGGTCAACTCCGTACGATGGCAATGGACTTACTGATCGTTTCAGAATGAGTTCAGCTGTGGGTCTTGTGCTCAGTGATCTTGGTCGGCAGAGTGTTTCCCGGGGGGCGTGCTGATCTTGCTCCAGATGACCTTTGGGAGCGGGCGCACCGAGGCCTTTGGTGGCCCAGTCCTCCAGCATGGTGATTCAGCTGTCGCCGAGGTTGTCCAGCTTCCCGGCCAGAACGATCGATGCCGACGTGTTCATCGCCCGCCTGCCCTCTCGGATGCTGCTGCGGCGGGGAGTGCGGAGATCTCCCACCGGCCGGAGCGGGCCGTGAGGTCGAGGTCGTAGGACAGCGGCCAGCTCCCGGTGCTGTCACGGGCCTCGGCCGCCGCCTGGACGCGCACCCTCGTCCCGTCGGCAGGGACGTCTTCGGCGGCCGCGGTCTCCTCGGCGGCAGACCCCTGCCGGACGGTGACCGCGGTGTAAGGGGCGGGGGAGACCGGCGCGAGGCTCACGCCGGGGGCGAGGTAGCGGTCGTCTTGCTGTTCAGGGGTGGTGCGAAGACAGGTACGGCTACTGTCAGGGCCCCCTCCCCGCGGCAAAGATCTCAGGACGACGACAGCAGCTGCTCCAGCTTGTCGAGACTCTGGGTCCAGCCCTCCTCGTGAAGAGCTTGGCGCCTCTCGGTGGCGAAGTCACCCTGGCTGATGACCAACTCGGCCCGTGTACCGCCGATATCGCGAAGCGACAGCGTCACCACCGTCTCCCGATCCTCGGGATCGGGATCCTCCCACCGGAAGGTGTAGGACAGGCGTTCCAGAGGGGCGACCTCAACGAATTCCCCAACCAGGTAGAACAGATCGCCCTCCGGAGGCTGCATGGCGATCCGATACGCACCGCCTGGCCGAAGGTCGCTTTCCACACTTGGGATGGTGAACCCGTCAGGGCCCCACCACTTGGCCAGTTCCTGCGGTTCGGTCAACGCTCGGAATACGACCGAGCGCGGTGCGCGCAGGACACGCTGCAGATGCAGCCTCAGCCCGCCATCGTGTGTCATCGCGAACCTCCTCCGACCGAAGGCGCCGAGACTGACCAGCATGCTTATCGTAAGTATTCCGGCCGTAGACCGCGATCTCGCTGGCCAGGGGGCGGTGTGAGGGCAGGTGCGGCCACCGGTGATCATCGCGTGCTGTGTGGACAGACGAAGATCAAGAGCTGGCCGCGGGCCATAGCGTAGACCTGGCTCGCTGGCGGGACATGTTCGATGCCCTTATGGGCTGGTGCCGTTCGCCTTGCGGAGGGTGCGCTGACAGAGGGTGGGGCTTGCTCAGCTGTGAGTGTCAGAGCTGCCGCGCAGGTACGCGGCGAGAATCGCTCGTACTGCGAGGGGTTCACGGACTGTTGTTCGATAAAACACGAGCGAGTCGGTGAGTGCGATCAGCTCTTCGATTCTATCGTCCGACGCGGGCAGGCATGCTCCGGCGAGGGCCGTCGCTGTGACCTGCCGGGTGATGGTGTGCACTTCTGACTGAATCGTCAGTTTCGCTCGAAGGTATGACGCGTCGTCGAGTTCGAGGAGGAGGGCGTAGCGGGCTCTCATCTCGTCGCGTCTGGCCGCGAGTGTCTCGACCAGTCCCGCGACCAGCGCGGCGAGCTCATCGGGGTCGAGGCGGGGTTCTTGCTCGAGTCGTTCGTGCAATGCCTTGGCGAGAGCTTTGGCGTCTGTTGTCGATCTGGCGGTGAGCGCGTCCACGATGAGCTCGATGAGCGCGATGCGGGTTTTCGCGTGGTAGGAGGTCGAGCCCTGCGGTATGCGTGCTTCGCGGTCTACGGCTCGATGGGTCAGGGCACGCACGCCGTCGCGGGCGATGATGCGGATCGCGCAATCGGCGATCATTTCCCGCCGCTCACTGCTACTTGCAGACACGGTCCAATGCTACAGGTGTAGAGTTCGACGCGAGGCTCTACACCTGTAGTGACATGATGGTGGGTTGTCCGCCGATCCGACCGGGAGGACAGAGCAACGATGATCGATTTTGTGCCCGATCCGATCCTGTATCCGTTCAGGTCACGCTGGTTCGACTCGTCGGCAGGTCGGTTGCACTATGTCGACGAGGGCTCGGGTCCTCCGATCGTGTTCTGTCACGGTTCTCCGACCTGGAGCTTCCTTTATCGGCACCTCATCAAGGGGCTGCGGGATCGGTACCGCTGCATCGCTGTGGACTACCCCGGTTTCGGGCTGTCGGAGCGTCCTTCCGGTTTCGGCTACACCATCGCTGAACTCACGGCGGTCGTCGGTCAGCTGGTCGATCACCTGCAGCTCGACGGCTTTGTCGTAACGGGACAGGACTGGGGCGGTCCGATCGGGCTCGGCGCGGCCACCACGCGCGCGAATCGCGTAAGAGGAGTCGTTCTGGGGAACACCGCGTTCTGGCCGGTCGAACCGTTGGTGAATCGAGTGTTCAGTGTGGTTATGAGCAGCCGGCCGATGCAGCGCCGGATCCTTGAACAGAACCTGCTCGTGGAGCGGTTCCTGCTCGGCAAGGCCGGTCCCGCACTGACTGCTGCCCAGGCAGATCACTATCGACTGGTCCAACCCACCGCAGAAGCCCGATGTGGCCTCGCGGTCATGCCTGGTCAGATCCGCGCGGCTCGGCCGCTGTTGGAGAAGCTCGCCGAATACGTGCCGGCAATCCTCGGTGACAAGCCGACTCTGGCAGTGTGGGGCATGCGGGACATGGTGTTCCGGCCGAAGGCGTGCCTGCCACAAATCCGCGCCGCGTTCACCGACCTCGAGATCGTCGAGCTACATGAGGCTGGACACTTCGTTCAGGAGGACGCAGCCGAGCAGATCACGGCAGCGATCATTGAGCGATTCGCCTGAATCGATGCGGTGATCGGGTCTCCGGCCAGGCTCCATCCGGCCGGGGCCGCGGAAACGGGCCCCGGCAGCCGGACAGACCAAGGCGAAGACAGTCCAGCAGGACATCAACTCACGGAGCGCTCTCTCAACATCGTCGACGTTCCCCACTTCCAGGAGAGGGTCAGGTTGGGCGAGCTGGCGGTGGTGTCCCGGGTGACCGCTGTCCAGGGTCCCGCCGGAACCATTGCACCCCGCGCGCACTGTACGGCGAGTACCCTGTGCACTCCGCCGAGAAGGCCATGGTGGTCCTCTCGTGCTGCGCACGCTCGACGGACACGGCGACACGCACCAGGGCACCCACGAACACTAGACCACCACGGGTGCTGTGCGTGGGTGGAGGAACACCCCTGGAGCTGTACGCACTCACCGGCCGCCCCGAGCCAGCCGCGGCGACGCAGACCGGGGACGTCGCGGGCAGGCGGGGCCGGGGAGCTCATTCTGGACTGGCGTGGGTTTCTGCTGCCCTCGGTTGAGGGGACGGACACTGTGAGGGCAGCTCAGCACGCCGGACGAGCAGCCCGGCCATCGCCGCACAGATCAGTGCGAAGGCCAGAGAGCCGATAGCGGACTCCTCGTGGACGACATGCTCGGCGGTGGCCACGCTGAACACACCGGCCGCCGCCCCGAACTCAATCGTCAGCACCCGGCCCGCCAGGCCGGCAGGCAAGACCGCCCCTGTCGCGAGCACGGCACCCACCAGGGCATCGGGGACGACGAAGGCGCTGTCCACACCACGCACAAGCGAATTGAGCAGGGTCCCCAGGCTGATGAAAGCGGCTGCACATCGACTGGCGGTCAGGGCACGCACGATCCGTCTCCTCAGGAGAGGGGGGAGGGCTTGCAATGTCTGCAACCGTCCTGACCTCCGCACAGGGTCAGTGGGGTCGGTCCGCGCGACGCGTGGCCGCCGAGCGGGGCGGGATCGTGCAAACACGATCGCGCACGCGGCCGAGGCTGTCCGCCACGGCGTCGCGCGGGCTCGTGTCGAAGAATTGCCCGAACAGGCTCTTCAGCCGCCCCAACGGCTGGAACAATCAGGTCGCCATGCGTTCGCCTGACGGCTCGGCAATCACGATCTGGATGTGCGGTGGGGCGTACTTGCGTGCCTTGCCGACCATTTTCGCCAGGTCGAACTTGGAACGCGGGACGGGCACATGGACCGGTGCGGGCATGTCGGCGCGCTGGGACGGGACGTTCATTCCCGTCGGCAACGTCGCACCGGGGCGCAGCCTCGCACCGATCAGCGTGTGCGGACCGTCCGGCGGTGTGGCCACGACGAACTGCGTGACGTCGGCCCACGGCAGCTGCGTGTCGCCGAACCGGACGCCGACGGCATCGAACTGGAACGCAGTGCGTCGCTTCTCGAACCAGGAGACGATGAAGGGAGTTGCCGCGACGATGACCACACCGCCCTTCATGTCGAGTGCCCAGCCGAGCAGTACGGCAAGTGCCACGACGCCCACGATCGCCCCCCACAGGGCCGCCTGGTCCTTGGGCGAGAAGGGGTGGGTGACTCGGTAGCGTTCCCATCGTCCGGCGCGGCGGGTGAGCCCTGCGGCAGGCGCGCGGTTGGTGTGAGACATTGCGGAATTTCCTCTTCCCGTGACGTGCCGGCCGGTCGACTGCAGGCCCGCGTGGCGGATATCACGCCGCCGGGTCGCTCGCTCCGCGTCGGGTTCGGCGGCAGCACCCGACGCAACCGGGCAGACTCTTCCGCGAGGCGCTGCAAGGCCGATGAAATCCTCGTGAACCAGGGTTTCGAGAGACCGGGCAGGCACGGGTTGTACGGGGACACGGGGGCTTGGCCATGGGCATGGATTCCGAGGAATCCGGCGAGAGCGTGACCGACGGAAGCGGGGACCTGCGGATCGACCTGCTCGGGCCGGTCCGGGCCCGCCGCGGTGATGCGCCGCTCGCGCTCGGCCCGGTGCGACGGCAGGCGGTTCTCGCCGCTCTGATCCTGCGTGCGCCGGGCTTCGTGACGTACGAGCAACTCCTCGCCGACGTCTGGGGGGACGATCTCCCGGCCACGGGCCACCGGGTCCTGCCGAGCTACACCTACGCACTGCGCAAGGCGCTCGACGGAGCACCTGCCGGCAAACCCCGCCGGTCGGTGATCCACAGTGGGCGCGGCGGCTACCGGTTCGCACCCGACGGAGCGCGGACCGACCTCGCTGATCTCGCCGCGGAAATCTCCCGCGCCCAGCGGGCGAAGGCCTCCGCCGATCTCGACTCCGCACTGGAGCACGGCAGCCGGGCCCTGGAGATGTTCCGTGGAGAACCGCTGCCGGGTCTTCCCGGTCCCCTCGCCGACAGCGAGCGAGAACGCCTCGCCCGGCAGCGGCGCATGCTGCACCAGGACCGGGTTGAGTGCTTGATGCTGCTCGGCCGCTACCCACAAGCGCTGGACGAACTCATGGCCGCGCCCCTGTTCCAGCCTCACGACGAGCCGCTCGCCGCGCTGCGGATGCGGGCCCTGTACGGCAGCGGCCGACAGGCTGAGGCGCTGGCCGTCCACCAGGACATGCGCCGGCGCCTGCGCGACGACCTGGGTGTGGAGCCCGGCGAGGAACTGCGCACTGTGCATCAGGCCGTACTGCGCCGGGACGACCGTCTCCTCCTCGGCCGGCCGGCACAGCAGCGGGCGGCCGACGTCCCCGCCGCTCCCAAGGGCGGTCGGCCCGAGGAATCGGCTCCCGCGCCTCGTCTCTCCAACAAGTCCGGTCACACCGGCGCCCCCCGCCCCCGCCGCAACGACCTCCCGGGCGACAGCGCCTGCCTGGTCGGCCGCGAGCGGGAACTCGCCCTGCTCACCGCCCCCATGGCCCCAGGGGCCGTGTCCGTGGTCACGGTCGACGGCACGGCGGGGGTCGGCAAGACCGCCCTGGTGGTACGCGCCGCCTGGACGCTCGCCGATGCCTACCCCGACGGTTGCCTGTACGTGGACCTCCACACGCACAGCGCCCTCCACGAAGGCGGCGACACGCGGCGCGCACTGCGCCGCCTGCTGCGTGCGGTCCACGACGGCGGTGACGAAGTGCCTGACGACCTGGACGACCTGGGGGAACTGGTCACGGCCTGGCGCGCGGCGACGAGCGCACTACGGCTGCTGCTCGTCGTCGACGACGCCCGCAGCTCCGAGCAGGTACGCCCGCTCCTGCCCGCCGGCCCGGGGAGCCGGGTCCTGGTGGCGGGCCGACAGCGGCTGGCCGGCCTCGACACCGATCTACGGCTCACCGTGGAGCCGTTGGGCGCTGGCGAGGCGGTCGGACTGCTCCGCGAACTCCTCGGGAAGTCCCGTGCGGACCGCGAACCCCAGGCGGCTCTCGAACTCGCCCGGCGGTGCGGCGGACTTCCCCTGGCGCTGCGCATCGCGGGCGCCCGGCTCCAGAATCGCCCGTCCTGGACGCTCGCCTTTCTCGCCGGCCGGATGTCGGACGGCTCGCGCAGCCTCGGCGAACTGCGGGCCGAGGACCGTAGCGTGGAGGCCGCCTTCCGACTGTCGTACGACCAGCTCACCTCCGAACTGCGCCGCGCCTTCCGTGCCTTGGGCGTGGTTCCGACGGCCCGCTTCGACGAGCTCACCCTTGCCGCCGTGCTGGGTGGTTCCCCTGAGGACGCCGGGGATCTTCTGGAGGACCTGGTCGACGCGAGTCTGCTGCAGCAGCCGCATCCGGGTCGCTACCGGCTGCACGACCTCGTACGGGCACACGCGTGGCGCCTCGCCACCGAGGCGCCCGAGCAGGCCGCCGCCGACCGCGCCGCCGTACTGAGTCTCTACACAGTCGCGGGCCGCATCGCCGGCGACCAGGGTCCCGACGCCTTCCCTACCGGCCCCGACGTCCCCTGCCTCCCCTTCCGTGATGGGCGGGAGGCCTCGGCATGGCTGACTGCGGCGGGCGGAGAACTGATCGACGTGGTCGCTCACGCGGCCGCCGCCGGCGAGTTCGACCACGCCTGCTGGATCGCCGAGGCCCTGATCGACCATCTGGTCCACCAGGGCCAGTACCACGAGTGCCGGGCAGCACTGGAGATCGCGCTGCCCTGCGCGGACCTGGCCACCGACCGGCGGATGCCCTCCGCGCTGCGCAACTGCATGGGAATGATCGACCTCTACCAGGGCCGGCTCCAGCAAGCGCACACCTGGTTCACCGAAGCGGTGCAGCACGGCTGCGGCCCTGACGATCTGCGGGAACGGGCCCGGGCGAGCGCCGGCATGGGCGTCGCCGAGTGGATGCTGGGCCGCATCGAGGACGCGATCGCTCATCTGAACGAGGCGGTGGAGCTGGCAGACCGGCTCGGCGACGACTGGCTGACCGGGATAGCGGTCTGCAGTCTCGGCGCGATCCACTCCCAGCAAGGGCGGCACGAGCAGGCATTCGAGCTCAACGCGACCGCCCTGACCATCGCCGAGAAAAACGGCCGGCCCAGGGCGATCAGCAACACACTGTGCTTCTCCGCCGACACCCACCTGGCCGCCGGCCGGTACCCGGAGGCCAAGGACCTGCTGCGGCGGGCGGCGGAACTGGCGAGCGAGGCCGAGGACCTGCCACTGCGCGCCGCGAGCCTCTCGCGCCTCGCGACCGTGGAACACATCCAGGGCAGCCATCACGCCGCGGTGGACGCCCACCACCAGGCGCTCGCCACGCTCACCCAGCACACCAGCGCGGGGCTGGAGATGGCGGTCCGCATCCGCCTTGGCAGCACTTACGCGGCGGCGGGTCTCAGTGCGGAGGCCCGGCAGGAATTCCAGACCGCCCTTTCCCTGCCCGGAGCCGGTGACCATCCACGACAGGTCGAAGAGGCACGCGACGGGCTCAGCGGCATCGGCTTCCCGCCGGAGGAAGGTATCTGAGGCAGCTTTCACCTCGGTTCACACCGCGGCCGGCCCCGGAGAGTTCGGCCGGTTCCTCGCTTCAGCGGGATTTCATCGGCTTTGCATCGCCTCGCGAAAGAGTTCGGCGCGCGGGGCGGGTCCGAGCCGGCCCCGTGGACGTGAACCGAACGAGGAGAGAGGGCTGTCACGTGAGTGAGACCCCGCAGGTGGATCCCCGGCAGGCTTTCGGCGAGAGCCGTCCCACCCAGCCGCTCGGGCAGGCCACACCGGCCTGGGGGCCCGCGGCACAGGGCTCGGGTCAGATGCCGCCTCCGATGCCGGGTCAGGCCCCTCACCCGGTCTCGCCCTGGTCCCAGCCGGTTCCGGCGGGCGGACCGGGTGAGGCTCCCCGCGGCAGCGGTTCGCGGAAGTGGCTGATCGCTGGCGCCGCGGCTCTGGCCGTGGCCGTGGTCGCGGGCGTGACCATCGCCACGTCAGGCGGCGACGACAACGACGCCGCCACAGGCAGACCACCGGGCGTCCCGGGCGGCGCCGCCGAGCCGGAGGAGCCGGGCAAGGCGTTCACCAAGGTGCCCGAGGGATGCGAGCTGATCAAGGCGTCCACCATCGAGAAGATCGCACCCGGAACCGAGTGCACGCCCGGCCTGATGGACGACAAGGATCTGGCGACGATGATCACCAGGTCACCGAGGTGGGAGAGCCAGGGCTATGACAGTCCGTTTCTGAGTCTGGACGCGCACGTCGTGGTCATGCCCGCGGCGAGCGAGATGTACGCCACGTACAAGAAGACAGCCCTCAAGGACCGGGGGGAGCTGTACAAGGTGATGGACTCGCGGCCTGTCAGCGGGCTGGGCGAGGAGGCCTTCATGGTCTACGGCGGAGACACGGACGGGGGCCTCGCCTCGGCCAAGGCCATCGTCCGCGAGGGCAACGCCACGGTCACCGCGGATTACACCTTCAGCCGGAAGGACTCCACCACGACCCAGCAGCAGGCCGAGGAGGCCGCCATCGCCGCCGCCCGTGACATTCTCGGCTCCCTGAGCTGACTGCCGCGGCAACGACGTGCACACATCCACCCAGCCGCACAGCCAGGCCCCCCAGCAGCAGAGTTCTGCCCGTATCGGCCCCTACGAGGTCTTCCACCTCCTGGGCGAAGGCGGCATGGGAAGGGTCTTCCTGGCCAGGTCACCGGGATCGCGCCTGGTGGCCCTGAAGGTGATCCGGCCCGAGTACGCCGAGACTCCGAACTTCCGTGGGCGTTTCCGGCGCGAGGCCGACTCCGCCCGCAGGGTCAGCGGGTTCTTCACCCCGCCGGTCCTCGACGCGGACGCCGACGCCCCGCAGCCCTGGCTGGCCACGGCCTACGTCGCCGCGCCCTCGCTGCACGAGGTCGTGCGCAGCTTCGGTGTACTGCCCGAGGCGGCCCTGCGGACCCTCGGTACGGGCCTTGCGGAGGCGTTGCTGGCCATTCATGCCGCCGGGATCGTGCACCGCGACCTCAAGCCCGGCAATGTACTCGTCGCCGAGGACGGGCCCCGGGTCATCGACTTCGGCATCAGCAGGGCGGTGGACGCGACCCAGGTGACCCGGACGGGGACGGTGATGGGAACGCCGGGGTTCATGGCGCCCGAGCAGATCGTGTCGAGCCGCGAGGCCGGACCGGCGGCCGACATCTTCTCCCTGGGCTGTGTCCTGACCTTCGCGGCCACCGGCCGGGGCCCGTTCGGCGCCGGAGGCACGGCCGAGATCCTCTACCGGGCCGTCCATCACCGACCTCAACTGGACGGCGTGCCGACGGCGTTGAACCCGCTGATCGGAGCATGCCTGGACAAGGACCCCGCCCGCAGGCCGCCCGCCGAGTCGGTGCTGGCCGCGCTCGGTGCCGCCGACCCGGCCGCGCTGCTGACCGCGGGCCTGCGGCAGGACCTCGCGCGGCGGGCGGCACACGCCGCCGTCCTGGTGGCCGCACCACCCATGCCCGCCACGCCCCTCACCTCGCCCGGCACGGCCGTACCGAAGGGGCCGAGCCGCCGCAGATTCCTGTGGATCACCGCGGCCGGGACCGGCGTCGCCGCGGCCGCAGGAGCCGCGGCGCTGATCGCAGGGCGGTCGCAGCCCGGCAAGGACCAGGTGCGGTCCGGCGTCGGCACGGGCGCCACGGCCCGGCCCGGGCCCACGGTTCCAGCGGGCCCGAAGCCACGGTGGTCGACCACGCTGAAGAAGTCGGAGAACGGACAGCTGCGTCTTGTCGGCGACACTCTGGTGCACTGGGACACGGCCGACGCGACCGCCTATGACACCGCGACCGGGAAGGAACGCTGGACGGGTTCGCTCCGTCCGCCCTCCGGCATCGTGGGCGATCCGAAGTGGATCGGCGTTCAGGGATCCATGCTGTTCGCCGAAGGCTGGACCGGTGAGCACGGCTACCTGTTCGGTGTCGACGCCACAGGCAGGCAGAAGTTCTCCTACGCGGTCACCAGGTACGGCACCGACGGCCGCGACGCCGACTTCGTGTGCAAGGTCCTGTGCGTCGCCGGGCCGGTCGCCGTCCTCGGCACCGGCGGCGACGCCGGCTACGGGGTGCGCGCGGCCGATCTCACCTCGGGCGAGGTGCTGTGGTCGCGCACGGTCCGCGGCAGCGATTTCCAGGCCCACACCGACGGTCGCCTCTGCTACCTGCAGGACAACGGCACGCTCAGGGGACTCGGCCTGCGTACCGGCACCGAGCGGTGGAAGGTGCGGGACGTCGTCGAACCCGGTGCCTATCCGCAGCTGGCCACCGACGGGACGGCGCTGCTCGTCGTCAGCGTCAAGGTGCAGGCGTTCAGCGCCTCCGGCGGCGGGAAGCTGTGGACCGCCGTCAACGAGACGACCAATATCAGCCCGGCCACGGTCCGCGGCGAGCGGGCCTACGTCCACGACCCGCAGGACACCGTCTTCGCCCTGGACATGCGCAGCGGCGAGCAGGTGTGGCACAGCGCGAGTCCGCTGAATCTGTCCCCTGCCGGCGGCGCGGGAGACCAGGGCCCCACCGTCTCCCCGTCCGTGGTGGCCGTCGCCACGTACGCCACGGGTGAGGTCCCGGGGTTCGTCGTCCTGCGCGCCTCCGACGGCGAGCTGCTCTGGGCGCACCAGCCCTCCGGCAGTGAAGCCGGAGGCAGGAACACCTGGCAGCTGCAGACCTCCGGCGACACCCTCTTCGCCGCGTCCGAGACCACCCTCCACGCATTCCGGAGCGAGACCCCTTGACCACGCCGCCCACTACGCCGCCCCAGCAGACTGCCGCCGCCCCCACATACATAGGGCCGTACCGGGTGATCCGGGAACTCGGCGCGGGCGGCATGGGCCGCGTCCACCTCGCCACGTCACGCAGCGGCCGTGCGGTGGCCGTCAAGGTGGTGCGTGCCGAACTGGCCGCCGACCCGGACTTCCGTCGGCGCTTCAGGGCCGAGGTGGACGCCGCCCGCGCGGTCTCCGGCGCCTTCACCGCACCGGTCGTCGATGCCGACCCCGAAGGGCCGCAGCCCTGGCTGGCCACCGCCTACATCCCGGGTCCCTCGCTCGCCGACGCCCTGGAGGCCCATGGGCCCATGCCAGAGGCCACCTTGCGGGTGCTCGGCGGCGGCCTGGCCGAGGCGCTGGCCGCGATCCACCGCGCGGGGCTCATCCACCGCGACCTCAAGCCGTCCAACATCCTGCTCACCCTCGACGGCCCCCGAGTGATCGACTTCGGCATCAGCCGGGCCGTCGACGGCACCGTACTCACCGCCGAGGGCCAGGTCGCCGGCTCACCCGGTTTTATGTCGCCCGAGCAATCACGCGGAGCCGAACTCACCTCTGCCAGCGACGTGTTCGCCTTCGGCGCCGTGCTCGCCCTCGCCGCCACCGGCATCCCGCCCTTCGGCACCGGCGCGGTCCACGCCCTGCTCTACCGGGCCGCCTACGAGGAGCCGCAGCTGAACGGCGTCCCGCACGGCGTGCTCGGCATCGTGGCCGCGTGCCTCGACAAGGACCCCGCCCGGCGTCCCACCGTCGGTCACCTGCAGTCCTGGCTGCGCCCGGAGACCACAGCGGGCTGGCTCGGCGCCGTCGGACTGCGGGTGACCGAGGACGAGCGCACCCTGCAGAATGTCGTGCGTTCCCCGCTGCTCGGCCGCCGCCGGTTGCTCATCGGCGGCGGGGTGCTCGCCGTGGCCGCGGCGGCCGGCGGCGCCTGGTTCCTCCGACCGGGCGACGAAGGCACCGGTCCCACCCCCGAACTCGACTGGGCCCGCGACCTTCCCCGGCCGGGCATGTCCCTGACCGCGGTGACCCGGTCGACGCTGCTGTGCACCCAGCAGACTTCGGGGGCCTGCCTCGACCGGGCCACCGGCAAGCTCCTGTGGAAGGACCTCGACGGTCAGAACACCGACGCCCTCGCCGACGACAGGCACGTCTACACGGTACGCACCGACGGAAAAGTGCACGCGTTCGACGGCCGGTCCGGACAGAAAGTATGGGACTCGGCACCGGGCGGGGACAGCGCGCCCCGGCTGGAGTTCGCGGACGGAGAGCTGGTTGCGGCGATGAGTGACGGTGGACGTATCCACGGCCTGGAGGCGTCGAGCGGAGAAGTACGCTGGACGACGTCCGACGTGAAGGAGGGCCTCGCAGTCGTCGGCACCACCCGGGCCGGCACCCTGATCGCCTGGGGCAGCCCTTCCAGGACGAACCCGGCTGCCATGCTCAGGGGATACACCGCTCTCGACCCGGAGTCGGGCGGGCGCGTATGGGACAAGGACCTTGTCGCCCTCTACTCGCCGGACAGGAACAAGGTTCTCTACGGCATCGACGCCGGCATGAACCTGCTCGCGCTCGACCCCGGCGACGGCCGGACGCTCTGGAGCGAACCCACGAAACTCCCGCCGACGAACAGTGAGATTCTCATGTTCGACAGGTCTTTCAGCCTGGTCGAGGGAACCCTGCTCTGCTACCCGGGCACCGGCGCCAACGGCTCGGCCCGCGGGCTGCTCACGGCTTTCGACCCGGAGTCGGGCAAGACCTTGTGGAGCGTGCGGACCGCCGCCCGCGGCAACCGCGGCTACGCCCGCTCCGGCGCCACCGTCTGCTACCTGGACGAGAAGGTCCTGCACGGGATCGACGCCGAGACCGGCACGGAACGCTGGAGGGCAGGGTCGGGCCTCGGCGACCCGGTGTTCCTGGGCACCCTGGGCGGACTCTTTCTCGCCGCGGGGCGGAAGGGTCTGTACGCCTTCCATACCGAGACCGGCGAGCAGGTCTGGCACTATCAGGCCGTCGGCGGCTCCGGTTCCTGGTCGACGCAAACTGCGGGTGATCACCTTTATGCCACCTGGTCCGGCAAAATCTTCTGCTTCTCGCTGCCCAAACTCTGACGTCCCCGACCGTGCTCATGGCCCGCCCTGGCCGGCCGGCGCGCCGACCAGGTCCAGGCTGGGAGTGCCGCGGGGTGGGGGGGCGACAGCTGCGTCAGGGGCCGGAGGTCGGCAGTGCACGGCTTCGACGACGACCGTGCAGTCGGCATCATGGTCCGGTTCAACGGGACACGACTGCGGATCGTCCGGGCCTGCTTGGGCGGGATTTCCGCCGCCAGGACAGGCGCTGGCCTGGCGGCACTCCTCGTCGCCGCGATGGCGAGGCCCTTTGCCGAGGCCGAGGCATTCTCGCGGATAGCGGCGAGTTCGGGCATGAGATCGGCACTGGCCGTGCCCCGGCAAAGTCCAGCGGTCGCGCACCCCTCGCACCCCGCGCAGGACCGCTCTGACATCTCTGATTCCGGAGTCCCTCAGAGTGAAGAACTGGGGGACCTCTCAATCTGGTCTGCCTGTTACCGGTAGTTCGTCAAGTCCGTCCTATGTGGTGTGGCGCAGAAGCCGTTTGTAGCAGCAGAGGGCGGCGGCGAGACCGAGAAAGGCCAGGTAGTTGCGGGGATCGCGCTTGTAGCGGCGGCTGAGTCGGCGGTAGCCGGCAGCCACGACATGGTGCGTTCGATGACCCAGTGGCGGCGGCCCAATCGTTCGCTGGACTCGATTCCTTTGCGGGGCGATCCGTATACCGATGCGTTTGCCGCGTAACCATTTCCGCAGGTCGGCGCGGTCGTAGGCCTTCTCCGCGTGCAGGCGCTGGGGCTTGAATTACCGTCCGCGGTGGGGGTCGTGTCTCGTTTGGTGACCCTCGATCACGGGCTTGAGCCCATCGCTGTCGCGAGTGTTGCCGGCCGAGACGCCGACGAAGAGGGGCAGTCCGTTCGTGTCCGACAGGATGTGCATCTTGGAACCCGGCCTGCCGCGGTCCACGAAGCTCGGACCTGTGTGTTCGCCCCGTTACCTTGCGGCCGGTGTCTGAGCCAGGGACTGGGTGAGCACAACATCACACAGTCCCTAGTACTCCAGCCGAGGTGCCCCCGAGGTCCTTCCGGCACCTCAATCCTCCTACTTCTTCCCGCCCCATCGGTCGCCGTAGTGTTGCTTGATGCCGTTGGTCACCAAGCGGTCGATGAAGGGCTGCCAGGTGATCTGGGCAGCCCCGCCGTACACACCCCGGGCAGGCGCGCCGCCGCGGGCGCCCGCGCCGCCGATGATCTCGGCGGTCGTCTGCAAGGCGAGTTCGCCGTTCTGGTCCTCGAAGATCCGGAAGTGGACCGTGCTGCCCACGCCGTCGATGTGGCCGTCGAGAGTCGAGTACTCGATGTTGATCTCCTTGCCGTCGAAGTCCATCTGCGTCACCTCGACCGGGAACCCCTGCGGGCCCACCTTCAGCGGCAGTTTGTCACCGACCTTCGGCATCTCCTTGGGAGCACCGTTGACGGGGAACGTGCAGTTGTAACAGGACTTCAGCGCGTTCCAGGCGTCCTCGACCGTGACGATCTCCGATGCCTTCCCCACGTTCGGCGCGCCACCCGCGTCCACCTGGGAGAAGAACTTGCCGGTGGTCGGATCGACCAGCACGTAGGTGTTGGCCGCGTCGCCCTCGGCGTGGAAGGTGTAGTCGTAGCTCCACGGCTCCTTCTCCCACGGCCATTCGCCCGTGGGGTCGGTCAACTTTACCGGGTTGTTGTGGACGTAGGTGTACGCGGCCAGGTTGCGCGGCTGGCTGATGCCGCCCGCGAGGTCCTGGTCCAGGTACTTCGGCAGCGCCGGGTCGGCGCTCGCCCACAGCTGCGTGCGCGGATTGTAGTAGCGCGCCCCGTGGTAGTAGAGCCCGGTCTCGGCGTCGAGTTCCTCGCCGGTGAACTGATACTCGGTGTCGTGCTGCCCGGAGCGCTCCTCGACCCAGGTCTCACCGTGCGGGAAGTACTCCAGGTGCTCGGTGACCGCTCCCGCCCCGTCGGTGACGTAGCCGGACGAGCCGAGGTGGTCGGCGTGGTAGAAGGATTGGTCGCTCTCCACGCCACCGGACACCGTCTTGGAGGCAACGCGGCTGTCCCCGACGAACACGTGCTTGAAGCCGGTGCCGTCGCGCTCACTGTAGTTGCGGTTCGGGTAAACCGACACCCCGTCACCGGCCTTGACGACCCGGTCGCCCTCGGCGTCGTAGGTGTAGCGGACGGCCGCGCCCGCGCAGCCCGTCGGGTCCTGGGTGACCGCCATGGCGCCGTCGGCATTGCAGGCGAGGCGGTTCTCCTCGTCCCAAACGTACTGGCGGCGCGCTCCGGTGGCGGTGTTCACCGTGTCGGTGAGGTTGCCGTTGGCATCGTAGGTCTGAGTGATCGGCCCGACCTTGTCCGGCGCGTGCGGCTCCCCGTTGCCGTACTCGTAGGCGTACGTGTAGCTGGTGCGATCCTGGACGTCGACCGGGTTGGCCGGGTCCTCCACGGGTTCGATGGGCCCCGGTGACCCGGTGCCTGCCGGGAACGCGGGGGTTCCGCCCGTGATCTCGTGGTGCTGCGCCTTGGTCGTCGTGTTGTCGATCGAGTCGTATGCCAGCGACAGCGTGTACCGGTTGAGCTGATTATCCTTGTCCGTGTACTGCCCGGACGAACTGGTCAGCCGGTACAGGTCGTCGTAGGCGTACGTCTGGCTGCTCGGACCGCCGATAACCGAGTTCTGTGGCGCGCTGTTGGTGCGGCCGGTGACGTTGCCCGTGTTGTCGTAGGTGTAGCCGAGCTCCTGGAACGGCGTCCCGCTCGGGCTCGCGGCCTTGAGGGTCGCCAGCCTGCGGTCTTCGGAGTCGTAGGTGTACGTGGTGCGCACACCGTTGCCGGTCTGTTGTAGGACCTTCTGCCCGAACTTGTCGTAATCCAGGCGGTGCAGGTAGGTGTACTCGGTACCGCCCTTCACGCCGGTGGCTCGGTGGACCTGGCCACCGGAGTCGTAGTCGTAGGTCAGGATCTCGCCGTCCGGATAGGTCAGCTGGAGCACACGGTTGAACGAGTCGAAACGCCACTGCGTGGTGTAGGCGCGCGGTGACCCGCCCGCCGCGGTGATCGTGCGGGTCTCCTCGGTCACCTCGCCCAGTGCTCCGTAGGCGCGTTTGGCCGTTCCCGCTGCGTCATGGACCGCGGTGATCCGCGAGGCCGAGTTGGCCGCCGCGCCGGGAGCTCCGTACTCGTAGGAGATGTTGTTCTGCGGGAACGTCGGGTAGCGGATGGCCTTCAGTCGAGAGTAGTCGTAGTCGTACTCGACGGCCTTGTCCGCTGCCCGCAGGTTCGCGGTGACCTTCGATGTGACGTTGCCGGCGAGGTCGTAGCGGGTCTCGAGGCGTCCGGCGTCCGGGCTCTCGAAGGAGACACGGCGTCCCAGCACGTCGTAGCCGGCGCGCGTGACGTTGTTCTTGTCGTCGGTGATCGTCGTGACCTGACCCAGCGGATCGTGGGTGTAACTGGTCCAGATGCTTGAGGAGTTGTTGAACTCCCGCACCGAGGTGAGGACGCCGCGGACATCGGTGTAGGTGCGGCGTTCCTTGCCGTTGCCGTCGGTCACGCTCTGCTGGAAGCGGGTCGTTTCCGTCCGGTCCTTACCGAAACCGTATCCGGTGGTGGTGATGACGCCGTCCGGCTGCACGGTCTTCACCGAGCGGTCCAGGACGTCGAAGCTCTCCTTCGTGGGTGCCACGGAGTCGAAGGAGGCGTTGAGTGTGGTGTTCGCCTCGCCCTTGTCCTCGGCTGTCGGGTAGTACCTCTCCACGGCATGGCCGAGGGAGTCGAACTTCAGTCGGCCGGAGACCGTCATGACCTCGGTGGGTGTGTCCCCGGGTGAGGCGGACACCGAGGCGTCCTTCTTCATCTGCACCACACGCTTGAGACCGTCGGTGAAGGTGACGGTGTCGATGGTGTCCTCGCGTACACCGTCGGCGGTGCGGTCGAGGTGCTTGGTCGTGGCATACGCGACGGGCGCCTCGGGGTGGTAGCCGAAGGTGATCGTGGCCTGGTCGCCGCCCTGCTCATAGGGGCTGGTGAGTGTGGTGAGGCGGCCGACGCTGTCGTACGTCATCGTCACGGACTGGTTGTTCTGGTCCGTGTTGCGGGTGGGGACCCCGTACTTGAGGTCGTGGGCGGCGGTGGAGCGGTAGCCGAAGCTGTCCTCGATGGACACGACGTGTACGCCGACGGCGGTGTCGTAGCCGTACTCCAGCTTGTAGCGCTGCCCCTTTGCGTTCGCCGGACCGGTCACCGATTTGAGGTTCCCGTCCGGGTGGTACGTCAGGTCGGAGACGGCCGCGGTGTCGTCGTCGAGGTACTCGCGGATCTGGCGCACGGCGCCGGTCGCGCAGTCGACGGTGGATGCGCGGTGGCGCAGGAGTGCGTCGGTGGCCGCGGCCTTCTGCCGTATCGCGTTGGCGGTGCCGACGAGGTGCCGGTCGCGGCACTGAGTATCGGAGCCGCTGTACGCGAAGGTGGTCTCCAGGTCGTCCGCGGTGCCCTCGTCCCCCGCGTCGAAGGTGCGGGTCACGTTGCCGTACTCGTCGTAGGACAGGTCGGTGAATGTGGACTTGGCCGCGGCGGCCGCGCCTTCGTAGTCCTTCTCCTCGACGCGTATGAGCTGCGGGAAGACGGTGGCGGTCCGGCTCTTCGGGTCGGTTTCCTCACCCGTGGAGGTGTCGAGCAGCCGGTAGGTGTTGAGTGTCTCGCGGTACGGGTGGCCGGCGCCGTCCTCGGTCAGCGTGCGGGTGAGCAGGCCGCGGCCCGCGTATCCGTCGGTGCGGTACTCGTCGGTCACGGTGCGGCGAACGGCGTCGTCCGCACCGGTGTCGCGGTGCTCGCTCACCACGCGGCCGAAACCGAGGAACTCGCGCTCCAGCCGGTCGTGGCGGCCCTGCTCGTAGCGGAAGGTGGTCAGACTCGTGTCGGCACCATCGCCCGCGAGCCCGTCGAAGACCGAGGTGCGGGACAGCACCCAGCGGCTCTCCTGCATCTCAGCGGTGTTGCCCGACCGGGTGTAGTCCAGGTCGATACGGGCGCCCATCGGCCGGCTGACCGAGCGCAGCAGGTTGGTGCGACCGGTCTTGTTGACCGCGACCAGGAGTTCGTTGTCCCGGGTGGACTTGACGTGGTCGGCCAGGCCGTCGCCGTTCACGTCCCGCAGGCTGGTTTCGGCCCGGCTGATGCCGGTGGACGCGTTGGCGCCGGGGTTGAAGACGAAGACGCCGACGGGAGTGGGCAGGCCGACGGTGAAGTAGACGCCCCCGCCGAGACTGGCGTTCTTGTCGACGGCGATCTCGGGGAAGCTGCCGCGGAACGGGGCGGGCGCGGTGAAGCCGGTGCCGGTGTTCACCGCGACCTTGATCGGGTTGGTCCCGTCGGTGAACACCCGGTCGGGCAGGCCGTCGCCGTTGACGTCCGTCATGCTCGCGTTGGTGTATGAGGTCCCCAGCTCGGCGGACACGCCGCCCGCGAAGCCGTAGCGGTCGACGTTGAACCCGAGGTTGACGCCGACGTTGCGGGTGGACGCGTCGTTGATCGGTCCGGCCGACCAGGGTTCGCGGGCGGCGAAGGAGTAGCCGAGGTTGAACTGGACGTCGCCGTTGCCGAACACCTTGTCCGGCAATCCGTCCCCGTTGATGTCGATCAGGTCGACGCGGACGTCGGACTCGCCGCCGCCGAGGCTGCCGCCGATGCCGAGCGACGGTTGGACCGCGCCGGTGGTGGCGGTGTTGGCACTGGTGCCCGCCTCGGGCGCGGCCATGCCCAGTGCGCTGGCGATGGTGGCGGTCTCGCTGCCCGCGGAGAGCGACACATTGCCGGAGACGTTGTCCGCCTCGCGGACGTTGCCGCCGAGGGTGCCGCGCGTGGCGCCGAGCGCGCCGGTCATGTCGGAGAACTGGATCTCCTTGGCCCCCACGACGTCGGGGTAGCCGTCGCCGTTGAGGTCGAGGTAGTCGACCGAGCCCGCGGTGATCCCACCGACCACGGTGCCGCCGAACGGGCCCGCCGCGAGCGTGGCCGACACCTGGCCGGTGACACCGCGGCGCATCACCGCCCGGTCGCCCGCCACGTCGGCGTCGGTGACGATGTCGATGGTGTCCGCGCCGAGGCGGGAGCTCGTCGCCATAGCGGCGGTGACCCAGGAGGACTCGTCCTGAGCGGCCCAGCCGCCCTTGGCGGGAACGGGGGCGAACACCGCGAGCCGCGGCATGCTGAGCCGGGGATTCGCGGCGAAAGGCGCGACGTCCGCTTCCTTGGGCTCCTTGGGAAGCGCGTCCTTGAAGCTCTGGTCCAGCGTGAGTTCGGCCTGCTTGAGCGGTTGGGTGGCGCGGTCTCGGTTGCCCTGGTAGCCGATCACACCCCAGCCGCGGTAGGGCTGGGCGAAGGCGCCCTGCCCGACGGAACCGTGCATGGCGCTGGGAGCCGGGGTGAAGGTCGGCCAGCTGGAGGTCACGTCATAGGTGACCGACGCGGACTGGTCGACGAGCAGGCCGAGCAGTCCGGTATCCGTCGTGGAGTAGTCGATGTAGAGCTCGTCGCCGGCGGTGACCGGCACGGTCAGGTCCAGGTTCTGGCCACTGAAGGGGGAGGTGTCCTTGGCTTGGAAGATCCGTTTGCCGAGCAGTTGCCCGCCGCGCTTCTTCACCGTGAGCGCGATCTTGGCGTCACCTTGGAGACCGAAGTTGAGGGACAGCTTCGGCCGCACCTTCAACTGGCCGGTCTTGGTCGCCTTGTAGGGCTGCTGCGGCGCGGTGAGGGTGTTCGCCGGGTACATGGTCATGTCGTACGGCGGGGTGATCACCAGCGTGGGATCGCCCTTGGCGTCGACGACCGACTCGACCCCCTGCGCGGCCGTGTAGTGTGCCTTCGGTGCCCAGCTCACCGCCGAGACGTCGATCGGGGAGTCGGTCTTCAGCTTCCACGACATCTTCTCGAACATGCTGACCGGGATGCTCACGTCGATCGCGGTGGTGCCGGTCGACGCGGCGGGCAGGACCTTGCGGTACACCTCCGCGGGGGCGTGGACGCCGTTCCCCTTCTCGATCACGACGGTCACGTCGTCCGAGGTCGCCTTGGACTTGACCACGTCACCGGTCAGCCGCAACGTGCCGTTCACCGGCACGGTCACCAAGGACGGCCTGCCACCGAAGGTGAAGTCGGCCGACGCGCGGAACACGGTGTTCGCCAGCCCGTTCGCGTCCGTGCCGGCCGGCAGGTCGGTGTAGGTGATCTCCGGATCCCACGCCACGGTGTCGTACTTGCCGTCCAGAATGGACTGGGTCCGGAAGTACAGCGCGTCGCCCTTCTTCACGGGGATCGACGCCACATTGCCCGGGGTGAACTCGGTGTGGTCGTCGGGGCCGATCCGCTGCGCCCAGAGTTCGGCGTTCTTGTGCTGGATGGTGACCCGCACGCCGTCGGCCTTGGTGTAGGCCGCCCGCTCCGGGGAGGGGTCCTGGGTCAGCTGCACGTGGCCGTCCACGCGGACGTTGCCGTCGAACGGCGCGACCCAGCGGCGCACGGTGTCAAGGAGAGGCGAGTTGTCCACCTGCTGGTTGAACTGCGCGGTCTGATCGCCGACGATCTCGCCGGTCACCGCGCCACCCCCGATCGGCACCGGGGTGCGGGTGGAGTCCGCGCTGTAGGCGGGTTGCCCATTGGCGTCCAGGTAGCCGAACAGCACGCCGCCGTTGTTCACCAGGTCGGTGATGCCGTCGCCGTTGACGTCGCTGAAGAACCGGTCCGAGGTGGTCGTGGTGCCCACGAAGTCCAGCTGGGCCGAGGTGGTGAGGACGTACGACTCGACGCCGATGGTGCCGGACAGCGTGCGCTCGGTCGAGATTCCCGGGAGGTTGGTGAGCTTGATCGGCGTGCCGCCGAACTTCGGCTCACCGCCTGGTCTGGCCAGATTGGGCCGGTAGAACACGTCGTTCTTCTTGCGGAACACCTTGTCCGGCAGGTTGTCGCCGTTCACGTCGGCCAGCGTCGACAGGCCGTCGGACTGGCCCGCGCTGAAACCGACCTTCAGCCCGACGGAACCCTCCTTGGTCGTCAGCCCCTGCACGTTGTAGCCCGCGAAAAGGTGCGCGCCGAAGCCGGCCGACGTGTTCGCCGAGATCGCGCTGGCCTCGCCTTCGTGGATGTTCACCCCGAGGTCGTCATCCGGCACCGTCCAACTCGCGGCCTCCGTGAAGGTGTTGTAGTTTCCCGACTGGTCGCGGACGTCGTCGTAGTAGTCGAACCTGTGGGTATTGAACAGCTGGTTGCTCTCGCTGAACTGTGACACCGAGACGAGTAGCGTCTTGGCGAACGCGCCGGTCCGGTAGTTCAGCTCGTAGGCGCGGATCAGGTCGTCGTCCAGCTTGACCTCGACGCGCCGCAGCAGGTCGGCGGTGACCTTCTTGAACCCGTACCTGCCGTCGATCCGCACGTCCGGCCGGCGGGGCTCGCCGCGCTCTCGGTCCCGGATGAACGTCACCGAGTACCTGCCGTCGGTGTCGCCGCGGCCGGTGTAGGTGATCTTCTGCAGGTACAGGTCGCTGCCCGGCACCGCGGAGTCCGCCGTACCGCCGTCGGCCACCTCGGCGTACCGGTAGCGCAGGACGTTGTCGTTGCCGTCGCGGACCTCCCGGGCCGCCCAGGTGGCGACGCGACCCTTGCCGTCGGCCAGCGCGCTGTCGGCCGTCCCGCCGAAGAGCGTGCGGACGCCCTGCTTGTCGGTGACCTCCCACCAGTAGTTCGTGGGGCTGTCGCCGTGGCGCACGATCCGGTCGAACCGGCCTTCCACCCGGGAGTGGAACACCTTCTCCGCGGTACGCGCGCGCAACTCGCCGCGGTGCGCCACTGGGGTCAGCTGTTCGCCGTTGAGCAGGTAGGTCTCGGTCTCCAGTCGGGCGTCGTAGCGCGGCACACCCCACCGTGTGTCGACCGTGAGCATCGGGGTGGCGAGGTGCCACCCGACGCCAAGCCACCCGTTCGTCCCCGACGAGTTGTAGGTGACGGCCAGCTTCGGCTCCAGACCCGCCCGCCCCTTCGGCACCTCCAACGGGTACGACAACCGGGCATCACCCATGTTGTTCGCCGACGGCGCCTCCACCAGATTCACCCCGGCACCCGGATCGGCCGCCTTGATGTCCTTGATCTGGTTCGGATTGAACGACGTCCCTTCCGGATGCTCGGGAACCGTCACCGCCGCATCCGCACCCGCACCCGCCGCCGACCCCGCCGAACGCGCCCACTGCGACGGAACCACAGCCGCCATCGTCATCAACGCCACGACCAATGCGAAGATCAGACCCT
Organism: Streptomyces sp. NPDC048600; assembly: GCF_055587025.1. Classification (NCBI taxonomy): domain Bacteria; kingdom Bacillati; phylum Actinomycetota; class Actinomycetes; order Kitasatosporales; family Streptomycetaceae; genus Streptomyces; species Streptomyces sp. NPDC048600. The sequence goes on along the minus strand of NZ_JBVJGZ010000001.1, from coordinate 50,058 downwards.
TGTGGCGAACACGAACCGGATGACGAGCCGACATGAGGACAGTCATGCCCCCGACCCCCTCTGGATCCGGGCGACATCCCTGCCTGCCGCCACCTACCGGGACGGTAGCCATGGCCGTTGAAATCCCGATGAAACGGCGTAGACCGGCCCCGGCGGCCGGCCACGACGACACGGCCTCACCGGGCGACTCTCAGCGCTCCGGCCCGTCGCATCGGTGGGCATCCGCCGAGCCGGGTTTCAGCGCGGCGGTGTCATGCCGGCATCCTCGAGAGGGGTACTAGATCTGCCGGGGGCTCGGTTGTCCGCGGCGGCGCGGGTCGTCGAGGGTGCGGGCGAGTTCCCCGGGGTCGGTGCGGGAGCGGGCGATGGCCCGCTCGTACCGGTCGCGCGCCTGGGTGAGGTCTTCCGTCGCGGCGTGGCGCCAGCCCAGCCGGTTGCGGATCTCCGCCTCCAGTCTGGTGCCGGGCCGTTCGCCGACCGCCGCGAGTGCCTGGTGATGGAGTTCCTTCGCCCCGGCCGGGTCGCCCAGGTGCCCCACGGCGGTGGCCAGTCTGCCGAGGACCGCGGCGTACAGCGGGATGTCCCCCACGCGCTCGGCGAGTCCGGCGGCTCTGCGGAGCGCGTCGGCAGCCTCCGCGTGCCGCCCGCGGTCGAGTTGGAGCGTTCCCATGCGGAACAGCGTCTTGCTGAGGATCCTGGGTCTGCCGAGCTTCTCGGCGAGGACGACCGATGCCGCGTAGCAGTCGTGTGCCTTTTCGTGCTGTCCCACCTGATGGTGGATGGCGCCGATGTTGGCCAGATACATGACGGTGAGCCAGTCGTCGTCCGCTGCCTGGGCGAGGTCCGCGGATTGGGCCAGGAGCGCGGCGGCCTCGCCCGGTTCGCCGGCCGCGTTGGCGAAGATCCCGAGGGAACCCAGGGCCCGCGCCTGCTCCATCAGGTCTCCGGTACGGCGGCTGATCTCCAGGGCATCCCTCAGCCAGCGGCGCGCCTGCTCGTGGTGGCCCTGCAGGCCGTACGCTATGCCCATACAGCTGCGCAGTTCGGAGACCATCCGCTGGTCGGTGGCCTGCTCCGCCAGCGGCAGCGCGATCTCGATGGCGGCTCGGCACTCGTGGTACCGGCCCTGTCGCGTGAGGTAGTCGCACAGCCCCTCGGCGATCCAGCAGGCGTCGTCCACGTGCCCCCCGGCCGTCGCATGGCCGACGACGTCGACCAGCTCGCCGCCCACCGCGTCCAGCCAGGCCGAGGCCTCCTCCCAGTCCGCGAAGGGCGCGGTGTCCGGCCGGGGGCCGGTCGGGAAGGCGGAGGGGCCCCAGTCGCTCGCGCGGCGGGCGGCGACCACGTAGAGCCGGAACACCGCGGCCCGGGTCGCCGCGACTTCCGCGGGGTATGCGGCGGCGACGTGGCGGGCGTAGACCGCGACCAGGTCGTGCAGACGGTAGCGGTCCGCGGCCGGCTGCTGGACGAGACTTGCCTCGACCAGGTTCTCCAGGGTCCGCTCGGCGTCGGGTGGCGGAAGGTCGAGCATGGCGGCCAGCGTCAGCCGGTCGAACTCCACGGTCGGCGACAGGCCCAACGCGCGGAACGCGCGCCGTTCGGCATCCGGTAGCTGGTCGTAGGAGACCCGGAAAGCCGCCTCGACGCTGCGGTCCTCCACGGTGAGTTCGCCGAGCCGGTGCTCGTCGTCAGCCAGCCGGGCCGCCATGCGCTCCAGCGCCCATGACGGGCGGCCCTGTGTCCGCGCCCCGACGACACGCAGGGCCAGCGGGAGCCGGTCGCAGAGGCGGGCCAGCTCGCGCACCGCCGCACGCTCGGGCTCGGAGCCCGGATCGCCGACGATACGGGTCAGCAGGGCCACCGCCTCGTCGGTGCCCAGCGGCATCAGCGAGATCCTGCGGTCGGCGTCCAGTCCGGTCAGCCGCTGACGGCTGGTCACCAGCAGGAGGCTGCCGGGCCCGGTGGGCAGCAGCGGGCGCACCTGCTCGGCAGCGGTTGCGTCGTCGACCACCAGGATCAGCCGGAGGGCGGCGGTCGCGGCCCTCCACGACGCGGCCAGAGCGTCGAGGTCCTCTGATGTCTCGTCGTCGCCTTCGCCGGCGTCGCCGACTGCCCGCAGCAACCGGCGCAGCGCGCGGTGCGCGACCGTTGACTCCCGCCCCTCGCGGTGGCCGTGAAGGTCCACGAACAGGCAGCCGTCCGGATAGCGTTCCCGCATCGCACGCGCGGCGCGCACCACCAGCGCGGTCTTGCCCACCCCGGCCATGCCGTCCACCGCGCGGACCGTCACCGTCTGCTCATCGGCCGACGCAAGAAGCATGTCGAGCTCGCGGCCCCGTCCGGTGAACCCGCTCGCGTCGACCGGTAGTTCATGACGCGCTCGGCGGAGCGGGCGAGCGGCTGCGGGCCGCCGGTCCGCCGATCGGCGCGGCCGTGGCGATGCGTTGTCCGTCGTCCGCTGCGGTGGTGGCGGCGCGCCGAGAAGGAAGGCGGTGTCAGAGCGCAGCACCGCCTCGTGCACGCGCCGCAGTTCACCGCCCGGCTCCGTGCCCTGGTCCCTCACCAGACGGCGGCCCACCTTGGTGAAGACGGCCAGCGCATCGGCCTGCCGGCTGCCGGCGTAGAGGGCACGCATCAACATGGCGGCCAGCGGCTCGTGGTGCGGATGCGTCTCGGTCAGAGCGAACAGCTCTCCCACGACCTGGGCGTGGCGGCCCAGCCGCAGCTGGCACTCCGCCTTGTCCTGCACCAACGCGAGCCTGTGTTCCGTCAGCCGCAAGCGCTCTCCCTCGGCGAACGGCCCGGGGACACCGGCCAGGGGATCGCCCCGGAACAGCTCCAGAGCGGCGGACCACGCGCCCGCCGCGGCGTCAAGGTCACCGGAGTCCCGCGCCGCGTGCGCCTCGGCGACGATCTCCTTCAGTCGGGCCACGTCCATCCAGACGTTCCGCGGGACGAAGCGGTAGCCACCGCGGTCGGTGACGATCACGGAGTCGGAGGGGTTCTCTCCTTCGGTGCGCAGACCTCTGCGCAATTGGTGCACGTAGACCGGGATCACCTTGGCACCCGTGCCCGGCGGTTCCAGGCCCCAGACACTGTCGAGCAGCAGCTGCCGACTGACGGTCGTGCCCGGCCGCAGCAGCAGCGCCGTCAGCAGAGCCTGCTGGCGAACCGGACCGAGCTCCAACGGTACGTCGCCGCGCCAGGCCCGGAGCGGACCGAGCACGGCGAACCGGAGCCGGCTGCCGCCCGTCGACAACTCCCCTTGAGATGCCACGCAGGGAGTATAGGTCCAGGATCTCCGCTTCTCCGGAGACATGGTGTGTCAGAGGGACGGACTGTCTCCCTTCCGTGCAGCCGCGTGGAGCACACGCGCAGGTGGGTCGGGAATCGGGAGACGTTGCGCCGGTGCTGCGGGTGTGTCCGCCAGCGGGTCTTGAGGCGGGTGCGGTCCACGGTCGGTTGGCCCACAGGTGCACCCCCGCGCTGGTGCCTTGGCCCTCGACGCTATGGCAGTTCGCCGCGTGCCCAGTCGCGTGAGCCCGGCATGGCCGGCTGGCCAACCTGATCCGAACGACAGCCCCAGGTCGGCGGCCTCTTCGAGCGCATCCCTGGCGTGGTGCTGGAGGCGGCGCTCGGTGTCGCGGCATCGGGCCGCTGAGGAAGGCAGGTTGGGCTTCGGCAGGATTCCAGGATCTGCTCCCCGCATCCGCGGGGATGGACCCGTCCCGGCGAGTGCAGCGTCGGCGCCTGCTGTCTGCTCCCCGCGCCGTCCCGGATGGAGCGGGTGCTGCTCGCGTTCACGGGCGGCAGACCCCCGACGGGGGTGCTGCAGGGTGGTGGGACGGGGAGTGGTGCAGCTCTGCGGTGCCAGGGCCGCTTCGACCCCCATTGCTGCCCGGGACGTCTGTGAGCCGACTGGGCATGGCCCTTCTCGTTCCCGCACTGCCACGCGGGCATGCAGGCCGGTTTCGGGTGCGGCGGTCCGGTGCACGTGTGCACTGCCGCCTTCGACGGTAGTGGTACTGATCGTGTGATTGACCAGGCGTTGCCGGCCGTTTGACGGGTGTTCACCGGTCAGGTAGGCGGGCACGTCACATGACGGCGCCGTTCGAGTGGGTGCGGGGCGTTGTGCTTTGCTCTCTTGGGGGGACAGCCGCGGGTGGCTGATGCATTCTCTGTACAGGGTGGCGTGAGACTCTGGGGGTGCTGAGCAGCCTCCGTGACCGTGTGCTTCCCGATCATCAGCGAAGGACGCTGGAGGAGTTGCAGGGGGATCTGGACCTGTCGGCGGGGGACAGCCGTGCGAAGCAGTCTGCGTTCTGGTCGATGCTGTTCCTGTCGGCCGTCATCGCGGCCGGCGGGGTGCTGACGGATTCGACGGCCACGGTGATCGGTGCGATGATCATCGCACCGCTGTCGACGCCGATCATGGGGATCGCACTGGGCGCGGTGCAGCGTCGGCGGTCGACGGCGGTTTTGTTCGTGGCGGCCGGTGGGCTGCTGGTCGTGGTGCTCGGAGCACTGTTCTCGCTGGTGCTGCCGGCCTCCTACGATCTGCTGTCGAACAGTCAGATCTCCAGCCGTACGTCGCCCGGTCTGATGGATCTGGTGGCCGCGCTCGCCACCGGTTTCGCGGGCGCTGTGGCGCTGGCGCGCCGGGACGTGGCCGCGGTCCTGCCCGGGGTGGCGATCGCGATCTCCCTGGTACCGCCGCTGGTGGTGACCGGTGTCTGCCTCGGGCAGGCCGCGTGGTGGCTGGCCCTGGGATCCTTTGTCCTGTTCGTGTCCAATCTGCTGGCCCTGGTGTTCGCGGGCATGGTGGTGTTCGGCGGCCTGGGCTACGCGGGGGCCGGTCGCCGGCAGCAGACGGGCGCCGTGCGCAGGACCTATCTGGCGCTCGGCCTGCTGTTCGGTGCGGTGGCCGTGCTGCTGGTGGCGAACACCGCGGCGACCGTGCTTGTGCAGTTGTGGACCACGCGTGCCGCGAACAGCGCCACGCAGTGGCTGGCCGCATCGCCGGGCGCGTCCGTCGTCGATGTCAGTGCGCAGTCACGGACCCTTTACATCGAGGTCCGTGCGCCGGGGGAGCTGCCTCCGGTCGAGGCGCTCCTTGCCGACCTCGAGGGACAGATCCCCGACGGGGTGCCCGTCGTGGTCGTCACCAACGAAGGCCGCCAGGTACAGGCCGGACGCGTCGGCGGGTGACCGCGCTGCGGAGTAGGTCGTGGACGAGGAGGCGGGCCTGCGGCACCGTCCCTGGTGATCATCGACACCCAGTCCGTCCGCATGGCGGCCGGGGTGCCGAGGACGACCACGGGACTTGACGTGAACAAGAGGACGCCTGGCCGTAAGCGTGGGCTCGTCGTGGACGTCATGGGCCTGATCATCGGTGTGGTGGTCCTGGCCGCGAGCGCGCACGACAACGAGGCCGGCATAGCGCTGCTGGACCAGGCGGCCGAATGATGCGGGATGCGCCTGGAGAAGGCCCTGGTCGACCAGGGCTTCAAGGACGCCGTGATCATCCACGGAGCGGTGAAGGACGTCACCGTCGAGGTCGTCCGGCGCAACCCCGACGACCAGGGCAGAGGCTTCGTTCCGCAACCGAAACGGTGGGTGGTCGAGCGGGTCAACGGCACCCTCATGCTCCATCGCCGTCTCGCCCGCGACTACGACCACCGGCCCGACAACGCGGCCTCCCGCGTCTACTGGGCCTCCACCGCAGGCATGCTCCGACCCGCCTGGCACGACGACGTGGAACTGGCCGCGTGAACGTCTGCGAACTCCTGCGGCTGCTGCAGACCGAACACAACGAGACCACCGCACAGGCCGACAGCCTGCGCGAACAGATCGAGCAGCTCACCACCGCCCTCGCCGAGGCCGAGGACCGCCTGACCGAGCTCACCGCCACCCGAAAGGTCATCGACAGCCTCGCTCTGCCCGGCCGCGGACAGACTTCCGCGGAGACCGACACCCGCTACCAGCGCATCGTGACCGTTTTCAACGAGCACCCCGGAAAGGTGTTCCGCGTCCGCGACCTCCACGAACATCTCGGCCTGCCCACCGACGAGCCCTCGATCAACGTCACCCGTCCCGCCTGGGACGACTCGTTCGCCAGGGATTCCTCGAGCAGCCCGAACGTGGCCGCTACCAGAAACGGACTCAACGCCCTCTAAAACGTGCAAACACAGCCATGGGGCATGGGAGGGGGCGTTGGTTTCTCGGGCAGAGGCGTGGCTGAAATTCGTTGGGCTCGTGGCTGCCGGGGGCGAGTTGGGCTGGCGGGGATTCAGCGTGCTGTGTGCCGCCGGAGGGCCATGGCCGCGCGCTGGTCTGTGCCGGCGGGGGCAGATGCCGCGGACTTGGCTGGACTCCAGCTCCGCTTCGACGCCGTGGACTCAGTCGGGTGATCTTCTGGCCTGCAGGGCATGGAAGCGCGGCCTCCCGCACGGCTCGTGGGTGTCGAATCCAGCCGAGCAACAGGAGGCCGCTGGTGCTGCAGTCTTCCGTCCCGGCGCCGATCTCGTCCAACTCGGCTCCTCTGACGTGTGATTGCCTCGCTCACTGGTTCGGGAACGCCGCAGACCGCCCCCACAGGCGTCCGAGGTATCCGTCGGACATGAGCGATGTGGACTGGGCGGTCGTGCGCGAGGTGATGCCGGTGCCTGGCTGGCTGGAAACCGTGGCGGGCAGCCAGAGGGCTATGGACACCGTCAGATGGTCGACGCGGTGCGCTATCTGGTCGCGGGCTGCATCGCCTGGCGGGCGATGCCCGCGGACTTTCCCGCGTGGGACCGCGTGTACGCCTTCTTCCGGCGCTGGCGGAACAACGGCCTGGCCGCCGAGTTCCATCGAACGAGACAGGAGCGCCATCATGACACCTGGCTGGAAAAGGCCTCCAGACCCGGACGACCCTCGCCTCAAGGGCCACGAGACCGTCTACCAGCCGTCGCGGTGCGGCTACTTCCCCGCACCGGAGAAGCCCGCTCCAGGCAGCCCGAAGAACCCCAAGGAGAGCACCCGATGAGTGAGCGACTGTCTGCATGTGTCCTGCTGCTGGTCGGCGACGAGGCCGAGGTCACGACTCCGCACAGGGATCACACGGACCCCGAGCGGGTTCCGGTGGCGCGTCTGGTGGAGGAGACAGGCATTCCCCGTGAGCGGTTGGCGGGTGCCGTGCTGGTGGCTGTGGTGAGCGACGAGGGCGAGCTGGAGCGGTTCGAGCGGGCCTGATCGGAATGTCGGGGGCGGGGGGAGAGCTCCGAATCTGGCAGTCAGTTGAAAACTGCAGAGAGGAGAAGTCGTGGCTGGCCACGACAACGACAGGGAGCGTCTCCTGACGCTCATGGAGGCCCTCGTCGGCGCCTACGCCTACATCCAGGCGCTGCTGAAGGACCTCCCCCTCCCCGTCATCGTTCCGGACTTCACGCCGGACGACGAGGAGACGGACCCCAACACGGCCCTGCTGGCCATGGCCCGGGCACGCCAGGTCATCCAGGACGAGCCCATCGCGGACCGCCGCAAGCGGGCCTTAGACCACGCCATCCTGGACCTGTTCACGGCGTATGAGCTGATCGTCGTCACGACGATGGCGAGACCCGCCCCCTGGCGACTCGACGCGACCGAGTTCTCACTCAACAGGGTCGTCACCTGGATCGAAATGATCGAGGAGGACGAGCCGGACGGCGACGAGTCGTAAACCCCCACCCGCCCCGGACAGCCAGTCCGGGGCGGGACGTCTCCTCCCGCACCCGCAGCACGGCTCTCACACAGAAACGGGGCCGGCGCAATCCCCATGGCGAGCCTGGGGGTGAGAGAGCGCCGGCCCCACCAGTTGAAGACTCCACGAAGGAGAATCGCCACCCTGCTAGGGCCTGTGTGATGTCGTGATCAATTTTGCCGATCCGGGTCTCCTGGTAAAGGGATTTGGTAGGAAGGCGATCGTGACGCGCAGGCAACTCACCGACAAGCAGTCGCAGTTGATCGAGCCGTTCCGAAATGGGCCTCACCGAGTGACGAAACGCAGGCATGGGCCGGTCGGGCACCGTCAGGATGTGCCTACGTTCCTCTACCGACCCTCGTGGAAGGGAGTGCGGGCTCACCTGCGCGGGAACTCCACGCGTCGGAGGTCACGTTCCTGCAGGTCAACGAAATCCGTTGGTTGTCCGGGACCCTGAGTCTCGCGGACACCCGGCGTCACGGCATGCCCGCACCGTGACGCCCCGGCTGCACCCTGTGGACGGGCTACGTCATCAACTCGATGTGCGGATGCTCGGGCTTGGACGGGCAGACGAACAGATGCTGCCGGTAGCCGCTGCCTATCTGGACCCCGGTCGCGTTGTAGCCGCGGTGGCCGGGGTACGGTCCAGCACCCGGGTGGGGGTACGGAGACCAGCTGTTCCCGGCGTCGTCCCCTTCCTCGAACGTGGCGACGGTCATCAGGACCTCCATGCCGGTGCCGCACTCGGAGCAGTGCTGCGGGCTGGGGTCGGTGGAGTTCCAAGCGGGCCAGCCGCCGACCTTCCAGCCGGGTGCGTTGGACAGCACACAGTCGTAGTACGTGTCCGGGTCCATGTCTTCCTCTGCTGCCTGCGGCACACTCCACTGCTTGAGCTGCTCCCGCAGTTCCTCGCTCAGCTCCAGATGGTCGGGGTACTCGGTGATCTGCTCCGGCTCGAGCACGCACGGTTCCGGCAGATAGCCGTCGAACTGCACTGCGGGCGGCTCGGGGGGCGTGTCGAGGATGTCGGTGACGGCGGCTGCCGAACGCCAGAAGAGCAGGGTCCTGGGCATGATCGGATGATCAAAGGGGCACCAGAGAACCTGCAGCAGGTCCTTACCGTCCGGCGGGCTCAGATCGGGCACATCCCGTGCGTACAGCTGCGCGACGGGCAGCATCGCTATGGGGCCGTCGTACGACTGGACCGCCAGCCTCACCGGATACGTCTGAGGGGGCCGGATCCGCTCGAGAGTCTCCCGTTCCTCCGGAGTCAGGTCCCGGCCGTGCGAGGCGGCGAAGATACTTCGTTCCAGCCGCAGTTCCGCCGGGGACCGGGCTGGGTTGATGCCGTCCACCTCATGCGGTTCCTCGCAGTGCGGCCACGCTTCCTCAGCGGGCCACAGCAGCGGTCCGCCGATGGAGCTGTCGTGCCACGTCGGCGCCCCAGGGCGGGGGTGCAGGCGGGTCGCCGTGCGGGCCAGCGGGGCCAGTTGGGGAAAGACCGCGACAACGTCGATCGGCCTTGGCGGAGTGACAGGAGTGACATTCATGGCCGCAATCTTGCCAACCACCACTGACAACGGCCCTCGTGGCCGCCGAGCCCAGCGACGCCGACAGGCGCAGGCCGGTCGCCTGGGCGTCGAGGGGGACTGCGAGCCAGAGGCTGCCGTGGTGCATCTCCTGCCCGTCGAGGAGGTCGAAGGCGGCTTCGACGTTCTCCACCCACGGATGCGCATCGCCGGGGGCAGACGTGTGGCCGGGCTCGATGCCCTCGATCATGCGCAGGGCGATCTCACCGGGATCGGCCTGCGCGCACAGGCCGATCAGCCGGGGTGCCCCGGACAGCGAGCGCACCAGATGCGTCACCTTGGCGAGCCGCTCGTCACGGGCCTGGGCCGGGACGTGGGTGCCCGGGACGGCGTCCTCCCGGCGGCCGTGTTCATCCGGGCCGGGGTGCAGCCGGTAGACGGCCCACACGCTGCCCTGCGTCGACCACACCAGGTGTCCGGCGATGTGACGGATCGGCACCCTCACCGCACACCACCCCCACCGCGCTCGGTCTGCGCGAGCAGCCGCTGGACACCCGACGCCGGACCCCACACCGGTGCAGCGGCCGCCGCTGCCGGACGGCCGACCGGCGCGGCAGCAGTCATGCGAGGGCGCAAGCCCTGCGCGGACCGCTCCGGCGTCCGCCGAACTGCAGGGGCCGGCCTGGCAAGCGAGGCCCGGCGCGGCGTGGGGGTGTCCTCGATGGTGAAGCCGGCGAGCAGCAGCCGTGGGCTGCGGTCGCGGGCCGGGTGGCCGCCGATGCGTCCGCCGGCGGGCTGGCGGGCGAGGAGGATCCAGCCGAGCATCGCCTGCAGGCGTGCGCGGCCGCGGATCGTGGGACGGCGGACCGCCACACGGCCAGCATCCAGACGGCGACCGGGACGGGGCCCGTCCAGGATCACCAGCTGATCGTCTTGAAGAGCAGGAAGCCGCCGCCGACCGCGACCGTGATCTGCGCGGGGGTGAAGGGGCCGAGGGGGATGCGCCAGTCGGCGACCTTGCCCAGCACCCACGGATGACGCCGGGCAGTCGTGTAGTAGCGGCCACCCGTCCCGCCGCCGCGCTCACAGCGAGCCTCCAGCGATCGGTGGTTGACGCGAGAGGCTGGGCAGTTGCTGCTGGGCGGGGCCCGGGACGGCTGGTGCGCCCTGGGCGGGGTTCTTGACCTCGTCCTCGAACATGTCGGCGAGGTCGTTGCGGGAGTTGTACAGACCCAGCGCGATGATCATCAGCAGCAGGGCGCCGATGCCCGCTTTCAGGCTGACCTTCTGGATCATGAGGATCACGACCAGGCCGAGCAGGCCCGCGCCGAGGCCCTTGGTGGCCCAGTCCTCCAGCATGGTGATCCAGCTGTCCCCGAGGTTGTCCAGTCTCCCGGCCACGATCGATTCCGGTGTGTTCATCGCGCGCCTCCGTTCCCGGATGCCTCTGCGGCGGGGAGGGCGGAGATCTCCCACCGGCCGGAGCGGGCGGTGAGGTCGAGTTCGTAGGACAGCGGCCAGCGCCCGGCACTGTCTCGGGCTTCGACCGCCGCTTGGACGCGCACCCTCGTCCTGTCGGAAGGGACTTCTTCGACTGCTGCGGTCTCCTGGGCGGCGGACACCTGCTCGACGGCGACGTCGGTGTAGGGGGCGGGGGAGACCGGCGCGAGCGCTATGCCGGGGGCGAGGTAGCGGTCGGTCCCGCCCGCGCCGGCCGGTGAGGCAGGCGGCGAGGAACTCGCTGGCCGCGGTGGCCAGTTCCCCGTGGGGGACAGCCACCGTGTACGGCGAGGCTGGCGTCTCGGCCCGGCCGGGGCTGGCGACCACGGCGGGCGCGCCGGTCACCGTGAACAAGGAACCCGAATCGTCGGCAACCACCGGCACGGCGAAGTAGCGCACCGCCTCTCACTCACGTGGCCTGGTCTGAAGCAGGGCAAGATGCCCCCGGCGAACGCCAAGTGCGCCCGTGCCAGCATGCCGAAGAACCAGAACGAGGGCGTTGGCGGCGACCTGGGCCGGTTTACCAAGGCTCAGCGCCTCCTCGGCGGCGACGGATACTGGGTGGACGCAGGAAACAAGCTGTAGTTGCCATATCCACTTCACTGGCCGGCCCAGCCAGCTCCGAGGGCCGGCCAGCGACGGCTCAAACCGATTGATGGAATCCGACGGGGTGCACACCGTGACCAGTGACATCTTCCCGAGCCGAGAGCTCTACCAGTTCGGCTACTGTGCCCTGTTCGCCAAGGGCATCGGTCCCGCTGATCTCTTGGCGCGGGCAGGAGGCGAAGGTCTCCACCCAGTCGCCCTGACTCGCACAGAGATCGCGCACATCGAGGCTCTGGGCGAGGATCTCGAAGCGGACGACCTGCCCGACGTGGACTTCGACGTGCTCGAAGCAAGCGGCGTGCTGGCCAGCGACGGCCCTGTACTGAGAGCCGGTGAACACGCCGGCTGGTCATTCGCGATCGAGCCCGACGGCCCCTGCCTCGCGGCGGACGACATCGTGAAGTCGGCATCCCTTGGAACGGTGGCTTTCTCACTGAGGGACGGCGAAACAGGCGCGTGGATCACCTATGCCGAGTACGGCGAGATCCTCTCCTCCTTCGACCCGCTCTTTTCCGACAGCGACTACGGCACGCGGCCTGAGGCCCTCGAGCAACTCGCAGGACCTCGCGCAGCGATCGACAACGGTGACCGTGCCGACGCGTACACGAACGCTGTGCGAGCCATCCAGCAGCACCTGCAGTGCACGGTGCCTCCGGAGGTCGACGAGCGCCACCTCCTCACGATCAGGATCGCGGATGGGTACTGAGGGCGCCTTCGGACGCCGATTCTTGTGGCGCCTGTAGCGCTCACCCATGCGCGCAACGGGCGGTCCGGGAGATGATCCACCGTTGCGGGCTCGGGGCCAGGCTGCTTGTTCGGATTTGTTGAGCGCGGCCTTCAGTTCCAGTACCGCGCCGGGCTCTTCCGTCTCGATGGTGTCGGGAATCGCCTTGTGGGCGCGTCTGGCTTCGAGGGTCTGATCGAGAGCGTACCCGTCGCGGAAGCCCTTGGACCGTGTCCTGCGTGGTGAGGGGACGAGTCTCTTGCCCCACATCCGGCCAGGGCCTCCAGCCGTGACGGCCGAGGGCCGACTTCACCGCGCCGGCCGCCGGGACGCAAACGGCCGCCCGACCAGGGCTCGCCTGGAGGGGCGTGGACTACTGCCATGGGCGTGTTGGAGTACCGTCCGGATCTAGGCCGTGCGGCCACAGTCTCCCGACGAGCTGCGGGGAGTAGGGGTTGCCGTGGTCGGCCGCTTGCCGGGCCAGGGTTTCGGCTCCTACGTGCTCTCCGGCTGCCTCCCGTATTTCGGCCAGGCGGTACAGGGCGGAGGTGCTGCCGTGGTCGGCGGCCTGTCGGGCCAGGGTTTCGGCACTCTCCCGGTCCTCGGCTTTCTCCCGTATCTCGGCCAGGCGGATCAGGACGGTTGTGTCACCGTGGTCGGCGGCCTGCCAGGCCAGGGTTTCGGCGCCTTCCCGGTCCCCGGCTGCCTCCCGTATTTCGGCCAGGCGGCACAGGGCTCTGGTGTCACCGTGGTCGGCGGCCTGCCGGTAGAGAGCTTCGGCCCCTGTCCGGTCCCCGGCCTTCTCCCGCTTCTCGGCGAGGCGGTGCAAGGCGGTTGTGTCACCGTGGTCGGCGGCTTGCCGGGCCAGGGCTTCGGCCCGCTTCCGGTCCCCGATCTTCTCCCGCTTCTCGGCGAGGCGGTGCAAGGCGGTTGTGTCACCGTGGTCGGCGGCTTGCCGGGCCAGGGCTTCAGCTCTCGTCCGGTCCCCGGTCTCCTCCAGCATCTCGGTCAGGCGGTTCAGGGCGTCGCTGCTGCCGTGTTCGGCGGCCTGCCGGTAGAGGCCTTCGGCGGCTTCCCGGTCCCCGGCTGACTCCCGCAGGGCGGCAAGGTGGTACAGGGCGTCGGCGTCGCCGTGGTCGGCGGTGCGCTGGGCCAGGGTTTCGGCTCCTTCCCCGTCCCTCGCCTTCTCCCGCATCTCGGTCAGGCGGACCAGAGCTCTGGTGTCACCGTGGTCGGCTGCCCGCCGGGCCAGGGTTTCGGCGCCTTCTCTGTCTCCGGCTGCTTCCTGGATCTCGGCCAGGCGGTTCAGGGCGGTGGTGCTGCCATGGTCGGCGGCCTGTCGGGCCAGGGCTACGGCGCCATCTCTGTCTCCGGCTGCCTCCCGCATTGCGGCCAGGCGGTTCAGAGCGATGGTACTGCCGTGGTCGGCGGCCTGCCGGGCGAGGGCTTCGGCCCGCTTGCGGTCCCCGGCTGCCTCCCGCATTGCGGCCAGGCGGATCAGGGCGGCGGTACTGCCGTGGTCCGCGGCCTGCCGGTAGAGGGCTTCGACCCGCTTTCGATAACCGGCCTTCTCCCGCCCCTCGGCCAGGCGGTACAGCGCTGTGGTGTCACCCTGGTCGGCGGCCTGCCGGGCGAGGGCTTCGGCTTCCTTGCGGCGCCCGGTTTCCTCCCGCTTCTCGGCCAGGCGGACCAGAGCTCCGGTGTCGCCGTGGGCGGCGGCCTGCCGGGCCAGCGCTTCGGCCCTGTTCCGGTCCCCGGCCCGCTCCCACATCATCGCCAGCCGGGACAGGGCAGCGGCGTTGCCGTGGTGTGCGGCGCGGAGGCGGAGATGGTGCGCCCATTGCAGGCGGTGGCGGTTCTTGGCGGCCTGGGTGAGGTTGTGCAGGTCGTCGGGGTGGGTGATGCGTGTGTGGGCGGCGTGCCAGAAGGAGGCGGGCGGGCACAGGTGGCGGCGGCTGATGCGGCCGTGCTGTTCGAGGTAGTCGGCGAGCCGGAACACCGCTCCCGCGGGCAGAGTTGTGGGAGCGGCTTGGGCGGTGGGCGCGGGTGGGTGTTGTGCGGGGCGCGCGGTTGTGCGGCGCAGGGGTGCCTGTTTGCCGTGGACCGGTTGGGCGAGTTCGGCGTAGGCGGCTTCGGCCCAGTGGCCCGTGAGCTGTTCGTAGTCGTGCCGGTCGAGGTAGCCGGGGGCGGCGTCGGTGAGGAAGGCGTGCGGGAGGTGGAGGCCGACGCCGAGGCGGCGGGCGTCCATCGCCGCTTCCAGCAAGGCTCTCGCCGCGGGGGTGGCCTGTTCGTAGCGGCGCAGGAGTTCCGGGGCGCCGGCGAGGTCCTGGGCCACCCGGCCGTGGTCCCGTGCCCGGGTGAGGGCGTCGGCCAGCAGCCGGTCACCCTTGTCGGCCAGGGCTGCGGCCGCGGTCAGAGCAGTGGTGCCGAAGGCGTCGGGCACGGTCAGCGTGCGACCGGCCAGGAGCTCCCGCACCCGGCTGTGAAGATCGGGCTCGCCCGGTGCGGGCAGGGCGGTGTACTTTTTGGCGTACTCGGGCCACAGTGTGCCCAGGACCAGAACTGGCCCGCGCTGCTCATCGCCCAGCAGCCGGTGCACGGCCGCCGCGATTTGCTCACCGACGTCGGGGTCGCCGAGGTAGTGCTGGGCTTCGTTCAGCCACACCACCGTGCGCGCCCGCACGTGGTGCAGTTCTTCCAACGCGGCCCTGGCGCGGGTCGGGTCGAAGGGATGCCACAACCGCCATTCCTGCGCTGCGAGCGACTGCACCGCCTCCCAGCACGCCCTGGTCTTCCCCGTCGACGACGACCCCACCAGCACCACGATCCGGCTGCGGCCGGCTGCAGCATCTCTCACCGCGCCGGCAAGCACCTGGTCGTGCAGGCGGGGCACATACCCAGGCAAAGCTCGCACCCCGCCGCCGCCCGCAACGACTGCGCCCGATCCGGCAGGGTGCACTTCCAGCTCATGCGGCCCCCACAGGCCGATCGGCCTGCCCGGCCCTGACGCATCTGCCCGGGGCGCGCCCGCCTCATCCGCCGCGGCCCGCTGCAACTC
Organism: Streptomyces sp. NPDC048600; assembly: GCF_055587025.1. Taxonomy (NCBI): domain Bacteria; kingdom Bacillati; phylum Actinomycetota; class Actinomycetes; order Kitasatosporales; family Streptomycetaceae; genus Streptomyces; species Streptomyces sp. NPDC048600. The sequence goes on along the minus strand of NZ_JBVJGZ010000001.1, from coordinate 34,921 downwards.
AAGCAGTTCACCCACCGGCAGCCTCAACGCACGGCCCAGCGCAGTGACCGTGTCCACCGACGGCACAGCCCCGGTCGGCGAGAGCGCCTTCGACACCGTCGTCCGCCCCAGACCCGCCTGCCTCGCAAGCTGCGTCTGATCCAGTCCAGCCCGAGCCCGTCCCTCGTCGAGTCTCCTGCGCAGTCCGGCATGTGCCGGACTGCGGTGGTCTGGCCCGTCGTCCATGCGGTCGTCCCCCGGGGTGGTGTGTTCGCCCGTGTTCATCATCGTCCCCGTGAACCATGGCGCACAGCCGTTCCGCGACCTTCGACCCTGTCAACACCCATCGGGTACAGGGAGCCTGCAGTGAGCGTTGCCGTTGTCCTCCTTACCACCGCACTCGTCACCGTCGTCGCAGTGCTGGCCGGCGCTGGCGCGGGCAAGCTAGCCCGCATGGACGGAGCCACCTACCCCACCGCCCTCACCCGCGCCGCCACCGCATTCGCTGCCGTCATCACCTTGGCCGCCGCCCTGACCGCAGCCCTCACGGCCCTCTTCGCCTGACCGGTCATGGTGAGGGGGCTGGGTAGGCCTTGGCCGGGTGTGTCGGCGAGCCTGCGGTGCAATCGTGCGCAGGGGCTGTCTCATCGGGCGCTGCTACGGGGTGGCTGAGGGGGGATTCCTTCTGCGGCACGGCCATGGACAGGCCGGAGCTCACGGCGTCGGTCCCGATGCGCTGGAGGTAGGCCCAGCGGTCCAGATGCTCGCAGGCCCAGGCGGGGTCGTACGCTGCCGTGGGCAGCTGCGGGATGCGCTTTCGGCCGGTGTCGTCGAGCCGGTAGGGGACAGTGAAGGCTGTGTGCCAGCTGTCCAGGTGCGGGGCGAAACGCGCTTCCGCTTCTTCGGGGCCGATGTCCAGGTACTGGGCGATCTGCGTCCAGGAGCTTCCCCGCTCGCGTTCGTAGATCACGGCCGAGACCAGGGCGCGCTCGGCGAGTTCGATGAGCTGGAATGCCTGGCTGACCCGCCCGCCGGGACCGGTGTCGGGGTCGTTCTCGGTGGCGACCATGGCTGCCGCGCGGTCGGCGACGTCCACGGCGTGGTCGCAGACGACCAGGCGTGCCAGGGCCTGGCGGGTGAATCGGGCTCGGTCGGCGTCGTAGGGCGTCGTCTCGGTCACCCGCCCAGCCTCCCAGGATATGTCCGCATCGAGCACAGGGATTTCTGCTGCTGGCAGCTCTCCGCATGACGGCTTGCTGCATGCAATGCCCTTCTCCGCTGCAGCGGGGAGGAGGCCGGACCGAGTCCGCGACGACGACGGCGGTGCGCTGGGGGGCTGCGATCCAGGTGATGCTGGCCCGTCTGGTCGAGGGTCTGGCGCCCGTGGACCGTATCGGTGCGGTGGCGGTGTGCATCGTCGTACTGCTGCGGGCTTCGCTCGGCCGCATCGCTATGCCGACGACGGCAAGAAGCCCCCCGGGAGCCGGACCTCTCGCCTGCTCGAAGGACCCCTCGCCGCCGGAGAACATGGCGGGGCCGAAGATCACCGTACTGTCGGAAGTCCTGCCGGTGAGGTACAACCAGTCCCCGAAGTACACGGTGCGGTTGGAGAACGTTGCGCTGTGGAAGTCCATGGCACCTGCGGAGACTGCCGCGTCTGGGAAGTCCACCGCGCCGTCGGAGAACGTTGCGCGGATGCGTCGGCGGGAAAGCCGAGTCGGGGGTTGCTCCGCCCGTACGGGGGAAGGACGGCTGCATGGCACGGTATCTTCAAGTCCCGCTCGGTGACGAGCAGTTCATGTCCGTCGAGGTCACCTCACAGGACGACGAGGACACCTTCGGGCCGGTGAGCCGAAGGCAGGACGCGGTGACGCGGCTTCCCGAGAGCCTCTCCGACGGACTGGACCGTGTGCGGTCCTTCTCCGAGGAGGTGCTCACCCGGCTGCGGTCCGGGACCCGGCCGCCGGACTCGGTGCAGGTGGAGTTCGGACTGAAGCTGTCGGCGAAGGCCGGCCTGGTCATCGCCGAGTCGACGGGCGAGACCCATCTGACGGTGACCCTGCAGTGGCAGCGGCCCGGCGGCGCGGACGGTCCATCGCTGCCCGCCTCTGATTCCCCGCAGCCGGGTTAGGCAGCGGCACGCGAGATGACGGGGAGGACCAACGGGTCGGCCCGGACAGGGGCGGCCACGGACGCGATGCGGCCCGGACTGGTCCGGTTGCTGGACCAGCGGGGACGACCGGTGGGGTTCGGACTCCTTGCAGCCCACGACAAGGTCGTGACCTGCGCCCATGTGGTGGCAACCGCGCTGGGACTGCCGCACACGTACCCCGAGGCGCCCAAGGAGCCGGTCTTCCTCGACTTCCCGTTGCGGGAACCGGGGCGTCTGCTCAGCGCCCGGGTCGCCTCCTGGACGGCGATGCTCCCCGACGGCAAAGGCGACGTGGCCGGTCTGCTCCTGGAGCACGCGCTGCCCGAGGGGGCGGGGCCCTTGGTGCTCGCCCGTGACGACGCCGTGGGCGACCACCCGGTCGCCGTGTACGGCTACCAGCGGCAGTTCAAGGACCAGCCGGCCTGGGTGAACGGCACCATCGAGGGTGACGTGCATCAAGACCGGCTGCAGATCGGCAGGCCTGCGCAGGACGACGGGTGTGTGATCCAGCAGGGGTTCAGCGGCACTCCGGTGTGGGACAGGGCCACCGGGCGAGTGATCGGGCTGGTCAGCCAGGCCGCGCGCCCCGACATCGCACGGTACGCACAGGCGATCAAGGGCAAGACCGTCCTCGACTCCTGGACGAATCTCCGGGCGGAGTACCAACAGGCCTGTCCCTACCGGGCTTTCCTGCCGTTCACCGCCGAGCACTCCGCCGTCTTCTTCGGCCGGGCGGAGCTGGCGACGGAGACGGTACGGACCGTCCGCACCTCCGAGATCACGATCGTCACGGGCATGTCGGGCGCCGGCAAGACCTCCCTGCTCCAGGCAGCGGTGGTGCCCCGGCTGGAGGAGGACGACCGGACGGCGGTGCTGGTCCTGCAGCCTCATCTGCATGAGACGTTGCGCCACGCGCTGGCCGCGGCCGTGGTGAGCCGCACGGATCCCGGGGCCGTGGACGTCCGGACCCGGCAGGAGGAGCTGGCCGATGCACTCGTCGCCCTGCGGCCCGCGGCCCTCGTCGGCCGTGTCCTGGGCGAATTGGGCGCCGGCCTGACACGGCTCATCCTGGTGGTGGACCAGTTCGAGCTGCTGCTGAGTCCTACCGCCGGCAAGCCCGGGGAAGGAACAACAGAGCCGGAAAGGCTCCGGCGGGTCGCCGCCGAGCTGCGTCGGCTCGCCACCGATGACGGCCCCGGCGAGGACGGCACCCCGGCCGCTCGTGTCGTCGTAGCCGTGACCGAGAACCTGCTGGAGACAGTGCTCGGCCTGCCCGGCTGGCAGGGCACCGTGCGGAACGCGGTGGTCCGGGTCGGCACGATGACCCCGGAGCAGCTGACGGATGTGCTCGAAGGCCCGCTGCGCAGCGGGATCGCGCGGTTCGAGGACGGGCTGCTCGATCTGATCGTGCAGGACATCGTGCGACAGCGTCAGACACTGCCCGACGTCCAGGCGCTGCTGACCCGTATGTGGCACGGGCAGACCGGCAACGGACTGCTGACCACCGCCAACTACCGTGAACTCAGCGGGCCCGAAGGCTGGTTGAGCGCCCACGTGGAGCAGATCTGGGCCGGGCTGACCAACAAGAACAGGGAGGCGTCTGAGCGGCTCCTGCTGCATCTGGTGGAGCCGGGCGCCGGAGACGGTGACTTCCTACGGCGTTTCGCCGCTCGCGGCGAACTCGACGAGGACGGCTGGAAGGCCGCCGAGCTGCTGGCCCAGCCGGACTACCGGCTGGTGGTGATCAGCGCGGGCGCAAGCGGCGAGCCCATGGCCGCGCTGTCCCATGACACCCTGCTCGCCCAGTGGACCTCGGCCAGGGCCCACCTCGACGCACATCGTGACCTGTTGCGCTGGCGATCCGAAATCAGACGGGAACGTGCCGCGTGGGAGCGCTCGGGCCACCGTTCCGGGTTCCTGCCGCGTAGAGCCGCGCTCAAAAATCACCGTGACGCCCTGGTGGCGTACAAGGCGTATGCCTCGGAAACCGAAAGGCAGTTCGTCGAGGCGGCCGAGCACCATCGCAGGACCTGGCAGTGGCGCTCGGGCGCCGTCCTGACCGTCGTCCTCGTGCTGATGGTCGTCGGGGTGACCGTGTTCCTGGCGCTGCGGCGACAGGCGGCGGACGACCGTAGGGCGAGGGAGGCCGTCGAGATCGCCGAGAAGAGCGAGATCCTCGCAGATGCGGACCCGGTCACCTCCCAACTGCTGGCGGTCGCCGCGCAGGAGCGGGCGGGAGGCCTGCCCGAGACGCGGAAGGCACTTCTTCAGGCCGCCGCCGACCGACGGCGCGGCACGATCCCCAGCGGTCGATACGGCGGCTCGCTCATGGCCTTTGACCCGGCTGGCACCACTCTGGTGACCAGCGGGTTCGACGGCCGGATCATGTTCTGGGACACGGCCGGGCAACGGCGCGCAGGGCCGCAGCCGCGGGCCGATTACGCCACGCCGTCCGCCCTGGCCGTCAGCCCGGACGGCCGGCTCCTTGCCTCGGGGCACCACGGGGGTTCGGTCATCCTCTGGGACATGGCCACTCGCCGTCCCGTGGGCAGCCCGGTGTCGCTTCCCCGGCCGTCCGGCGCACCTGCCGGGGAAGAACGGCATGTTTCCCTTCTGGCGTTCGCGCCGGAGGACAGCACCCTGGTGGCCTCCTCGTCCGACCGTGTGCTCACGCGGTGGGACCTGCGCGGGCCCCGGCCGCGGTTGCTCGACACCGACGAACTCCCCGATTTCGGCGGTCCTTTGACCCTGAGCGGCGACGGCAGGCTCCTCGCCGCGGCGGACGACCGAGGCGGCATCCGGTTGTCTGACGCACAAACCGGTCGTCGCCTCGGTGATCTGCCCGCGGACGGCAGGGCGCCCGTCAAGCATCTTGTCTTCAGCCCGGGCGGGCGCAGGCTCGCCGTGAACCGCGGGGGCAACGAGCTGCCGGGGATCGAGCTGTGGGATGTCGCCACTCGCCGCCAGGCCGGGGATTTGCGCACCCAGCACATGGGTTCCATCACCACTCTGGCCTTCAACCCCGACAGCTCCCTCGTCGCGACCGGATCCGATGACCAGCAGGTGGAGTTGCTCGACGCGCGCGGCACCGGGCTGCCGATCGGCGAACCGCTCGCCGGCCATGTCGGCTCCCTCACTGGGCTGGTCTTCGCGCCCGACGGCCGAACCCTCGCCTCGGCAGCGGACGACGGAACGGTGCGACTGTGGGACCCTGAGCTGCTCCGCCCTCGCGAAACCGCGATGGATGACGGTTCCCAGCAGGTCCTCTCGGCCGCCTTCAGCCCTGACGGAGAGATCCTGGCGTCCGGGAGCGCGACCCTCGCGGTCCACCTGTGGGACCCCCAGACCGGGCGCCCCGCACGTGCTCCGCTGACCGGACGTATGGGCAAGGCGTTCTCCGTGGCGTTCAGCAAGAACGGTTCGACGCTCGCGGCCACGAGTGATGTGGGACCCGCCTGGCTGTGGGACACCACCAGCTGGCGGCCCACCGGCCCCCCGCTGGAGGGAGCGATCGGCGCGGTCGCGTTCAGCCCCGACGGGAAGCTCCTCGCGACCGGAGACACGGACCTCAACCGCTTCGACGTCCAGGGCGATGTCCAGCTGTGGGACACGGCAACCCACCGTGCGCTGCAACCGCTGCTCCCCGCGCATCGACCCGGCGGTGGAACATACCCGCTGGGCCATAGAGGCAGGGTGCACGCGCTGGCGTTCTCCCCCGACGGAAGAGTGCTCGCCTCGGGCTCCGGGTTCGGGGAGATCCAGTTGTGGGACGTCGCCGGGCGACGGGCGCTCGGGGAACCGATGACGGACCACTCCGGCGATGTCACCTCCCTGGCCTTCAGCCCCGACGGAAAGCGGCTGGCCAGCGGCGCCACCGACGGCACGGTCCGGCTCTGGGACGTGGCCGCCCGCCGCCCGTTCAGCAAGCCGCTGACCGGACACCGGGTGACCGTGAACGAGGTGGCGTTCAGCCGTACGGGCCTGCTGGCCAGCGGTGGGCAGGACAGCCGTGTCCGGTTGTGGGACCCGGACACCGGGACGCAGATCGGTGATCCGCTGCTCGTCGACGGCGGCATCGTGCACGCCCTGGCCTTCAGCCGCGACGGCTTCTCCCTCGCGGCGGGTGGCGCCCGGCTCCACCTGTGGGACGTGTCCGCACTGGCCGATCCGGCGAAGGCCGTCTGCGCCCGCTATCCCCACCTGCTCTCCCGGGCCGCCTGGCATGATCATCTGCACGAACTCCCCTACCGGCCGGGGTGCTTGGATACGCCACGGCAGCCTCGATGAGGTGAGCCAGCGAGGCGCTGCCGTTCGGCTGCCCGTCCGCCGACGCTCCGCCGAACGGTGACCACGATCGCCGACTGAAAGTCCGCGCCCGCCGCGCCGCCCTCGCGGGCGCGCTCGAGCGCTGCGGCCGCCTGCGGCAACCGGCCCACCTGATGAGCGACAAGCCCCATGTCGTAGGCGTCGACGTGCTCCACACGGGACAACAACGAGTCCCCAAGATGGTCGGGCACGGCAGGAGGTCCGGCGCGGTCAGCAGATAGTCGTAGGCGGTGTAGCCCTGACTGTAGTTCCTGATCAGTAGCCCACTTGTGGTGTAGGCGGCCTTGCAGGCCGACACCATCGCCTTGTCCGCCGCGCACGGCGAGAGAGAGGAGGTGCAGGTCCCGAAGCCACTCTCGGCTCGCCGGGCGTGGCTTCGGGACCTGCGGCAGTCCACCGCCTCGGTCAGTCGCATCCGCCGCTTGATCGTGCATGTCAGCACGTCCACCATGCGCCTCCCTCACGTTGCGGAACATACGAGACGCCTCGCGCGGACCGCCCCCAGGAGCCGCGAACCGGCCCCTGGCAGACGATCACCTGCTAATGATCACGTCCGAGACCGGCACGAGCGCGTCAATCTCCACCCACACCAGCGGCCCGACCTGCGATGCCCTGCGGGCCAAGCCTTGCGGGTCAGCGCCACGCTCCCGACAGGTCCCGGGCGACTACCGCGGTCAGGACCCGTACGCCGTGTGTAGAACCCGGGTCGAGGTCGGTGAGTTCGCGTACGCGGCGCAGGCGGTAGTCGAGGGTACGGGGGTGGATGTTGAGGGCCGCCGCGGCGGGGCCGCGGTTCATGTCGTGGCGGTAGTAGGCGTCGAGGGTGACGAAGAGGTCCGGGCCCGTCTCCAGGAGCCGGGCCGTGGAGCGGAGCCAGCTGTCGACGAACGGCACCTCCGCCACGGCCAGTTCGACGAACACGTCGGCCAGGGTGTGCGGTCTCAGCCGGGCCGACGTCCGCAGCGGGGCCGCCCTGCTGATCCGCCGGGCCCGGTCGAGCGCCGAGGCCAGGCCGGTCACCGGCGCAGTGGCGGCACCGGCGGCACAGGGGCGGCCGAGGGCGTCGGCGAAGTCCTGCAGGAGGTCCGGGACGAGGGTGGCTACGGCGGGTTCGGGGGCGGAATCCGGCAGTGCGGCAGGGGCGGAGTCCGGGATCAGGGCGATCAGTTCTCGGCTGTCCGCTCCCGTGCCTGGGGCGTCGGCGGGCTCCCGTTCCGTGTGCCACGTCATCGGTACCCGGTGGGTCTTCAGCAGGGCCTCGATGTCGTTCTCCAGGTCGCGGTCGTCCGGTGGGCGGCCCGGGACCCGGACCACCAACACCGTGTAGGCGTCGGCTAGTTCTATGTCGGCGAGCTGGGCCAGCTCCGCCGCCGCGCCGTTCTCCGACAGCAACGCCCATGCCAGCATGGCGGCTTGTTCGGCGTACGGCATACGGCGGCGCAGCACCGACTCGTAGCCGCCGCGGTAGGCGTGGATGCCGCGCTCGCCCTGCGGGGCGAACCAGCGCATGAGGCGCATGAGTTCGTCGAGGTCACCCCCACGCAGGGTGTCCGTCGCCTCGTTGATCTCGCGCAGCATCAGCTCGGTGTGGATGCTCAGGACGAGTTGGCGCGAGTCCCGCGACATGCCCGCCTCGGCCCGTACCTCGCCCATCGACGCGATGAAAGCGAGGTCGTCGTCGGTCAGCATGCCGTTGTCCGGGGCCAGTTCGACCGTACGACGGCGTAACCAGAGCGCGTAGTCCAGGGTCTCGTTCCTGGCCCGGCGGTTCGTGTCCAGGGACCCGAACTCCCGTATCTCGCGTGTGTATGTCTCTACCTCCCGGCGGGCGTTGGTCGACGCCTGGCGGGCCAGTTCGGCGAAGAGGCTCCCCATGGTCGCGAGCATGCCACCCAGGGCGAAGGTGCCGACAGGCGAAAACGGGACGCCCGTTTATCACTCCGGGTGAAACCGTGAAGGGTGTGCGGGCACGGTGTTTGTCAGAGTGCGCAAAGTTCGTTTATCGGGGTGTACTTGTGGCTCGATTCCCTTGTGAGCGGGCTGTGGCCTCGGCTTAATGAGAACCGTGCCCGCCGCCCGAGGGGGACCGATTCGGAAAAGGGACCACTTCGAATTCGCGGGGCGCGGGCCACCCACTGACCTGCGTTCAAACGGGAGGCCAACAATGCTGAAAGCCATGAAATCCGGGACCCGGAAGAGAATCGCGACCGCCGTCGCCGTCGTGACCGCGGCCACCGCGCTCATCGTGACCTCGCCGGGCTCCGGCTCCGCCGCCGTCACCGCCACCCCCAAGCTGCAGGCGTTCGGGATCACCGGTGACGGCCTGACCATGGCCAGCTTCTCCACCGACACCCCGGGGGTCCTCAACTGGGTCCGGGATGTCACCGGACTCAGCGGCGACACCAGGCTGGTCGGTATCGACCACCGGGTGCAGAACGGTCTCATGTACGGCCTCGGTGAGAAGGGCGGCATCTACACGATCACCACCCCGCCGCCCGGCACCAGCAACAACGTGGTCGTCACCAAGGTCTCCCAGCTCCAGGTCGCGCTCTACGGCACCACCTTCGACATCGACTTCAACCCGGCGGCCGACCGGCTGCGGGTGATCAGCAACAACGGCCAGAACCTGCGCCACAACCTGAACGACGGCGCCACGGCGACCGACAGCAGCCTGAACATCCCGCCGGCGACCACGGCCGCCACCGGCGTGACCGGCGCCGCGTACACGAACAACGACCTGGTCGGCTCCACCGGCACCACGCTCACCAACGTGGACACCCTCAACGACCAGATCACCATCCAGTCGCCTCCGAACGCCGGCAGCCTCGTCCCGACCGGCCTGCTCGGCTTCGACGCGAACCTCGACGCCGGCTACGACATCTTCAGCACCCTCACCAACGGCAAGACGACCGCCAACACCGCCTTCGCCACCATCACGCCGTACAACGGCAGGGCGTCCTTCTACAGCATCGACATCCTCACCGGCGCACCGACGCTCATCGGTACGTTCCCGAACTCGGTCCAGATCACGGACTTCACCATCACGATCAGCGGCAGCTGACCCGCAGGGTCATCGCCTCACGTTCTCGCTGCGGCCCGCTAGCTGGGCCGTGGCGAGTCCGTCTGCCTGCCCCGGCGCAGGGCGCGGGCGCACCAGCCGATGACCGTGGCGTTGACCAGGGCGCCGACGACGACGGAGAGGACGGCTTCCGTCCGCCGGACCGTGTCAAGAAGGGCACGCATCGCGGCCAGCGCCTCGCGGGCCCGGTCGGCGGTCGCGTCGAGGTGACCGTTCTCCGCCTCGGCGACCATGTCGGCGGTACGGGCCAGCACGGTGGTCTCCAGCTCACCGGCGACCCGGCGCCGCTCGGTCCAGGCGTCCCGCACGGCCTCGTCGGTCCAGACGGCAAGCCGCTCATCCCGGGTTCCCCGCTCGTCCCGGTGCCGCCGGCCGCGCAGGGTCCTGGCCCGGCGGGCCCCGGCAACCGCGAGGGCAGCCAGATCGCTCGCCTGAAGAAGCAGCACCGAGAAGAAGTAGAGGCCCTGCGAGACGCCCTCGAACAAGCCCACGGCGAGAACCTCGACCTTCGACGCGAACTCGCCCGCCGCGGCCTGTCACGGACGGCTCCCGCCGAAACGGAGTAGCGGCCAGGGACAGGCATGCCGCAGGATCGGGCTCGTGGAGACAGTAGTGCAGTGGGTTCGCACGTCATGGACCAAGCAATCCCGCGGCGGGCTCAAAGCCGCACGTCGGAATGCGACCCCTACGGCGTTCCCGCTGCCGCTCAGCTCGCCACCCTTCATGCACGAGGTCCGGATGCGCGAAGCCGAAGACTTCCAGCCCCGGGCTGTGGCGCACGACCTGCCCGACTCCAGCACGGACGCCGGCGTGCTCTTGCGGGAAGTCGATGGGCTTCTGCGGGTTCAGCTGGTCGCGACGCCATTCGGCATGCCGCGCAGATGGCGGCGTCCTCCTGCCGTTCGACTTGCCCGCGGCGAGTGGCTCCGCTGGCAGATCAACTACCGCTTTACCGGTCCATGCGGCGGTGAATGGACCTACCGTCTCGACACACTCAACATCGCCCACGGCCACGCGCGGCCCGACCTCTTCCTTGGCACCCCCACTCGCTACGTCAACGAACTTGCCAGCCTGCGCTGACCCACCTGCCAGCAATCTCATCAACCGTCTGACGTGCAAGAATTGTGCATCCACATTCGAAACCGTTGATAACGCCCGGTCCGAAGGGGATGACCGACTCACCGGCATGCAGCCAGTGCAGAGCGCCGAGATCGCGGATCTGGGCGGCGGGCAGTTTCGAGGAGGCGGTGAAGTCGAACTCCTCCAGGGTGACCTGCTGCTCGAACTTGGCCCGCTGCAGACGGCGTTGGAACGGCCGGGCTCGCGAGTGTTGTGAGCGGGAAGGTTCACCGGGTGGGCGGTCGGTGGTGTCGGGTCAACCCGGCCATGAATCGATCGGCGTGGTGGGTGACAATGGCGCTGTGGAGTCAGCCAGTCGGATCATCGTTGCTTTGGATTTCGACAGCCGTCGAGCGGCTGAGGAGGTCGTCGACCGTCTGGGTGATGAGTGCCGTTTCTACAAGGTCGGGCTGGAGCTGCTCACTGCGGCGGGACCTGATCTCATCAAGTACCTCGTTGCCAAGGGCAATGAGGTGTTCCTGGACCTGAAGCTCTTCGAGATCCCGAACTCCGTTGCCGGCGCGGTCCGTGTGGCAGGGACACTGGGTGCGTCAATGGTGACGGTGCATGGCATGGGTGGCACCGACATCATGGCCGCCGCTGTCGCCGCAGCCCGCGACTTTCCTCGCCTGCGTGTGCTGGCCCTCACCGTCGTCACCAGCATGACCAGCTCCGATCTCGCTGACCTCGGGGTCAATGCCTCGGCCGAGGAGCAGGTGCTGCGCCTGGCCCGGCTGGCGAACCGCGCTGGATGCCATGGCGTGATCGCATCGCCGCAGGAAGCCGCGCAGCTTCGGGATGTACTGGGTTCCAGCTCCCTGATCGTCACGCCGGGAGTCACGCTGCCCGGTGAATCCCAATCCGAGCACGCCCGACCCGGGACACCGCGGGCTGCCATCGCCGCCGGTGCGTCACACATCGTCGTGGGCCGGGCCGTCACTCGATCCGCGGACCCAGTAGCCGCAATCCGGCTCGTCCGCGCCGACTTGGGGCCGTGACCGCGGTAAACACCGGTTCGGTGGTTAGGCCGCTGCTGATGGGAGTGGTCGGCCGCCCCAGCGGATGCCCCGCCCGCTGCGGACGCGGGCGCGTTCACGTCGCTGGGCGGCCAGGATGTCGGGGTGCCGGGCGTTGGCGTTGCGCCAGCGCAGGTAGCGGTGCAGTTCGCGTGTCTGGACGGTGTGGTTGGGGTGGTGGGAGTTGGCGAGGGTGAACTGCCGTAGCGGTCCGAAGTGCGCCTCGATGGGGTTCGCCCAGGAGGCGTTCGTCGGGGTAAAGCAAAGCTCAACTTTGTGCTTCTTCGCCCAGGCGCGGATCTTCGTCCCCTTATGCGCGGAGAGGTTGTCCAGGATCACGTAGATCGGCGCGCCGTCCGGGCGCGCTGACCTGATCGATTTCAGTGCGGCCAGGGTATTGGCGGCGCCCTTATGACGCCGGTTGACGCCCCACAGGGTGTCGTCGCCGACCGAATAGCAACCGTGGAAGTAGGTGACTCCGTGGGTGCGGTGGTAGGTCGCCGGAACCCGGTCGGGGCGACCCCGCTCGCCCAGCAGGATCCGCCGGTTGGGCGGATTCCCAGCGGTCCGAACTCGTCGAAGGCGAAAACCCGGTCGGGGAAGTTGTCCAGGATGTGCTCGATCCGGTCGAGTTTGGCGTCATACTCGGGGTCGGTGGACGCCTTCCAGGTCTTGGTGCGCTGGAAGGTGATGCCGCGACGGGCCGGCAGGCAGCGCAGAGCCTCGCGGCCGATCCGGATCACCCGGCCGTGGACCTTGCGCAGGTAAGCGGCGAGTTTGCGTTACGACCAGCGGGTGAACGGCTGGGCGAGCTTGGTCGGGCGAGTGGTGGCCGTCGTCACGACGAAGTCCTCGTCGTCAGGACTGAGCAGGCGGGGACGGCCTCCCGCCCATCGCGGGTCCAGGCAGGCCAGGCCGATCTCAGTGAACCGGTGGATCACGTCGCGGACCGTGTCCTCGTTTGCCTGCACCAGCTGGGCAATCATCGGCACGCGGTTCCCGCCGGCCGATGCCGACAGCATCATCGCGCGCCGACAGCGCATCGAGTTGGTGCTGCCCCGGCGCACGATCTGCTGCAGCCGCTGCCCCTCCTGGTCGGTCAGTCTGCGCATGCGAACGGGCTCTGCCACCGCATCCCCACCTTGCCGGATCGAATGTGTCACCACATCCAACCGGCTCACCAGTCTCGGCCGCGACCAGCAACCCGGTGAACCATGCCGGTCAAAGCACTAGGCAGGCGGTCGCCCGTGCCCCGGCAGGCGGACAGTGAAGCACGCGCCGCCCTCCGGGGCGCGGCCCCCGGCGGTGATGGTGCCGCCGAGCCGGGTGGTCAGGCGGTGGGCGATGGCGAGGCCGAGGCCGCTGCCCACCGGGCGGATGCCGCGGTAGCGGGTGGTGAGGGCGCCGCGTTCGAAGGCCACCGCAGTGTCCGCGTCGGTGAGGCCGGGACCGCCGTCGCGGACCTCGACGACGGCGCCGTACGAGCCGCCGGGGCGGACGGCGACGACCAGGGGACGGCCCGCCGGGGTGACCCGGAGGGCGTTCTCGACCAGACCGTCGATGAGCTGGCGGACCCGGAAGGCATCGGTCGTGACGGGGAGCGGCCGGTCCGCGAGCTCCACCCGGAAGTCGACCTCGTGGCGGGCGCACAGCGGGCCCCAGACGTCCGCGGTCTGCGCCACCAGCGCGTCCAGGTCGACCTCGGTCACCTCGAGCCGGAAGTCGTCGGCCTCCATGCGGGCCAGGGCCAGCAGGTCGCCCACGAAGCCCTCCACGCGCTGGATCTCGGACGTCAGGACGCGGCCGATCGACGGGACCTCCTCGCCGGTGATCACCTCGTCCGCCAGGGCCTCGGCGTAGCCGCGTGCCGTGGTCAGCGGGGTGCGGATCTCGTGGGAGACGGAGAGGAGGAAGTCGCGCTGGCGGTTCTCGCTGCGGCCGAGGGCCGCGTCCAGGGTGTTGAGGGCCGTGGCCACCTCCGCGACCTCGGCCGGTCCGCCCACGTCCGCGCGCAGCCCGCGCGCGCCGCCCGCCAGCCGGTGGGCGGTGGCGGCGGCCGACGTGAGCGGCCGGGCCAGCCGCCGCGCGAGCAGCGCACCGGCCCCCGCCGCGCCGGCGAGGCCGAGCACCAGCGGCACCGCCAGGGCGCCGCGGATACGGGCGGACGCCTGGTCCACGGTGTCCATCGGCTGGGTCAGCACCAGCCCGCCGCCGCTCGGCGTGGGCACGCCCTCGACCAGGACCTCCTGCCCGTTCAGGTACGCGGTCGTCGACACCGTTCCCCCGGCGAGCAGGACCCGGCGCCGGTCCGCGCCGACCACGTCCGCCGCCGGGCCCTCGACCTGGCCCGAGGGGCCCACGACGGCCAGTGCGGGGCCGCTGGAGCCGGTGATCCGTTCCTGGCGGCCGAGCATCAGCGAGGCGAGCGCCGGGGTCCGGGCCAGCACCTGGGCCTGGTCGGCGAGCCGGTCTCGTTCCTGGGCCTGAGCCGTTGTACGGATCATCCGCCACGCGAACAGGCCGGTCAGGACCACCGCCACGGCCGCCACGGCTGTCGTGAGCACGATCATGTGGCGGGTGAGTGTGCTCCGGCGGTGCGCGACGCCCGTGTGCTCCGGTCCCGCACGCCCGTCCGCCCGGGCGTCGCCGGTCGTCATCGGGCTGTCGGGTCGGACGCGCTGTAGCCGACTCCGCGGACGGTGCGGATCGGGCTCGCGTCGCCGAGCTTGGAGCGCACCTGCGACACGTACACGTCGATCACGCGGGTGTCCCGGTAGCCGGCCTGCCCCCAGACCTGCGCGAGCAGCTGGTCGCGGGAGAACACCTGGCCGGGGTGGCGCAGCAGGAAGGCGAGCAGATTGAACTCCGTCGTCGTCAGCTCCACCGGGCCGTCGTCCACGTGAAGGGTGCGGCGGCCGGTGTCCATGGTCAGCCGCCCCATCCGGCGCACTGGCTCCTGCGGCGGGCCCGCCGCGCGCCGCAGCACGCTCTTGAGCCGGGCGACCAGTTCATGCGGTGAGAAGGGCTTGGTCAGATAGTCGTCGGCGCCCAGTTCGAGGCCGACGATCCGGTCGGCGACCTCGTCGCGCGCGGTCACGAACAGCACCGGAGTCCAGTCGCCGTCCTCGCGCAGCCGACGGCACACCTCGACACCGTCCATCCCGGGCAACGCGATGTCCAGCACGATCGCCACCGGACGCATCCGGCGGGCGGCGGCCAGCGCCGCCGAGCCGTCGGACTCGACGTGCACGCCGAAGCCCTCCCGGCTCAGATAGCGCCGCTGCAGATCGGCGATGTGCCGCTCGTCCTCGACGACCAGGACGAGACCCTTGCTGTTCGGCATGCCCCCGATGCTAACCAGGCCGTCCGCGCCCGCCCCGCCGTGCCGTCCGATCCTTACATCGCCCGAACATTCGCCGAACCTTCCGCTCGCAGGCAGCCGCAACGCTGGCACCGACACCGAGGAACGGAAGGACACCATCGTGAACAGCACACGCACCACGGCCCCACCCGAACGCGCCCCGCACCCTGCGGTTCGCGCCCTGCGCACGACGGCCGTGACGCTGCTCGCCGCGGGACTGGTGACGGGGTTGGTACGGGCCGCGGGCTCCACCCACGGCGGCGGCACCCCGACCGTGGTGGACACATCCGCCATGCTGCTCACCGACGCCGACCCGCTCACCGACGACACCCCGGCCGGCGAGCCGGTCGTCACCGGCACCGACGTCAGCCCGCTGCCCCGCCGACTCCCCCCGGAGCTCCGCGCCGACCTGCGAGAACTGCGCTCCCTGGAGCCCGCCCGGCGACCCGAGGCGGCGGCACGGATCTGGCGGGACGCCCTCGCCGGCGAGTACGGCACTCGCGTGCGCATCCGGGCCGCCGCGGCACGGGCCCAGTACCAGGCGCTGCCCGGACAACTGCGGCACGACATCGAGAAGTTGCGCGGCCTCGGCGGAGAAGAGCGGCGCAAGGAGCGGCAGGAGATCCGGGAGAAGGCACTCGACGGCGAGTACGGCGACCAGGTGCGGCAGTGGGCCGAGCGGCGGTCCGAGCAGTGGTAGCGGGAGCGGGCGAGACCGACGCGATGAAACAGGCCCCCCTCCCGCCGGCCAGCTCGCTGCACCGGCTCGGCCGCGTGTGCGCGCGCAGGCCCGTACGGGTGCTCGCTCTCTGGCTGCTGGTCCTGTCGGCGGCCGTCGCCGCCGACCGCGCCTGGGGCGGCACGTACGAGGACGACTTCTCGCTCCCCGGCACGTCCGCCCAGACCGGCGCGGATCTCCTGCACAGGCACGGCTCGGACGACGTACGAGGAACGGCGGCGCAGGTCGTGCTGCACGCGCCGAGCGGACGGCTCGACGCCCACCGGACCGCCGTGGACACGGCCGTCGCCGAGCTGACCCGCCTCCCCGAGGTCATCTCGGTGTCCGACCCGCTCACCATGCCCGGCGCGGTCTCCGCCGACGGCACCACCGGCATCGTCACCGTCCGGTTCACGCACAACCCCGTCGGGTTCGACACGTCGTACGTCGAGCGGGTCGACGACGCGGTGGAGGGCCTGCGAGCCGACGGCATCCAGGTCGAGTACGGCGGCCCGCTCGGCCAACTCGCCAGGCCCGAGACGGCCGGTTTCCTGTCGGAGGGCATCGGGCTCGCCACCGCCGTGGTCGTGCTGCTGGCCGGCTTCGGCTCCCTGGCGGCCGCCGGGTTCCCGCTGCTGACCGCCGTGGTGGGGCTGCTGGCCGGCATCTCCCTGCTCGGGCTGCTGGCCGCCGCGCTCACCTTCGGGACGGCCGCGCCCACGCTGGCCGTGATGATGGGCCTCGGCGTCGGCATCGACTACGCCCTGTTCCTGATCACCCGGCACCGCCGTCTGCTGCGCGAACTCGACGACCCGGCCGAGGCCGCGGGCCGGGCCGTGGCCACCAGCGGACGGGCGGTGATCGTCGCCGCCGCGACCGTGGCCGTCGCCCTGGGCGGCCTGTACGCGTCCGGCGTCGGCTTCATCGGCGGCCTCGGCGCAGCCGCGGGCCTGACCGTCGCGGTGTCGGCCGTCGCCGCGCTCACGCTGGCCCCGGCGCTCCTCGGCCTGGCGGGGCGCCGGATCGACCGGTGGAGCGTACGGCGTCCGGTCGACGAACCGGATGATCCAGGTGAACCGGGTGGTACGGAAGTACTCCCCTCCGAGACAGGAGTGGCGGAGGGGGCCGCGGTGGTACGGAGCGTGGAGTGTGGGCGCGGGACTTCGGAGGCCGGCGAGTCCGAGCGGGCGACCAGGCCCGAACCGCCCGCGGGCGCGGGGCAGTCCGGCGCCGACCGCGCCGCCAGGACAGGCAGCACCTCCGTCGGCACGGACGCCTGGCACCGTTGGGCCGGCACCGTCGGCCGCCGCCCCGGGTTGTTCCTCGTCCTCGGCGCTCTGATCCTCGTCGTGCTCGCCGTGCCGACCGCATCCATGCGGATCGGGCACGTCGACGCCGGTGCCAACCCGGCCGACTACACCGACCGTCGAGCCTTCGACCTGGTCTCTGAGAGCTTCGGGCCGGGCGCCAACGGTCAGTTCACGGTCGTAGCCGCCCTGAACCCGGATCGAACGGACAGCCCCGGCGAGATCGAGCGCCTGTCGTCCGGCCTGCACGACGCCCTCTCCTCCACTCCCGGTGTCGCCCGAGCCTCCACCCCGGTCGCCACCGCGGACCGAGCGCTGCTCACCGCCACCGTCACTCCTGAGACCGGCCCCGAGGACGAGGCGACCGCGGGCCTGCTGCACCGTCTCCAGGACGAGACGCTGCCCGAGGCCCTCTCCGGCACCGGCGCCGACGGCTATGTCACCGGTGTCACCGCCGCCCAACTCACCTTCCGGGACATCATGGTGGACCGGCTTCCGGTGATCGTGTCGGTCGTCGTCGCCGCGGCCTTCCTGCTGCTGCTCACCGTCTTCCGCGGCTTGCTCGTCGCCTTCAAGGCGGCCCTGCTCAACCTCCTGTCCATCGCCGCCGCCTACGGTGTGGTCGTCGCCGTGTTCCAGTGGGGCTGGGGTGGTTCGCCACTCGGCGTCCCGGAACCGGTGCCGGTCGAGTCGTACGTACCGGTGATGATGTTCGCCATCGTCTTCGGCCTGTCCATGGACTACGAGATCTTCCTGCTCTCCCGGATCCGGGAGTCCTGGCTGCGCACCGGGGACAACCACCTCAGCGTGGCCGTGGGGCTGGCCGGCACGGCGCGGGTCATCACCTGCGCAGCACTCATCATGACCAGCGTCTTCCTGGCCTTCCTGCTCTCCACCAACGTGGTGATCAAGATGCTGGCGCTGGGGCTCGGCGTCAGCGTCGTCATCGACGCCACCGTGGTACGGCTGGTCCTGGTGCCCGCCACGATGTATCTGCTCGGCCGGGCGAACTGGTGGCTGCCGGGGTGGCTGGACCGCCTTCTGCCCCGTCTGGACCCCGAGGGCGCCGAAGCCGCCGTGCCGCCCGGCCCCGGGACCCGCGCTCAGGAGGCGGCCCCGGTTGCCGTGGCCTCGGGGGAGCGCACATGATCACCCGGCCTGCGCCCCGTCCGCCCCGCCCGAACGTCAGGCCCGTTCTCGGCCCCGTACGCACCAGCGGAATACTCCTCATCCGCGGAAGGCGCCGCCGCGTCACCGCCTGCGTCGCGCTGGCAGCGCTGCTGCTCACCGCCGCCGTCGCCGAAGTCGGCGCCCGCGCACTGCTGGAGAGCCGCATCGCCCGCGCGGCCGGACCGGCCCTCGGTTCTGGCAGCGACGTCGACATCGAGGGCGGACCGGCGCTGGCCGCACTGGTGGAGCGGCACATCGACGCGGTGACCGTCAGCAGCGACGACGCCACCCTCGGCCGTATCCCCGACGTGTCCGTCGCAGTCCGGCTCGGAGACGTCCGGTTCGACGGCGACGGCGCCACCGTCGCTCGCATCGAGGCGGACGTAGCGGTTCCGGCCGGCTCGCTGCAGAGTCCGTCCGGCGACTCCGGTGGACGGCTCCCCGTCTCGGCGGTCCACTGCGACGAGGCGGCGGACACCCTCACCCTGACGCTCGGTCAGGGAGGCCTCGGCAGGGCGACTCTGCGCCCGGAAATCCAGGAGGGACGGGTTGTCTTGCATGTCGACAGCGCCGAGGTACTGGGCCGTCCCGCGTCAGCGGGCATGGTCGAGCGCATCCAGGACAGGCTGTCCGAGCACACCGACCGGACCTATCCGCTGGGCCTGAAAGCCACGTCCGTCGACGTGGCCGCCGCCGGCCTCGAGATCACCCTCGAGGGCGGCAGTACGCGGCTCCCGCCGAAGGACGTGGCGTGATGCGAGTTCTCTCCGCAACGCTGCTGCCACCTCACCCCGTACCGGCCCCGGCCTGAACCTGGTCACCGGCGTGGCTGCGATCGAGCTGATCCTGAACCTGCTTCCGGTTTCGTTCGTCTTCGCACCGACCTCCGCCTGCGCGAGGGTCACGACCGGGCTGTGGGTGACCGCCGAGAGCAGATGACGGCGAGGCGAGGTCAGCCGGGCTGAGCCCTTGAGTGCCTTGCCGTCGACAGCGATCACGCGCCGTGGCCCGGTCCCGGGCGTCCGGGCCACGGTGATGGTGCGGTGCCGGTCGGCCGGATGGGCGCCCAGGGCGGCGCAGGCCCGTGCGGGCACCATCCTGGCCTCCTCTCCGCACAGGCGGCCCGAACACCCGGGGGACAGAGTCAGCGCGGCCGGGTCGTCACGCCGGTGCGCAGTCGCTGGCAGGGTGTGCGCAACGGGAGGACGAGTGCGCAGAGTCTGCGCAGAGGATTGCACACACCGACGACACAGGCCGACGACACAGGTCGACTGGGCAGGGTCGTCGATTGGCTGCGCAGTCGCGTGACGCAGGTTTCCGCCGTTGCTGCGCAGTCGGGTCTGCGCAGTCCGTGAGAGCCCGTGGCCGGGCCATGGTGAGGGCACCGGTCAGACCATGGTCAGGCAGTGGTCTGACCAAGGGTCGGCGCAGGCCGGTGCGTGCCGGGCCGTCCCTGCGGCTCCGCCCGCTGTCCGAGCACTGCCTGGGCTGCGCATCGATGCGCAGTCGGGTTGCGCGAGCGGCTACGCGACCCAGGGGGCCGATTGCGCAGAGTCGTGGGCCGACTGCGCAGCCGCCGTGCGCAATCCCGCCGGTCCTGCGCAGTCGAGTGGTGCAGCCTGTCGCAGGGCACGGCCGACCCGTGGACAGGCCGGCCACGACCTGACGATGAGCCGGCCGTGGGCCGGTGCAGGCCCGACGAAAGCGGCGGACGCGGTGGCACGGCGACCGGGCGGCTCAGCTCGGTCGTGATGCGGATCCGCCGGGTGAGGAGTCCGGCTGCTGTGACACGGCGGCCTTCAGTTGCCCGCCGGGGCGGAGACCGGGCTCGGACGGTCAGCGCGGCGCCCGGCCCAAGGAGGCAGTACGGGCTGCCCGGCTTGACCCGCCGTCCGCTGCGGGCCGGGGACGCGCTCCCGCAGGGGCTTGCGGCCGGTGCGCGCATCGAGGAAGCCGCACGGCCTGTCGAAGGCTGTGGTCGGGTCACGGTGGGGCCATGGTGAGGGCGTGGTGAGGCTCACCATGGCCTGACCACGGTCCGGCCATGGTCTGACCATGACCTGACCATGGGTTTCGTGTCCTCATCGTGACTGTGGTGAGGGGTCCATGGTGAGGCTGGTGGTCAGGGGTGCACGCTGTGCTGGGGTCATGGAGAAGACTCCGGCCCACGCACTCCGCATTCAAGTCCGCCTCAGAGAAGAGGTGTTGTCTCGCCGCTCCGGTCGCCTCGGCCTGTCCGCATCGGGGGCACGGTCGTGAGCGGTACGGGTGCGGGGGTGCGGCGTGCGGTGATGGCGGCGGATCAGTTCACGCAGATAGCGAATGGTCTCTTCCGCGACAGCCGGCTGTCCTACCGGGCGAAGGGCGTGTTCGGGTGCATCAGCACGCACGCCACCGGCTGGCATGTGACGGTCGCCGATCTCGTGCGGGCGGGGCCCGACGGGCGGGACGCCGTACGTGCCGCGCTCGCCGAACTCGAGCTGCATGGCTACCTGGTGCGGGAGCAGCTGCGGCACGGTGACGGGACGCTCGGCGAGATCGTCTACTCGATCACCGACCGGCCCGCCGGGACCGCCGACCCTCCCGCCCAGGCCGACATTCCGGTGTTCGTGCCCGCGCCCGAGGGTGGGGTGCGGCCCGGTTTCGGGGCGGGGATCCGGCGTGGGGTGATGGCCGGGGACCGGTTCACGCGGATCGCGAACGGCCTGTTCCGCGACGGGCGGCTGTCGTTCAAGGCGAAGGGTCTGTTCGGGCTGATCAGCACGCACCGGGACGGCTGGCGGGTGAGCGTCACGGACCTGACCCGGCGCAGTCCGGACGGCGCGGCAGCTGTGCGCAGCGGGCTGTCCGAGCTGCAGGAACACGGCTTCCTGCAGCGTGAACGCGAGCGCCGTCAACCCGATCCGGCGGGAGTCCATGACCCGGGCGAGCGGAAGGTGGCTGAGCTGGTCCAGGACGAGCCGGAGGTCCGCGATCCGGGTGTCCACCATCGTGCGGAAGGTTGCCGGGTCCGGGGGTCCGAACAAGACGGTCGTCCGCAGCCCGTTTGTGGTGGGTGGCCGGACGGCGGTGCGGGAGCGGCGGGTGGTGCATTCGTCGACCCGTGACGGCCTCGGTCTCCTGTCCCAGACCCGGGTGCACAGCAGGCGTCTCAGCTCTCGGCGGGGGCGGAGGGCTGGTCTGCTTGCCGGGAATCGGATCGCCATCAACGGGGTTGGTGGGGGATGAGCCGTTATTGGAGGGGTCATGCGAGCGATTCAGGTATACGAAGTGGGCGGTCCCGAGGTGCTGCAGGAGGCCGAGGTGGACCAGCCGCGGCCGGGTCCGGGCGAGGCGGTCGTGGAGGTCGCCGCATCCGGGGTCAACTTCCTCGACGTCTACCACCGCGAGGGCCGGTACAGCCTCCCGCTGCCCTTCACCCCGGGCGCTGAGGGCGCCGGTACGGTCGTCGAAGTTGGACCCGGCGTCGCTGACGTCGCAGTGGGGGACCGGGTCGGTTGGGTGGAGATTCCCGGCACGTATGCCGAGCGGGCCGTCGTGGACTCTTCCCGGCTGGTGCCGCTGCCCGACGATATCGGCTTCGAGACAGCCGCCGCCGTGCTCCTCCAAGGCATGACCGCGCACTATCTAGTCAAGGACGCCTACCCGGTTCAGGGGGGCGACACGGTGCTCGTGCATGCGGCTGCTGGTGGCATGGGGCTGCTTTTGACCCAGCTCATCACCCATCTCGGCGGCAGGGTTATCGGCACGACGTCGACCACGGCGAAGGCCGAGCTGGCGAAGCGTGCCGGGGCCGCTGAGGTGATCCTTTCTTCCGCAGTCGACGATCTCGCAGCCGAGGTGAGGCGGCTCAACGGCGGTCAGGGACTGCCGGTTGTCTTCGATGGCGTCGGCGCGCACACCTTCGATGCGAGCCTCGCCAGCCTGCGGACCCGCGGCCATCTCGTGCTCTTCGGCGCGGCAAGTGGTGCCGTGCCGCCATTTGATCCGATTCGGCTCGCCCACGGCGGTTCGCTGACCCTGATCCGGCCCAGCCTCGGGGACTTCATCGCCGATCGGTCCGAACTGCTCCGACGGGCCGCCGATGTGTTCGAGTGGGTGCGTTCCAAGGCGCTTGAGGTCACCGTAACGGGCCGCTACGCATTGTCCGAGGCCGCCCGGGCCCACAGCGATCTGGAGGCTCGGCGTACCACCGGCAAGCTGCTCGTCGTACCCGATGCGGCCGCTATTGGACGCCGCGAGGAGACGCAGAGCTGATCGCGGGTATCAGGTATCGGCGAGTGCCTGGTTCAGCCTGACGGGGCGTGCGGATTGAACACCAGCACCAGCAGTGTGGGCTGGTGCCAGGCGGTCTACCACGGCATGTGGTGAACCGCGGGCTTTCCGGGGATTCTCGCGTGACCCGCGGTCCGCGTGGGAATAATCGTCCCGCACGGCGGGAGGCCTCTCTTCCTCCCGCGGCCCGCATCCGTCGTGGCGACCGTGCGGGTGCCGTGCCGATGCGGAACACGGATACGGGGGATCACAGTGGGGAACCTTGGGCTTGCCGAGACCATCGCCGCCTTGCGGGAGGAACTGGCCGCAGCTGTCGCAGCCGGCTCGGACTCGGACATCCGCTTCGGTGTCGGCGAGGTGCAGTTGGAGCTGAGCGTCGGGATCACACACCAGGCTACGGGCACGGGCCGCGCCAAGTTCTGGGTGCTGGAACTCGGCGGCGACGGCCAGTACCGCAGGGAGGAGATCCAGCGGGTCCTGGTCACGCTGGAGGCGCCGACCGACCGTACGGGACGGCGGGTGCGCGTCACGCGCGACTCCGTCGCCAAGCCCTGACCGGACACTTGGACGACCGCGGTGACCGCCCCCATCGAGCGCGTGGTGGAAGTCCTCCGCAGACGCCGGACGGGCCCGTGGAGCGTGGGCTCCGGGTGCCTTGTCGGCGGCCGACTGATCCTCACTGCCGCGCACAACGTCCTCACCGACGGCTCCGTGGACGACGTGATCAGCGTACGGCGCGGGGACCGGTTCGAACTGGCGGCTGAGGTCCTCGCCGCGGACCCCGCACGGGACCTCGCAGTCCTGCGGGTCGCCGACCACCCCTCCCTCACGGACCTGCCCGCCGTCCGGTACGCCCGGATCGACCGCGCACGGACGGCGTTGGTCGAGTGCTGGGCCTTGGGTTACCCCGGCTGGAACGAGCACCCGCAGTCCGGCACCGACGTGCCCCTGCGCGACAGCTCCCAGATCAACGGAGTCATCCCACCGGGCTCCCATCTGCGGCGCGGCCTGTTGGAGTTCCGGACCCAGTCGGCGCCCGAAGGGACACCCGGCGGGAACGGATCACAGTGGCGCGGTATGTCCGGGGCGGTCGTGTTCAGTGACGACCCCCAGCTGGGCGCGCTGGCCGTGGGCGTCGTCAGCGAGCACCACCTCCCCGAAGGGGCGTCCACCCTGACCGTGGTACCGCTGACGGGACTGATGGAGCTGGGGCGAGGGCAACGGTGGTGGTGGGACCTGCGGGCGGACAACTGGGTCGTGCTGCCGCGCATCCCGGCCCGCGCCCTGCCGCGCACCACTCGGCATATGAACCTGGACAGGGCCCGCGCCAACTTCACCGACCGCGAGCGGGCCATCGTGAGGGCGACCGGCCTGCTCGTCGACCAGCTCGAGGACAGCGCCCCGGTGGTGGTCCTCCACGGCATGGCGGGCGTCGGCAAGACCGAACTCGCCACCCAGATCGCCCACCGTCTGGCGCCCACCTTCTGGCACGCCCGCATCCGCATCGACCTCGGCGGCGAGGGCTTCGACGTGTCGACCGAGGCGGCCATGATCGAGCTCCTTCAGGCGTTCGGGCTGTCCGGTGACAGCCTTCCCCCCGACGCGCGGGCGCGGCGGCAGCGGCTCCAGGACCATCTGCGGGCCGGTCCGAGCCTCCTCGTCCTCGACAACGTGGCTGACGCGGCCCGCGTCGTCCCCCTGCTGCCTGCGGCACCGGGCAGCGCCGCGATCCTCACCAGCCGCTCGGCCCTGCCCTCCGTCCAGGGCGCGGACCGGGTGCAGGTCGAACCGCTGCCCGACACAGAGGCGATGCGGCTCTTCGAACGCATCATCGGCGCCGAGCGCGTCGCCCGCGAGCGCGACGCCGCGGACACCATCGTTACCCTCCTGGGAGGGCTGCCTCTGGCCATCTGCATCACGGGAGGCAATCTCGTCGCCCCCTCCCAGCGCAGACGACCACTGAGCGAGCACGCCGAACTGCTCGCCGACGAACGGCGGCGCATCTCGCACCTGGAGGGCCAACTGGACGGGGAGGACATCGGAGTACGCAGCAGCTTCGAGGTCAGCTACCGGGCACTGCGCGAGGACACCCGCCGGCTGTTCCGGTACCTCGGCCTGCTCGCCGGAGCCGACTTCGTGCCCGCACTGGCCGCGCGCTGCGCCGACATCGGGGAGGAGACGGCCGCACGCCTCCTCGGTGAGCTCGCCGACCGGCAGCTGGTGGAGGTCGACGGTTCCACCGGTGAGCGCTACCGGCTGCACGACTTGATGCGCCTGTACGCCGGGGAGCACGCCGAGCGCACCGAACCGGAGGCCGAACGGCACCAGGCCTTCCGGCGCTCCGCGAACTGGTACGCGGCCCGGCTGGACACCTGGATGAACCGCCCGGGCGCCCACGAGAACCTGCCCGCCCAGGCGATCGACTGGTTCGCGGAGGAACACCTCAACGTCCAGGCCAATATCCGCCGCGCGTACGAGAGGCATGAGTGGGAGCTGCTGCTGCGTCTGGTGGAGCCGCTGTACGGGCTCCTCTTCTACCGCAGCCAGTGGGAGGAGATGGAGGCCGTCAAGACCATGGCGGTCGAGGCAGCCCGGTCCCGCCACGACGAGTCCGCCGAGCTGGGGTCGCTTATCCATCTCGCCGAGGCACGGCGCATCCTGGGGCGCCGCGATGAGACGACCGGGCTGTACGAGCGCGCGCTGGAGATCGCACGCGCGCGGGGCGACGAGGACAAGGAGGGCTGGATCCTGACCCACTTCGGCGACCTCCAGTGCGACCTGCAGCGCCCCGGCGACGCACTACGCCGGTATACCGAAGCCCGAGCCGTCTACCGGCAGCGTGGCGACAAGGGCGCCGAAATCTGGCTCTCCGCCCATGTGGCCGACGCCTACCGCCAGCTGGACCGGCCGGAGGAGGCGGCACGCGTGCTGACGGACGCCCTGGAAGCGAGCCGGCTCCGGGGCGACCCCGCCGAGATCGTCTGGTGCCAGTGGCATCTGGCTCTGGCGTACGACCAGATGGGCCGGTACGCCGAGGCCGAGGAGACCCTCGCGCCGGCCACCGAGTTCCACCGGCAACGCGGCGATCAGGCAGGTCTGGCATCGATGCTGACGATCCAGGGAGACATCCACATTCACGCCAGTCGGCCTGACCTCGCCCGGGGGGCGTACGGCGAGGCGCTGGAGCTGGTCCGCTCCCTCGACATCCCGCGGCGGGTGGCAGAACTCGAGGCCGCCCTGGAGCGAGCCTCTGGCTGAGGAGGCCCGGCACTTGGGGACCTCCGCGGACTGTTCCGGAGGTCCCCAAGTGCATACGGCTACAGAATCCGGTTCAGCCCAGCGTGTTTCGGATTTTTGGTGGTTCGCGGCGTGCCGGGACGTGGGCCTGGATGTCCGGCAGTCGCCGGGCGGAGGCGGCCGGGCAGGGCATGATCGAGTCTCGGGGATTCGATGGTGGGGTGTGGTGTGGGGGATTGGCGGGCCGATCCGACGTTCGCGATGTGCCGGGCGCTGGTGGACGGAGCGGAGCTCGCCTCGTTCGCGGGAGGCGCGTTCGATGTGCGGGCAGTGGTGGCCGGCATCCTGTCCCGGGCCCACAGCGGGTTGCTCCCCGACGCCGTCCCGTGGGGGAGCTTCCCCCACGGGGACGATGTCCGGGAGGCCGTCCACCTGCTGCATACGGGCGACAAGCGCGCTCACCACGCGGCGGACGTGCTGGGGGGCCTGTGCGCCAACGACAACCGGGCCGCCGCAGCCCTCGCCGTCCCGTTCCTGATCCCCATCGCCGCCGATGCCCGCCACCCACACCGTGCCGCCGCCCTCACCGTACTCTCCAGCCCGGCCCGCGCCCGTCACTTCGGCGTCGCCTCCCGCGACGAACTCCTTCTCCACCGCACCGATCCTGGGCGCCACGCCCCCGACGACTACGACGACTACGGCGTCGAGGTGAGCGGCTACCCGGCTGGCTGGTCGGTGGCCGCCGCCCGAGCCGCGATCACCGCCGCAACACCCGTCCTCCTGCCCCTTCTCGACGACGGCGACCCCACCATCCGCATCAACGCCTCCTACGCTCTGGCCACCGCCGCCGACCCCGGCCACACGGTCCGAACGGCCCTCGCCGCCAGGTTCGCCGCGGAGCACGACGCCACAGTCCGTGCCGCCCTGCTCCTCGCCGCCGCGGAGACCACCCGGACCCACCCACACCCGCCGACCGTCCGGTGGTTCAGTGAGCGGTGGCAAGACCGGACAGAGGCCCCCGAAGCCCGCCTGGCCGCAGCGATCGGGTGGCTCTGCCTCACGGACGAACCCGCGCCCGAGACCCTCCACCAGATGATCGACACCCTCGCCACAGACGAACGTGCACACGCCCTGGACGCCCTGCCGTGGATGAACGCCGCCGCCGGATCGGGCGAGCCGGGACTCCGGCGCTGTATTCGCTGCATCCTCCATCCCGAAGAGCCCGAACCGTGGGACGAGCTTTGGGGCTTTTCGCCCTGAGCGACCGGCTTCCACGCCGTGTGGACCAAAGTTGTCCACTGGGGCCAGGTAGCGGGCACGCTGCTCGGTCACTTTTCGCGAGACCTCCCAGCAGAACCATCAAGCACAGGACCTGTCGGGCAGAGTCCTGGAGGAGTCCGGCTTTACCGTCCACCCGCGTTCCATCGAGCGTGCGCTCTCGCGTCGGCGCGAGGCGGAGACCAGCACGGATGAAGAGCCCATAACCCGTGCCGCCCCGGGCGGTGACGCGGCAGCCGGCGTCGCCGAGTACGAACGGCTGCGGGAGAGCGCAGGCCGTGGCGGACGCCGGATGGGACTGGGGGTCCTCGTCGCCCGCGGCATGGTCGCGTACTTGACGGCGGCCGCCGCGCTGGGCCCTCAGCGGCGCGGCGAAGCCGACGGCGAACTTGTCGGTGATGCCCAGCGCCCACTGGTTGATCGTGTTGAAGGTGGCCGGGGCGATCACGGCCGACGGCCGCACTGCCCAGCAGGTAGAGAACTCGGGTCGCCGTCATGGGCGCACTCCACCCCGACGCGCCCCTTACCGCAACTGAACTTGTTGGGATGGTGATGTGGGCAGTCCTGGCGGTCGCCGGCAACGGCCTTGGGCGAAATGCGCCGTGAGTGTTCGAGCCCCGCGGGCACCCGGTCGGCGGCACGGGGCTTTGGACGTGACGCGTGAAACCTCTCGTCACCACGACGGGCACGGAGGTCCCCCATCTTCACTCCCCACCATCTGGCGTACTCCCTGTGCAGTACGCGGCAGGCGCATTCGCCGTTCGGGACACCTCGCCACACGTTCTTGGACAGAATGTGACGGGCCGGCCGACACCACCGCGAGGGCATGACCGTGGAGGGCCGACCGTCGGCGCGTGAACGGCCGGCGCACCGCGCGCATGCCGAAGGGGGCACGGATGGCGCAACAGCGGCTGCGGGACCTCGTGATCCTGCTGCCGGGGATCACCGGCAGCGTGCTGCGAAAGGACGGCCGCGACATCTGGGCGCCGTCTGCGGGCGTGGCATGGCGGGCGCTGACCACGCTCGGCGGTTCCCTGGACGACCTGCGGCTAGACGGTCTGGACCCCGGGGGCGTGGTCGCCGACCGGCTGCTGCCGGACGCACATCTCGTGCCGGGCCTGGTCAAGGTGGACGGCTACACCGCCACCGCGCGGATGGTGCACGACAGCTTCGATGTCGTACCCGGCACCGTCCACGACGCCAGGCCGGCGAACTTCATCGAGTTCCCCTACGACTGGCGGCTGGACAACCGCGTCACCGCCCGGCGGCTGGGCGCTCTCGTGGCCGGCCGTCTGGCCCTGTGGCGCGAGTACAGCGGCAATCCGCAGGCGAAGGTGATCCTGCTGGCCCACAGCATGGGCGGCCTGGTGGCCCGGCACTGGCTGGAGGTCCTGGAAGGCTGGCGCGACTGCCGGGCCCTGATCACCTTCGGGACGCCGTATCGCGGCTCGCTGAACGCGCTGGACTTCCTGGCGAACGGCTACAAGAAGGCTTTGCTGGACCTGAGCGAGGTGGTGCGCTCGTTCCCGTCGATGCACCAACTCCTGCCCATCTACCGGGCGTTGCGTATCGGAGACTCCTACGCCAGGGTCGCCGAGACCCCCGGCATGCCCGGCGTCGATTCCCAGCTGGCGGCCGACGCACTCGCGTTCCACCGGGAGATCGAAGCCGCCGTGAACCGGCACCGCCGCGACGAGGAGTACCTGCGCGACGGCTACGCGCTGGTGCCGATCGTGGGCACCCGACAGCCCACCCGGCAGTCCGCGACGCTGATCGATGGCAGGGTGACCGTGGGCACCGAGGCGCCGGACTGGTTCGACCCCGTACTCGCCGAGGGGGACGGAACCGTGCCACGCGCCTCCGCGGTCCCGATCGAGCTGTCCGACGCCTACCGAGAGACCTTCGTCGCCGAGCGGCACGCCTCGCTGCAGAGCAATCCGGTCATCCTCGACGACGTGCGGCAACGCCTCGCGCAGATGCAGACCGAGGGACTGCGGGAGATCCGCGGCCCGTTGCCGAGTCCGGCCGCCGCCGAGCGGCCCGCCATCTCGCTGGACCTCGACGACCTCTATCCGGTGGGCGAACCGGTCACCGTGCGGGCCCTGCTCGTCAACACACTGCCCGGAGCTTCGTTGCGCGCGCTGGTCGAGCCCGTGGGCACGACGGCCGCGCCCGGACCGCGTACGGTGCAGTTCATCGAGAAGGACGGCGGCTTCACGCTGTCGCTGGACGGCCTGCCGCCGGGCGCGTATCGGATCGGTGTGCGCACCGCGACGGCAGGCCCCTCAGCCCCCTCGGCGGTGCATGACCTGTTCGAGGTCGCGGGATGACCAGTACCGCCACGCCGGACTCCTGGCCCCCGTGGTCGCGCTTCGACGACCGCGGTCTCGCCCGCTATGTCACCCCACGGGCGAGCCGTTGGCTGTCGCTGACCACCAGCAGGTTCGACCTGGCTGACACCCCTGAGCGGCGCCGGGTCCTGGCCCGGCACATCTACGACGCCTGCGCCGCCGGCGGCATCCGCTACGCGCACGAGGCCTACCATCCCGCCCAGGCATTGCAGCCGGTCCGGACCCCCGCGGAGCTGCTAGACGCTCCACGGGAGGGCACCTGCCTGGACCTCGCGACGCTCTACTGCGGGCTGTGCCTGGCCTTCGAACTGCTCCCGGTCCTCGTCGTGATCGAGGGTCACGCGCTTGCCGCCGTCTCGCTCACCGCCGATGTGCGCGACTGGAACGGCTACCGGCCGGGGCGCGAGCTGTTCGGCGCCGGGCCTCTCACCGACGCCGGGCCACTGCGCGAACTGGTGGACGAGGACGCGTTCCTCGCCGTGGAGTGCACCGGCTTCGCCCACAGTACGACGCTGCCCGACACCGTCCCCGAAGGCACCGGACGCACGGCCGACGGCCTCCTCGCCTTCGACCGTGCCGTGGCGGCCGGGCGCGAACAGCTCGACACGGCCGCCCGACCCTTCCGGTTCGCCCTGGACGTCGCCGTGGCCCACTACGGCTGGCGGATCGAGCCGCAACCGCTCGCCCCGCAGCCCGGTGCCATCGACACCAGCGTCTTCCGCCTGCTCGCCGCCGCACCGGCACCGCTCGCGCAGGACCTGCGCGTCCTCGACTTCGAACGAATCGTGCGGGACCGTACCCGGAACTTCGTGGGCCGTGACTTCGTCTTCGCTGCCATCGACCGCCATCTCACGGACCCCGACTTCCCCTCCGGCTACCTCCTCCTCAGGGGCGAACCGGGCATCGGCAAGACCGCGCTGCTCAGCCATCTGGTGGACACTCGCGGGTACGTCCACCACTTCAACATCGGGCTGGAGGGGATCCGTTCCACCGGGGCGTTCCTCGCCAATGTCTGCGCCCAGCTGGTGATCCGCTACCGGCTCGACCACCCGGTGCTGCCGCCCGAGGCCACCTTCGACAGCGCGTTCCTCGGCCGGCTGCTGGCCGAGGCTGCGGACAGGTCCGGCGGGGAGCCCGTCGTGGTCCTCGTCGACGCACTGGACGAGGCGGAGGGGGACCCGGGATCGGCCACGAACCGGCTGTGCCTGCCGTCGGTGCTGCCGCCCGGAGTCTTCTTCGTCCTGACGTCCCGTGAGGAACTGGACTACCGGCTGAGCGTCAGCCGCCGCGAGGACATCCATCTGCGCGACGACGACCCGCGCAACCTCGCCGACGTCGCAGGCTACATCCGCGCCCGCCTTGGCGCCCACCCGGAGATGGCGCCGCGCGTGGCGGGGTGGGGGGTCGGCGAGGACGAGTTCGTCACGGTCATCACCGAGCGCAGCCAGGGCAATTTCATGTACGTCGTCCATGTGCTCAAGGACATCCGGGCCGGTCGGCTCTCACCGGAGTCCCTGGACGACATCCACAGTCTCCCACTGGGCCTGCGGGACTATTACGAGCGGCACTGGCGCGCCATGCGCGACAACCACGGCCACGACCGCTTCGAGCGGATCTACGAACCGGTGCTGCGGATCCTTGCCACGGTCAGGGAACCGGTCACCCTCGCCGAGGTCGAAAGCTGGTCCGGGGTCGCACCGCCGCGGGTCCGCGAAGTGGTCAGAGAGTGGCGCCAGTTCCTCAACGAGACCCCGGTCAGGGGCGGGCGACCCCGCTACCGCGTCTACCACGCCAGCTTCCAGGACTTCCTCGCCGAGGAGGGGATGGGACTGCAGCCCTTCCACGACCGGATCGCCCAGGCGGGGCTGGACATGATCAACGGGCTGGGCGGCTGCCCGGCACGGTCGTAGGCCGTGGACCACTCCCGGATGGCTGCCGCGCCCGAGGACACCGCGGACGCCCCCGGCAGCGTCGGCACCGGGCCGCTGGCCCGGCTGAGCAGCTATCACCTGCGCCATCTCACCGCACACCTGATCGCCGCCGATCGAGCGGAGGATCTGCACCGCCTGCTTGCCCACGGCACGCCCTCCGGTCACAACGCGTGGTTCGAGGCCAAATCGACCGTTGGTGAAACGGGCGCGTACGTGGGGGACCTCACGGCGGCCTGGGCGCTGGCGGGACGGCGCGTCCCCGGGCGTCCGGCGGGCGACATGGGCCGGCAGCTCCGCTACGCGCTGATGACCGCCTCGGTGCGCAGCCGCTGGCAGCGTGTACCGCCGGAACTCCTCGCCGCCGCCGTCACCGCCGGGCTGATCCCGGGTCTCGAGGCGGTGGCCGTGGTGGGCCAGCTCCCCGACCAGGAGGGGCGCGTCGCCGCCCTGGGAGTCCTCGCGCGGACCGTGCCCGATGTCGCGCTGCCCGCTCTCCTCGACGCGGCGCTCGCGCTCACCCCGTACCCGCGCGACGCAGCACTGGCGGCACTTGCGCCCCTTCTGCCGCCGGCGTTGGCCCGTACGGCGCTGAACGCCATCGTGGGCACCGAGGAGTTCTCCTGGATGGCCGGGGCGCGGACCGCGATGATCGTGCGGCTGGCCGAACTCGGCGAGCAGGCCGAGGCGGTACGGCTGGTCATCGCCGAGCACGAGCCGGACACGCGCGCCCGGCTGGCCGCCAACGTAGCACCGCGCCTCGACGAGTCCCGGCTGTACGAGCTGTTCTCCGACGCGGACCTGCTGGACCGCGCGGTGGACAGCAGCCAGGGCACGGTCGCCGGGCACCTGCCCGAGCCGCTGCTGCTCGACTGGCTGAACGGGCCGGCAGACGCACCGCTTTCCGAGGGCCGGGCACGTACGCTCGCCTGCGCCTACCCGCTGCTGTCTCCGGCCGCCCGGCCCGTCCTCGACCCTCTCGCCCTGTGCGAGGCCCTGCCCGATCCGGTGGAGAAGCTCGCCACCCTCACCCGGCTGGTCCCCGAGCTTCCCGAGAGTGACCGTACCGGGGCCCTTCGGCTCGCCGTGCACCTGGCCGGGGAACTGCCGCTGTCCCTTCCCGACGGCTTCGGCATCTCCGAGGACCGTCCGCGTACCCAGGCGTACATCGCGCTCGCCCCGCTGCTGGCGGAGAACGGGGCGGTCGCCGAGGCGCTGCGGCTGGCCCGCCTCGCATTCGACGACGAGATGACACGGGAGACCGTCAGCAGTATCAGGGGGGAGTGGTACGGGGCGGTGCTTGCGCGCACCGGCGACTGGCTGCCGCGCGCCCACAGGCGCCTCGTGCTCGACCGGATGGTGCGCGACATCACCGCCACCGAGGACCCGTGGCTGCGGGCTCACCGCCTCGTCCCCGTCTTGCCCTGGCTCCCGGTGAAGCTGCGCGCAAAGGCCGTCGCCGCCGCCCGCGAGGCCATCGAGGAGATCGACGGCGCCGACTCACGCACCGAACTCCTGCTGGCGCTTGCCCGACACCTCCCTCCGGAGCAGCGGTTCGACGTCGTCACGGCGGCTCTAGCCGCCTCTCCCCGCATCACGCTGAGACCGGGAACGGACGCGAACGGCGCACCACTGCCCGTCCCTGCCGTCCCCGGCCCCCAGGGCCGCCCCGCGCTGATCCAGCAGCTCGCGGATCTTCTTCCCGCTACCGACCGCGCCCGGTTCGCCGAGGCCGCCGCGCGGGCCGCCCGGTCGCTGAAGGGTCGTGGCGAGCGAGCGGCGGCCCTGTTCGCGGTCACGCGTTCGGCGGAGGGCGAGCGCGCCCAGCAGCAGCTCATCGAGGCGTTCCGGCTGCACAGCAAGGAGCGGGCACCGAACGCGGCCCCTGTCGAGATCCACACGGCACAACTGGCGGTGCTCTCGACGAAGGGGATGCGTACGGCGTTGTCGTACTACCAGGTGATCGGCGACTGGAAGGCGGTGACGGGGCATCTGGCAGCGCTGCTCCCCCGACTGGACGGACCGTACGCGGACGAGGTCGAGGACGCCGTCGCCCGGCTTTCGCCCGGCGCCCGAGACGTCGCCGCGCCCCGGGGGGCCGAACGTCTGGCGAAGGCGGGCGAGTTCGGCGCCGCGCTGGACCTGCTGCGGCGCACCCGGGCCGGGGGCAGCGCGACCCCGGATCCGAGAACCGTCGCCAGGCTGCTGACACTGGCCTTCCGCACGGGTGAGCCCGGTGCTCTCCTTGAGCAGGCCGGGTCTCTGCCGGAGGAGCAGCGGGCCCAGGCGCTCATCGAGGCAGCCCGGCACGGCCCGCTCGACGTGGGCGAAGCCCTCCGCCGCGCCGCACGGACAGTGCCCGACGTCCACCACCGCGGGCAGGTCTTGGTGGGGCTGGCGCGGCGGCTGGCCTCCGCCGGACGCACGGACGAGGCCGCGGCCTTCGCCGGCGAGGCATGGCGCATCGCGCTCGACCACGCCGCGACGGACGACGGGAGCCTGCCCGGCATCGACCATAGGTGGCTGGGCGCCGTGGCTCTCGACGTGCTCATGCCGCTGCGCGCCCCCGACGAACGGGAACCACTGGTCCGGGCCACCCTGGCCGGCCTCCGTTCGCTCAGCGATCTGCGCGAGATGGCTGTGACCGACATCGCACCCCACCTGACCCCCGGATTGGAGAAACCCGCGCTCGCCCTGCTTCGCCGCAAGGACCGCCCGGAACGAGCCATCGTGCTCGCGGCCCTAGCCGCCTCGGCCGGACCTTCCGCAGGGCGGACGGCGTTCGAGCGTGCGCTGCGCGAACTCGCAGGCGTCCGGATCCCGTTCGTCCGGGCAAAGACCATCGCCACGATCGCCGGCCTGACGCCCGAGCCCTGGCTGAGCCGCCTCATGGATCATGCCGCGAGGCTGGACAGCGAGGACGCTCGGGCTGTGGCCACGGGAGGTTTCGCCCGGCGGCTCGCGGCCCTCGGCCGCCCCAGCGAAGCACTCGCCCTCGTGGAGCGGATGTCCGGCGAGAGATACGGCTACGACGAGGGCAGTCACCGGGAGACTGCCGTCACCGGGCTGCCGCAGGTGCTGGTGCGCTACGGCCACGTGGAGCACGCCGTCGCGGCCCTGGCCCACGTGCCCGAGTCCAACGGCTGGAACGAGACCCCACGCGCCGACGCCCTCATCGCCGTCCTCCCGGAGCTCACGCGGGCGGACCCGGCCGCGGCATATCGCGCGGTGGCGGCGCTGGACCGGCGGTATCACCAGCGGAAGTTCGTGACGGCCATGGCAGCTTTCGCGGACGCGGCCGCCGGGGCACCGCAGTGTGTGCTCGCACCACTGTGGGAGGCGGCGCTGCGGGACGCAGCCAGGTACTCGCGGCGCGACGCTGCGGACATCCTGACCGCACTGGTCCCGGTCACGGCCGCGCTGGGCGCGACGGAGGCGATCGAGGCCCAGGCCGAGACTCTGCTGACGGTTCAGCGCTGGTGGCCGTAGCCGGACCGCCAGCCGCCACCTTCAGCTGGTGACGGCGAGGACTAGGCGCTGTTTCCTGGATCATGTGCGGAGCCAGATGATGAGGGCTGCGAGGGTGACGGTGCCGAGGTAGGCGTATGCCCGTTTCTCGTAGCGT